>CAIRSA010000323.1 GCA_903881085.1 uncultured Acidobacteriia bacterium
GGCTTCGGCGGACAAGAAAACGGCCGAAAAAAGGTGTCAGACCCCAAATGCGACGCGTCGTTCTAATCAATGTAAGCGACATTGGAGTGCCACTCTGCATACGTTGGGCCGCGATGCTTTCGTGGGTCTGCGATAATGACGTTGTCACGATGGAGCCGGAACTGGAGTTAGGACTGCTCATGGACCGCTATCGCGGCGGCAATGCCTATGCAGCGGCGGAGCTGGTCAACCGGCTGAGTCCGCAACTACATCGTTTCTTTCTGATGTACCACATGAGCCGGGAGCATGCCGACGATCTGTTGCAGGAGACGTGGCTGCGCGTACACGAAGCGCGGGGCACCTATCGCAGCGGCAAACCATTGTTACCCTGGCTATACGCGATTGCGCGCAATGTGCGCGTGGATCACTATCGCAAAGCGCGGCGAGCACAGGGCAGAGAAGAGTTCGTCGAAGATCCTTCGGCAATTCCGGAGCCGGTGGCCGAGCGTGAGCCGGATGGTCCAGGTATAGATGCGATGTTGGCCGGGTTGCCAGAAAGCCAGCGTGAAGTGGTATTGATGTTGAAGGTGACAGGCATGTCGCTCGATGAGGTGGCGCGTGCGACGTCTTCCACCGTGGGCTCCGTTAAACAGAAGGCGCATCGCGCTTACGAGAGATTGAGAAAGGTGTTGGGCGCCCGGCCGGAGAGCAGGAAGGTAGCGGCAAATGAACGATAGAGAAATCGACGACATTCTGAACAAGGCGGCAGGCGCGGGACCGGGCGTTGACGCTGCACTCGTTGAGCGAATTTCGAAATCCATCGGTGCCGGACTGCAACCGGCAAATGCTTTACCAGCGGCGTCGCTGGTGGCCGGCGGCATGGTGCTCACCTGCGCGGTTGTGGCGATGGCAGTGGCCTTGGGGCTTGGCCTTTACGGGATCCGCAAGATGGACGCAACGCAAGCCGCATCCATTTTTGCACTTCTTGTTGTTCTCTTTTTCGCCGTTGCGAGATTGTGTGTTTCCGAAGCCGTGCCGGGGAGCCGCCGGTTGATGGCTCCATGGGTCTCGATGCTTGCGATCTGCGTTGCTCCGGCTATTTTGTTTGCGGCACTTTTCCAGAACTACGGGACGCAGCATTTTGTGACGGAGGGCGTGCGTTGCCTTTCTGCTGGACTGGCCACAGCCATCCCGGCCGCGGCCTTGGTGTGGATGATGCTGCGTCGTGGTTTTGCGGTGGATAGCGTTGCGTCAGGGATGGCGCGTGGGGCGCTTGCCGGACTTGCGGGATTGGCGATGCTGGAACTTCATTGCAAGGTATTCGATGCGCCGCATATTCTTGTGTGGCACAATGCCGTGGTTGCGGCGAGCGGCGCCTTGGGAGCGGCGGCGGGTCGTGTGTTCCAGGCAGGGCCGCGGCGGAGAGATGCTAGCGGTCGATGATCCATGGTTATTGTCGTCGCTTTCCTTCCCTTGGCCGCAGCCCGTTCAGCCGGTCCTCCAGCAGCGCATTCAACAATGCAAGCACAACTGCAACGGTAGCCGTTTCCGCCGCGGTAGCGGTTGCTTGCTCATCGAACGAGTGAGCGGCATTCTCATTCAGTTCTTCCGCTGCATGGATCTTTCCTAAGACCTATGTAGCAACGGGGGGCCGCATCCTGCTGACCTTCGATAAAGATTTCGGGGAGTTGGTTTTTCGACGGGGCTTGCCGATTGGAATCGGGGTAGTGCGCTTTCGCGCAACCCTGGAATCCCCAGAGCACGCGGTACGCCTGGTGCTGTCCATCGCCAATTTTCAGTCGGAGATCCCTGGGAAGTTTTGTATCGTCACGAATGAGACAACCCGTATCCGGCCATTGGGGGCGATCGAATCCACCAACTTACGGGAGTGATTCTGCCCTACATGTTAAACTTAAGGTTCACTTTTATCCCCGGAAACCACAATGCTTTGGAGTAAACTGTTCATCCCCACCCTGCGCGAATCCCCCGCAGAGGCTGAAGTCGTCAGCCACAAGCTGCTGTTGCGCGCGGGCTATATCCGCCAGCTATCGAGCGGCATCTATAACTATCTCTATCTGGCGCAGCGGTCGCTGCTGAAGATCACCGCCATTGTGCGCGAAGAGATGGACGCCATCGGCGCGCAGGAGATGCTGCTGCCGGCGCTGAATCCGGCCGAGGTTTGGCAGGAATCGGGCCGCTGGGACGTGATGGGCGAGAACATGTTCCGCCTGAAGGACCGCTGGGGCCGCGACCTCTGCCTGGGCATGACGCACGAAGAGATCATGACCTACGTGGCGCGCGGCGAAGTGCGCAGCTACAAGCAACTGCCGCAGATCTGGTATCAGATTCAAACCAAGTTCCGCGATGAGCCGCGCCCCAAATCGGGCCTGCTGCGTGTGCGCCAGTTCATCATGAAGGACTCGTATTCCTTCGATATCGACGCCGCGGGGCTGGACGTTTCGTACAAGAAACATCACGACGCCTATTGCCGCATCTTCGAGCGCTGCGGCTTGAAGTTTATCGCCGTGGAAGCGCACTCGGGCGCGATGGGCGGAAGCCAGTCGCATGAGTTCATGGTGACTTCCGATGCCGGTGAAGATTTCGTGGCCACTTGCCCGGAAACCGGTTATGGAGCGAATTTGGAGAAGGCCGTGTCGCGGCCTGTGCCTCCGGCCGTGGCCGATCCCGAAGGTGACCTGGAGCCCGAAGAGTTCCACACGCCCGGCAAGAAGACCATCGTGGAAGTGGCCGAATTTACGGGCCTGCCTCAGACCTCGCAGATGAAGAGCCTGGTGATGGTGGCCGATGGCAAGCCGGTGCTGGCGCTGCTGCGCGGCGATCATAGCTTGAGCGAAGCGAAGTTTGGTACGGCGACCGGCGCATCGGACGTGCGCGCGGCGCACCCGCATGAGATTCGCGAATGGTTCGGCGCAGACCCTGGTTCGCTGGGGCCGATCGGCGTGACCAACATGCCGATTCTTTGCGATCTCGCATTGCAGGGCCGTAAGAACATGATCGCGGGTGCAAACAAAGATGACCACCATCTGCGCAACGTGACGCCGGACGAGGACTTCAAAGCCGCGTGGCACGATCTGCGCACGGTGGCCCCGGGCGATACGGAACTCGAGACAGGCAAGCCTTTGGAGATCGTGAAGACCGTCGAAATCGGGCACATTTTCAAGCTCGGCTACAAGTATTCGGACAAGATGGGCCTGCGCGTTCTGGATGAATTGGGTAAAGAGATCACGCCGATCATGGGTTCCTATGGCATCGGTATCGAGCGCATTTTGTGCTGCGCCATCGAACTTTATAACGATGAACTGGGCATGACGCTGCCGCCTTCGATCGCTCCGTTTACTGTTGTCGTGACGCCTGTGTCTTTCAAAGATGAGGCGCAGCGCGAGGCGGCTGAGAGCTTGTACAAACAGTGCAAGGCGCTCGGGCTGGATGTAATTCTTGACGACCGCGACGAGCGTCCCGGCGTGAAGTTCAAGGATGCTGAACTGGTTGGCATTCCCTTCCGCATTACGGTGGGCAAGAAGTTGAAGGATGGCATGGTGGAAGTGTCCAACCGCCGCATGCGTCAGTCGGCTGACGTGGCGTTGGCCGATGCCGCCGCTTACGTGAAGGACCATGCACTCTGATTGGGCCGCGATTCGTGAGCAGTTTCCGTCGCTGAAAAAGTGGACGTTTCTGAATACGGCGACGTTCGGGCAAATGCCCGTGCGGGCCGTGGAGGCGATGGCGCGGCACATGGCCCATCGCGATGAACTGGCGTGTTCGGATTTCCTGGGCTGGTATGACGAAATTGATTGCCTGCGCGAAACCGTGGGCAGGTTGATCCACGCGCCGGCCGAGGACATTGCTTTCATTCCGAACGCGTCGACCGCGCTTTCACTGTTGATTGGCGGATTGGATTGGAAGTCAGGCGACCGCGTGGTTACGCTGGCCGGCGAGTTTCCGAACAACATTTACTACCCGTCGCTATTGGCTAACAAGGGCGTGGAGTATGTCGAGACCACGTGGAACGGGCTACCCTCTGCTGTGACGGCGAACACGCGTCTTGTCGTGATGAGCAGCGTGAACTACGCCACTGGATTCCGTGCGCCGTTCGCAGAGATTGTTCCTCTGCTTCGCGAGCGGGGGATTCTGCTTTATGTTGACGGCACGCAGAGCGTGGGTGCATTGGAGATGGATGTCCCCGTTGCCGCGCCGGACATGTTGGCCGTGCATGGTTACAAGTGGCTGCTTGCGCCGACCGGCGCGGGTTTCATGTATGTGCATCCGCGGTTGAGGCAGAAACTGGCTCCGAATACGGTCGGCTGGCGCAGCCATTTCGATTGGCGCAACGTGAATCAACTGCATCATGGGAAGCCCGTTTTTAATGACGATGCGGAGAAGTACGAAGGCGGCATGCTGTCGTTTCCGTTGCTGTATGCGATGGAGGCGTCGATTCAAATGATGCTGGAACTGGACCCCTCGGTGATTGAGTTTCGCGTGCTGGCGTTGGCGGATCAATGTCGAGAACGATTGCGCGGTCTTGGAGCTTCGATTGGTTCAGAGAACTCGGCGATCATCACGGCGAAGTGGGACGGGCGCGATGCCGGCGCGCTGGCTCAGGCGTTGAAGGAGCGCGGCGTGTTGGTTTCCGCACGGCATGGAAATCTGCGCGTGTCGACACACTTCTATAACAACGACGCGGATTTGGAAACGCTGGAAGTTGCATTGAAGGATCTATTGCAATGACCGTCGCATTCATTCATGCTTCGCGCGCGGCGATTGAGCCGGTGGCGAATTACTATACCGCTCACGCTGCTGACCTGGATTGCGTGCATTTGCTGGATGACGGCATTATGCGGTTTTTGGCGGCGCAGGATTATGTGCGATCGGAGAATCGGTTTCAGGCGATGGTTGCCACGGCGCGCGATACGTACGGCGCAGCGTTGATCATGCTGACCTGTTCGGCGGTGCAGAAAGAGACGATGGACGCGCTGCGCGTGGGGGCGGGGATCCCGTTGTTTAAGATCGATGAGCCGATGGCGCAGTTGGCGGTGGCGTGCGGTAAGCGAGTGGGCGTGCTGGCTACGTTTCCGGCAACCTTGGCCACGACGCGCGGACTGTTGGAAGAGGCTGAGCCGGGTATCGCGGTGGTGCATGAGATGGAAGAGGATGCGCTGAAGGCCTTGTTGGCGGGGGATCGGGCGCGGCATGATGAGTTGTTTCTGGCGGCGGCGCGGCGATTGGCTAAGCGGGAAGTTGAGGCCGTGGTGATGGCCCAGGTTTCCATGGCGCGGTTGCAGGCAGAGGTTGAGGCGATTGTGGGCGTGCCGGTGTTTAATAGTCTGGAGACGAGTTTGGCTGCGGTGCGGGCGGGGCTGAAGCCCCGCGCAGCCTAAAGGCCGCCCTACATTTTCCCCGGGGGCAGCAGGTGTTTTTGGACTTTGCCCAGGGCGGTGCGGGGCAGGGAATCGACTTTTACGAAGCCTCTTGGAACTTTGAATGAGGCCAGTTTGTTGCGGCAGAATTCCTCTAGCGCTGCGAAATCAGCTTCGCCTTTTGTGACGATGTAGGCCACGGGCAGTTCGCCTCTCATGCGGTCGGCCACGCCTACTACGGCCACTTCGGCTACCGAGGGGTCCTCTAACAGCAGCTCTTCGATTTCCCTGGGATAGATATTGAAGCCTCCGGAAATGATCAGATCGCTCTTTCGTCCGCGCAGCGTGTAGTAGCCGTCTTCCGAGCACTCGCCCACGTCACCGGTGCGGAAGTAACCGTCCACGAATGCGGCCTTGGTGGCCTCGTCGCGGCGCCAGTAGCCTGCAAACACGTTCGGTCCCTTCACATACACTTCCCCTTCAATGATCTTCACGGAAACGCCCGGCAGCGGCAGACCGACGGTGCCCGCGCGGCGCTCCCCGCTATAGGGGTTGCTGATGTTCATGATCGTTTCCGTCATACCGTAGCGCTCCAGAATGCGGTGGCCGAACTTCGCTTCGAAATCTTCCAGCACTTGCGCTGGCAGCGGGGCTGAACCGCAAACGAAGAGCCGCATGTTCGCTCCCACGGCCCTGGCGATGGTCTCCGGCCATTCCAGCAGGCGGACATAGATCGTCGGCACGCCGAAGAACAGCGTGGGAACAAAATCGGCGAAGACTTCCTTTGCCGTTTGATGTTCGAAGCGCTCCAGCATGCGCATGCGGAAGCCGGCGATCAGCCATGCGTGCAGAGCATTGCCGAGGGCGTGAACGTGGAATAAGGGCAGCCCGAGTAGATATCGATCTGCCGCCGTGATCTTCCAGCAGGTGATGATGTTAAGCGCGTTCGAGGCGAAATTGTTGTGAGTTAGTACGGCGCCTTTCGATGCGCCCGTGGTTCCCGATGTGTAGATGATGCCTGCGGGCGAGTCGCCATCGAGCATGACGCGCGGACGTTCCGCCGGCTCAGCCGATAGCATTTCGGTGGCTTGCCAGACGGGCACTGCGACCTCGGCCGGCAGCGCGCCATTCGCTACGACGGCTTTCGGATCAGCGTCCTTCACGATGTGCGTGATCTCGCGTTCGCGGTACAGAATGTTGACCGGCACGAAGATCACCCCGAGTTTGACGCAGGCGATGTAGAGATCGATGAACTCCAGCGAATTGACGAGGTAAACGCAAAGCCTGTCGCCTTTCTCAAGTCCGCGTGCCAGCATTGTGGCGGCAGTACGGTTGCTGCGGTCTTCGATGTCTCCGAAGGTGTACGTGACGCCATTGAATTCCAGCGCGATTTCGCTTTTTCGTTCTATGAGGGTGAGGTCGAACAGGTTGAGAAGGGTCATTTGGCGATACAATTTATTATTGACCATGAGTTCATTCAATTTAAACGGCCGCCGTGCCATTGTTACGGGCGGAGCAAGTGGAATCGGCGAAGCGACCTCGCGTGTGTTGACCGCGGCGGGAGCTTCCGTAATTATTTTTGACATTGACGCGGCGCGCGCACAGGCCTTGGCGGCGGAGTTGCCGGGAGCTTCATTCGAAGCCTGTGACATCACCAGCGAGGAGGCGGTGAAGGGCGCGTTTGCGAAGCTCGACAAACTCGATATTCTGGTGAACAACGCCGGTATCGGGCATGTTGGCGGCATCGAAGACTGTGAACTGGCCGACTTCGAGCGTCTGTATCGCGTCAATGTGCAAGGTGTATATTTGATGGCGAAGTACGCCGTGCCGCTGCTGAAGGCGACGCATGGATCGATGGTCAACATCGCGTCCGTCGCCGGCCTGATCGGCATCAAGAAGCGCTTCGGCTACTGCGCAACGAAGGGCGCTGTTGTCGCCATGTCGAAGCAGTTGGCGGTGGAGTATCCTACGGAAATCCGCGTTAACTGCATCTGCCCAGGTACCGTGGATTCACCTTTCGTCGAAGGGTATCTGGAAAAGTACCACAAGCATGAGAAGGAAAAAGTGCGGGCCGAAATCGCAGCGCGACAGCCGATGGGCCGGTTGGGCAAGCCTTCAGAGATTGCGAACCTTGTGTTGTACATGTGTGCCGAGGAATCCGGGTTTATGACGGGTAGTGTGGTAACGATTGACGGGGGCTGGACCGCGGCGTAATCGAATCTATCCCCCTTGGGTACCAAGGGTTACGCCTTTAATTTACTTGACTTCCACCCCCATCTAAGGTCACAATACTTGAGTAGCGAATCGGCCGAGGGAGGGCTTGGCCGTAATGATGTTCTTATTACGGAGAGTACATGCGTCGATTTGGTATCGCTTTGGCGGTGGCCCTAGGCACCCTCGTGGCTGTAGAGATTTGTGGAGCTGTTACTAGTTCCCAGACTGCAACCGCAACCACAAAGAAGAAAAAGAAGAAGGCCCCCGGCAAAACCGTGGCTAAGAAAGTGGTCGCACCGCAGACCAAGTCTGCTGCCGTGAAGTCTTCGCTCGTTAAGACTTCGGCGACCCAAACGGCTACTTCTGCCACTAGCCAGTTTGTCCCATCCCGTTCGCGCAAGAATGTACGCATCGCCTATAGTCCCTGGACGTCACCAACGTTTGCTGACTCCACGATGGGCGATAACGTCGATGGGGAAGATCTTGTCATCCGCCGGGCAGCGGTGGAAGCATTGGGCGCCTACAACGGCACCGTCGTGGTTGCCGATCCGAGCAGCGGCCGCATCCTCTCTATCGTCAATCAGAAACTGGCGCTGAATTCCGGCTTTCAGCCCTGCTCCACTATCAAGATTGTCTGCGCCCTGGCCTCGCTGAGTGAAGGCATTGTGGAGCGCGAGACTCCGCTTCGTCTCACCAAGTACAAGACCATGAACCTGACCGAAGCGCTGGCGCACTCCAACAATCCCTACTTTGCCAGTCTTGGCATTAAGCTCGGCTTCGAACGGGTGAACTACTACGCCAAGCTTTACGGCCTGGGCGAAAAAGCAGGGATGAATATCGAGGGGGAAAAGCCGGGCTTTCTCACACCCGTGCCGCCGAAGTTCGGCGGAGTCGGGATGATGACGAGTTTCGGTGAAGGCATCCAGTTAACGCCGCTGCAGTTGGCCTCACTGCTTTCGGCCATCGCAAACGGCGGCACCATGTATCACCTGCAGTATCCGCGCACACAGGCAGAGATCGCCGCCTTTACGCCGCATGTGAAACGTAAGTTGGATATCGAAAGGTTCATTCCGGAAGTGAAGCCGGGCATGATGGGTGCAGTAGAGTACGGGACAGCGCGCCGTGCCAACTATGATCCGAACGAGCCGATTATGGGCAAGACAGGCACCTGCACGGACCGCACCACGCCGACGCACCTTGGTTGGTTCGGCAGTTTCAACGATGTCGGCAAAAACAAATTGGTTGTGGTTGTACTGCTGACGGGTGGCAAGCCGGTCAACGGACCAGTGGCCGCGCAAGTCGCGGGCAAAGTGTATCAGGGTCTTTCGAAAGAGAACTTCTTCGCGCAGGACCGGCCTAAGGCTCCACTTGCTCTGGTGTCGACTCAGAAGTGCTGCGCACGATAACAAAATCGGCCATGGCGCGTTTCATCGTGTCGAGGCCAGCACCGGTAGCGCTTGAGATGCGATAGAACGGCATTCCCCGTTCTGTCGCAATCTTTTCGAGTGCGTCCACTTTCTCTTCATCTTCCATTGCGTCCATCTTGGTAGCGATCACCATCATCGGTTTGGCCGCCAGTTCTTCGCTGAAGTTGGCCAACTCAACCAGAATCACTTCGAAATCGTGCAGCGGATCGCGCCCGCTGGCTCCGGAAACATCCACCAGATGGGCCAGCATCTTCGTGCGCTCGATATGGCGCAGGAACTGAATTCCCAGGCCGTGCCCTTCGCTGGCGCCTTCGATCAGACCAGGGATGTCGGCTACGACGAAGGTTTTGTCGCCATCGGCGCTGACGACTCCAAGATTCGGCTCTAGCGTGGTAAACGGGTAGTCGGCGATCTTTGGTTTTGCGGCCGAGATGCGCGAAATCAAGGTAGATTTGCCTGCATTCGGGAAGCCCACCAGGCCGACGTCGGCGAGGAGCTTCAATTCCAGCCGCAAGCGGCGCTCTTCGCCCGGTTTGCCGTCTTCGTGTTCGGTTGGGGCCTGATGCGTGGAGGTTGCAAAGCGAGCGTTGCCTCGTCCGCCGCGTCCGCCGCGGCAGACGATGAAGCGGTCGCCGGCTTCGGTGAAGTCGTGCAGCAGTTCGCCCGATTCCTGGTCATAGACCATCGTGCCGACAGGCACGCCAAGCTCATGGCCGCGGCCGGTGGCACCGGTGCAATTGCTGCCTTCGCCGTGGCGTCCGCGTTCGCCTTTGTGCTCTGGATTGAAACGCAGATGAAGCAGGGTGTTGTAGCCTTCGGTGGCCACGATGATCACGTCGCCGCCGCGCCCGCCGTCACCGCCGCTGGGACCGCCGCGGGGAACGAACTTTTCGCGCCGGAATGCCATGCAACCATTGCCGCCGTCGCCGGCCTTCACCCAAACTTTTGCTTCATCAATAAACATTTTGATTCCAATGGACAGGCGAATCGCCTGTCCTACCCTGGCAAACACGGCCGCCTGACGGGTAAGACAGGCGATTGGCCTGTCCCAATAAAAAGAGCCGCCCTGTTGCAGGCGGCTCCACCAACTGCTAAAACTGATTTCGTGAAAGGCTTAAACAGCAGCCGTGGTCACGTTTACGAACTTGCCCATACGACCGCGGTCGCGGAATGCGACAACGCCGGGGACCATTGCAAACAAAGTATCGTCTTTGCCTACGCCCACGTTCACGCCCGGCTTGATTTTGGTGCCGCGCTGACGCACGATGATGGAACCACCTGTTACCGTCTGGCCGCTGAATACCTTTACGCCGAGCCGCTGCGCATTTGAATCGCGCCCGTTTTTAGAACTGCCTAGTCCTTTTTTATGTGCCATGAATAAACCTCTACGCCACGATCTCTGAAATCTTTACTTCTGTGGACCACTGACGGTGGCCGATGGTGCGCTTGTACTGCTTTTTGCGCTTGAACTTGAAAACCAAAACTTTTTGTTCGCGGTCCTGGTTAACGATGGTGCCTTTTACCTTGGCCGCGGCCGCAGCCGTGCCCAGCAACATCTCGCCCGAATCCTGCACTACTGCAAGGACTCTGCCCAGCTCTACTTCGGAACCGGTCTCGCCGGCGAGCTTTTCGACGGTCAATACATCACCGGGAGCAACACGATGCTGTTTTCCGCCGGTTTCGATTACTGCGTACATTGGATTTCCTCGATTTTTCGTTCCGGGAGGCTACTTAGGGAAGCGCACACCGTTAGCGGCTGTGGAATCCACGTGCCGCAATTGACTATGATACTACACTTGTGAATAGTAATCAAAGCCCTTGTTTGTGCGTCTCTAAATCAGGTATCATCCTTGTTAACTTTGCCGCACCGTAATCAGAGCCTCAGCGTGTTTTTCCCGGCGTATAACGATGCCCTATCGTTGCCCGGCCTCATTGGCAAAACCTTTGAGACACTTGAAGATAATGTGGACGACTTCGAAGTCATTGTGGTGAATGACGGCAGTGCGGACGACACTGGCGCCGTTCTTGAGGCGCTGGTGCGCAAGCACGGCCCACGGCTGCGGATTGTTACCCATGCGGTGAACCGCGGGTATGGCGGCGCGTTGCGCAGCGGTTTCGCGGCTGCCACAAAAGAGCTGGTTTTTTATACCGATGGCGACGGGCAATACGACGTGGGCGAGTTGCCCAAGCTGCTTGACCGGCTAAATGCCAACGTCGGCCTGGTAAACGGCTTCAAACTGGAACGGAACGATCCGCAGCATCGCATCTTTATTGGTAACGCCTATAACCGGTTCGCTCGCCTGCTCTTTCGCATCCGCATCAGAGATATCGATTGCGACTTCCGCCTGATACGCCGCAGCCTGATTGAATCCATTCATCTGACCTCAACCAGCGGGACAATCTGCGTGGAGTTGGTGCGCAAGCTGGAAATCAGCGGGTGCGGTGTGGCCGAAGTGGGTGTGCATCACTATGCCCGGATGCATGGGAGCAGCCAGTTCTTCCGCATCAAGTCGCTGCTAAGCACCTTTTCGCAGTTGGTGAAGCTGTGGTTCAAGCTTGTCGTCATTGATGAACGGCCGGTGGCTCCGGCTCGCGTTTCCGTCGATCTCACCGCAGAACAAGAGCCCAGAACAAAGTAACTACTCGCCGCTGATATAGTGGAAGCTGCGATGAAAAACTGGCAGGCAATCTCCCACGCAATGGGGCTCGACATCCCCGACGAACAACTCGCGCGCGTTGCGCCTTCGCTTGACGGTCTGGAGGCCGCATTTGCGCCGCTGCGCAGCGGTATCCCGGCAAGTGCCGATCCGGCGTCGATCTTCAATGCAGGGAACGAGGAAGCGCAATGACGATCGTCGAAGCTGCGGCGCTGCTACGCGAAAAGAAGGTCTCCTCGGTGGAGTTGACAAAGGCTGCGCTCAAGACGATTGAGGAAAAGAATCCGCGGCTCAACGCTTTCATTACCGTTACCTCGGAGTTGGCGCTGGAACAAGCCGCCGCCTCGGACGCCCGGCGCGCCAAAAAACGCGATGTAGGCCCGCTTGACGGCATCCCCATTGCATTGAAAGATCTGTTCTTCACCAAGGGGATCCGCACTACGGCCGGATCGCTGCTTTATAAGGACTACATTCCGGATCACGATTCCGCTGTCACGGAGAGACTCCAGATGGCCGGGGCCGTGCTGGTTGGCAAGACCGGCATGCACGAACTGGCCTATGGCGTCACTTCGAATAACCCGCACTTCGGGGCGGTGCGCAATCCGCACGACCCGGACTGCGTGCCCGGCGGATCGTCGGGCGGTTCCGGCGCGGCGGTGGCGGCGGATATGTGTTTCATGGCGATGGGTAGCGACACGGGTGGCTCGATCCGCATCCCTTCGGCTTTCTGCGGCACGGTTGGGTTGAAGCCCACCTATGGCCGGGTGAGCCGCTATGGCTCCTTCCCGCTCGGATTTAGCCTGGATCATATGGGACCGCTGACGCGATCAGTGCGAGATGCCGGGATCGTCTTGAATGCGCTGGCCGGCTTCGATCCGCGCGATGACAGCACTACGCGGCGGCCGGTGATGGACTTCGGCGAAGAAGGTCCGGAACGGCTCGATGGCATGCGCATCGGCGTTCCCAAGAACTTTTATCTCGACCGCGTTGCGCCTGATATGCTGGCGGCGTTTCGGCGATGCGTGCAAACAGCCGCCGCATTGGGCGCGCATGTCGAGGAAGTGCGGGTGCCGGATATCGCTGCGTTGAATACGATTGGGCGCGTGGTACTGCTGGCCGAAGCCTCTGCTTTGATGGAACCTCATCTGGCCGATCGCTCCAAGTTCGGCGAGGATGTGCTGGCGCTGTTCGATCAGGGGCGGCTAGTGTCAGGCGTCGATTACGTCAACGCTCAGCGCCGCCGCCGCATGATGCAGCGCGAGTTCAGCGAATTGTTTGAATCCATCGATTGTTTGTTTACTCCCGTGACGCCCACCGCTGCTCCGAAGATTGGACAAGCCACGCTGGAAATCAACGGACAATCGGAAGACGTGCGGCTGGCGACAACGCGGTTCGTCCGCGGCGTGAATGTTGTGGGACTGCCGGCGCTGGCGCTGCCATGCGGCAAGGATGCGGCAGGCATGCCGCTTGGGTTGCAGATCATCGGGCGCGCCTTCGACGAGGATGCCATTCTTGCGGCGGGCTCCGCCCTGGAAGCGGCCCTTTAGGTGTAGTGTAGAATCGTGGACATGGAAACGCTGGCTGTCAGGCTCGGAGAGATTGTCGACTTGGTGGAACCGCTGTTGCAGCAGATCAGCAATCGGGACAGCGCACTGCCTGTGCTTTCCGGCGGTTGGTCGCGCAAGCAGTTGCTGGCACACCTGATCGATTCGGCGTCGAACAATCATCAACGGTTTGTCCGCGCGGCGCAGCAGGATTCGCTTGCATTTCCCGGTTACGACCAGTCGGCTAATATTGTTATACAGAACCCGCAACAAGCAAGTTGGGCGGTGCTGGTTGCGCTGTGGAGTAACTACAATCGGTACCTCGCCCATGTGATTGCCAATCTGCCGGCAAATAAGCTTGAGACTGCGTGCCGCATCGGAGATTCCGGCGCGGTAACGCTTGCGTTCCTGGTTGACGACTATGTCGTTCACCTGGAACATCACCTTAAACAGATCGGGATCACTGTTTGAATCCCGATCAATATGGAGCAGCCATGAAGTTCCTCTCTACCCTATTTGCATTTCTTATGTTCACGCTTTGCGCAGCCGCGGCCGACGTATCCGGAACCTGGAAAGGTACCGCCGATCTGGGTGGCAACACCATTGAGAGAACGTTTGTTTTCAAAGTGGATGGCGGGAAGCTCACGGGCGAAACCACCAGCGAAATGATGGGCAAGTCGGTGATTACCGACGGTAAAGTCGACGGCGACATCCTCTCTTTCACAATCACTGTGAAGTTCCAGGACAACGAAATGAAGTTGACCTATAAGGGGAAAGTCTCCGGGGACTCGCTGAAGTTCGATGTCGATGGCGTGGGCGGCCAGGCTATCGTCTACAATTGCAAACGAGTTTCGTAGGCCGGCTACTATACAGACTTAGTCAGGTGGGACTCTGCCTTTCCACCGGGCGATATTAAGTGCAATCGCCGAAAACAGGCTAAACATTCACTTCCTGACTGCCGATAGCAGATGTATAAGGCAGATCAGGTTTAGTGAATTCAACTTCCGTATTTGCGTGCGAGAGTCAACCAATTGTTGTGGAGGGCCTGGAGAAGGTCCTTCAGGCGACAACGCAGTTTGTTTTCGCTGGCTCCTGCAGCACGCAGAGCCAGGGAATCTCTGAGATTCTTTCGATCAAACCGCAACTGGCGTTGACCGACCACGCTACCGGTCTAAAATCAACCTTTCAATTTGCTTCGGAAATCAGGCTTTTCGCGCCGTCGACTCAGGTGATTCTCTGGGTTAACGAAATGAGCGAAGTCGATTGTTTCCGCGCCCTGCAGCTTGGAATTCGCGGCATCCTCAAGAAAAGCATGCCCATTTCCGCGCTGCTGGATTGCCTGTCGGCGGTTGCGTCTGGCCAGATGTGGATGGAGCATTCGATTGCCGGGAGCGTCTCTGGACTGACAGGCCGCAAGAATGCGCCCCGGCTAACGCCGCGCGAGCTTGAGATCGTCAACTTGATCTGCAAAGGGATGAGGAACAAAGAGATAGCCAATGTTCTGTTGATTACCCCTGGGACAGTCAAGGTTCACTTGATGCATATATTCGAAAAAACAGGGGTCAAGGACCGCTTTGAGCTTGCCGTGCAGGCGCGCAAGATGTTCAATCCGGCGGAACTGGATTCAATGCCGCGGGAACATGTTGTGGCCGGTCCTGTCAGCCGATAGAAGAGTAGGTCATGTCTGATTCAGCTCAACATCTGATTGCTCCACCAGCACCGCTCGCCGCGGACAGAAGCCCAGGATTCGCCGCGGCGATTCTGAACGCCTGGCGGCCTTCCTTTTTGGATTGCTTCTTCTTTTCGCTGTTGGTCTGGTTGTTTGCCGGGGGGCCCAGCGGATGGGCAGGCCTGTTGTATGACGGCGATGCGGGCTGGCATATCCGCACCGGGGACTACATTCTGAATACACACAGAATTCCAACGACGGATTTGTTCTCGTTCTCCAAACCGGACGGTGCCTGGTATGCGTGGGAATGGCTTACCGATGTGGTTTTCTCGCTACTGCACAGGGCGTTTGGCCTGAAAGGGATTGTACTGTTGGCGGGGGTGGTGATACCGCTGGCGATGACGCTACTGCTGTTTCACATGATGCGCCGCGGCGCAAACATTTTCGTGGGTCTGGTTGTCGTGATGCTGGGCGTGGGTGGATCGAGCGTTCACTATCTGGCGCGGCCGCACGTGTTTACGCTGTTGTTTCTTGCGATCTCCATGCTGATTCTGGACCGCGACCGGCTGCAACATTCGCGGCTGGTTTGGATTTTGGTTCCTCTGACGGCCTTGTGGACGAATATGCACGGCGGATTTGTGGCGATCATCGCATGCACAGGGCTAGTCACGATTGGCAGCGCGCTGGCCAGTCGATGGACGCACGTATTTCGTTATGGATTGTTGACTGCCGGGGTGGCCCTGGCGAGCCTGCTGAATCCGTATGGTTACCAGTTGCACCTGCATGTGTTCGAATACCTGCGGGCGGATTGGATTCGCAATGCGGTAGAGGAGTTTCAATCCCCTAGTTTTCGTAATGAGAACATGCTCCAGTTCGAGGTGCTGCTGTTTGCAGGCCTGCTTGTGACCGTGTCGTATGCGCGGCGGAAACGCTGGCCGGAAGCGCTGTTGATGCTGTTTTGGGCTCATATGGCTTTGGGGTCTGTTCGCCACATTCCGATTTACTCAATCGTTGCCGGGCCTTGGATCGCCGCTGAAATCACCGCTTGGTGGAATCAGCATGTCGTGGGAAAGTCGAAGAACTCGGTGTGGGGAATTCTGGATTCGATCGCCAATGATCTGCGCCGCAATTGTCTTCGATTCAGTCCTTGGGTGGCTGTTCCCGTCATTATTTTGATCTTCGTAAACGAGCCGGTCAAGTGGCCGCAGGATTTTCCCAAGGAGAGGTTTCCGGCATCGTTGATCGCCAAGCACCACGACTTATTGGTTAGTTCTAAGGTGTTTACTTCCGACCAATGGGCTGATTACCTTATCTATCACAATTACCCGCGGCAAAAAGTTTTTATTGATGGGCGTAGCGACTACTTTGGACCCAAGATCGCCGACGACTATTTGCACCTGATCAGCGGCCGGCTGGGATGGGATAAAGTCCTCGATAGCTATCACTTCGATGTCGCGCTGGTGCCTCCGAATTGGGCCCTTGCGTCGTTGCTGGAACAGCGGGAAGAGTGGGAAATGATTGAGAAGACGGAGGAGGCGATTGTCTATCGGAAACGGCTCCGTACGGACAAATCCATACAAAGTCGTACAAAAAAAACCAGTACGACGGCTTCCTTAGGTCTAATGAAATCGGCCAACTCCGCCGAATTAAGAGAAGGAGATTTCGGATTATGAGTCGCTCGAAGCCGGTATCCGCGCCAGAGGCAGACGCAGAGATGAAATCCTCGCTTGCCGCTCTCGCTGAGGCGGCGCGGGGCGAAACCGCTGGCCCGCCGTTACCGGGGTGGACTTTGCCATCGGGCGAAGATCTTCTGGACTATGCCTTGAAGGGCGGGTTTCTCGCGCCTTCGATTTTAGGAACGGATGCTGGAAATGAAGTTCGGGATCGTGATTCCCGCGGATCGAAAGGAAAACAATGAGCTGGCAGATCATCATGGCGATCGGAATCGGACTTGCCGCGAGCATTGAGGACCTGATGCGCCGCCAAGTGTCTAATTGGATTCCGGTTGTGGCTTTGATTGCCGGGCTTCTTATTCATTACAGCGAACGTGGTTGGCCAGGTGTCTGGTCTTCGTTCCTGGGAGCTTGCAGCGGATTTGTGGTCTTCCTTTTGTTTTATCTGCTTGGTGGCATGGGCGGCGGAGATATCAAATTGATGGCCGGATTTGGAGCGTTGCTTGGCGGAGCCAGCCGGTTGTTTGAGGCGGCCGTCTGGATAGGCGTCATTGGGGCCGTTTTCGCCGTGAGTGTTTTGCTCTACCGCTTTTTACGGAGCCGGCTCTCAGGCACCGAGTCGGGAAGCAGATTTATTCCATATGCGCCCGCAATCACTTTGGGCGTCTGGTTGGAACTGGTCGCGAGGTCCTGAAAATGGCTGGTCCTGATTAAAGAGGCCTCGAAGGCGTGGTCTGGGTTCGTTAAGCGTTGTTGGATTTTGGAGAAGTAGAATGCCGGGAGAAAAGAAATGGATCGAAGATTTCTAACTGTTCTAGGGGTGAGTCTTGTTTTTGCGCTGGTGGTTTCCAGTATTTTTTACCAGATGACCGCTCGCGCAACCACGCCGGTGAAAAAAGTTGAGCGGACCGATCAGCGCGACGTCGTTGTCGCGGCAAGGCCGCTTGGCATCGGCGTTACCGTGAAGCCGGGCGACGTCAAAATTGTCAAGATGCCCTTGGAGCAGACACCGAAAGGCGGTTTCAGTAAGGTCGAAGAGGTTTTGGACAGGCCCATCGTCAGCAATATTCTTCAAGATGAACCCATTCTCGAAGGCCGCCTGGCTGCTCGCGGCAGTGGTCTCGGACTCGCGCCCATCATCCCGGTTGGCATGCGCGCCGTGACTGTCCGGGTGAACGAAATGGTCGGCGTTGCCGGCTTCGTCCTGCCAGGCTTGCGGGTGGATGTTCTGGTCACCGGAAGGCCGCCGGACGTGAGTTCGGCCACCATGACTAGCACAGTTCTTCAAAACATTCTTGTGCTCTCCGCCGGCCAGACGATTCAACCTGACCAGCGAGGCGGTGCGATTAATGCGCCTACCGTTACGCTTCTGGTGAGCCCCGATCAGGCGGAGACTCTTACGTTGGCAGGCAACGAAGGCCGCATACAACTGGTCCTGCGCAATGGAAGTGATCAGAATATCGAAAAGACTTCTGGTCACGACCTTAATGAGCTATTCGGCGGCCGCCGCAGTTCGGGCAAGAGGCTGGTCGGGAGTGCGTCGAAGGGGGATAAGGATAACGAAGACATGCCGGCTCCCCCTCGCCGAAAAGTGGTGCGTTCCGCGCCGCCGCCGGTTACGGTAGCCGTAGCGGCGCCGCCCCCTGTGGTTGTGCCGCCGCCACCACCACCGCCAGAAGAAATCATCACCTTCCGTGGGACTGTAAAGGCCATTGAGACAGTAGCTCCGAGGAAGAACTAGGTCATGTGCTACACGCGACAATTCCGTTTGGGTGGATATCCAATGTATACAAACAAGAAAAACAACAATTTCGCATTGTCCACAGGCAACAAGCCCGGCCGCTTTGCTCGACTGGTCCATCTTGGTGTTGTCCTTGCCGCCTGCATTAGTGCGTCATTCGCTCAAACCGCGCAGGAGTTGAAGCTTACTGTCGGAAAGAGCGTTGTGATTGACTATCCGGCGGATATTAGCCGGATCTCAACCAGCAATCCGGAGGTGGTTGACTATGTTGCCGTGAGCACACGAGAAATTCTGTTGCATGCCAAAGGCAATGGCTCGGCGACGCTGATTGTATGGGCCAAGAGTGGACAACGCGAATTCTACGCTGTCAACGTGGAAGCAAATCTTGAACCCATAAAGAAGTTGCTGAAAGAGACGTTTCCCAATGAAGATATCCGGGTTCAATCGGCCCGTGACTCGGTTTCCCTGGTTGGCAAGGTGAGTTCGAAAGAGGTAAGCGATCGAGCCGGGCTTTTGGTCGGACCGCTTGCCAAGAGTGTATTGAATAACCTGCAATTGACAACTCCTAAGGTCGACAAACAGATACTTCTGCGCGTCAAATTTGCCGAAATGGACCGCAACAACGGTATGAGTCTGGGTGCGAATCTGATCTCAACCGGGGCTGGAAATACGACGGCTCGCACCACGACTGGTCAGAATCCCGCGCCTTCGCCTTCACAGATTGGCGGAAGCGGAGGCGGAGCAACCCAGAACAGCTTCAGCGTCGCCGATGCGCTGAATATTTTCGCATTTCGTCCTGACCTGAACATCGGAGCATTTATTAAGGCGCTCCAGTCCAAAGGAATTCTTCAAATCCTGGCAGAGCCGAACCTGGTGACCACAAACGGCAAGGAAGCCAGCTTCCTGGTCGGTGGTGAGTTCCCTGTTCCCGTGCTTCAGGGTGGCGGTAATGCCGGCGCAGTGACTGTTCAATTCCGCGAGTTTGGTATTCGCCTGTCTTTTACTCCTACACTCACCGAGAACAAGACCATCAAAATGTACGTCAAGCCGGAAGTCTCCACGATCGACATCGCCAATGGTGTATCGATCTCTGGTTTCACCATTCCAGCGTTGGCCACCAGGCGTATGGAAACCAACATCGAGCTAGGGGAAGGGCAGAGTTTCGTAATTGGTGGGCTTATCGACAACCGTGTGACCGAAACGATGTCAAAGATTCCTGGCCTTTCGCACATTCCGCTTCTGGGGGCAATCTTCAAGAGCAAGAGCGAATCTCGTTCGAACACGGAGCTGATCGTGATGGTCTCGCCAGAGATTACTAATCCGATTAACGCCGGAGATCCTAAGCCCACCGTGGAGTACCCGAAGAAATTCATGGATATTCAGCAGTTCGATGCTCCGCTGAAGGATAAGTCCAAGACGGCTGCGCCCTCGAAGAAGTCAGCCAAAGGGAGCAATTAGCAGTTGCGTAGACCTATCTCGTAACGTGCTGAGGCAAATTTTATGACAGGCAGAGAATCAGAATTAACGGCGCTGCTCATTTCCCCTGACCGGGAACTGTCGCGTCTGATCCTGGCATCTTTGCCTGCGACCAGGACCTTTCAGATTTTGGCGGACGTAAAGTCCTATCTGCCGGAACAGGCTCTTGAACTGCGCCTCCGGCAGTTGAAGGCGGACGTCGTCTTGTTGGATCTTGTCACCAATATAGAGCAGGCTTGCGAGACGATTCGAATCGTAACATCGTTCAAGCCGACGGCGCAGGTGATCGGTCTTCATCATACGAAGGATTCACAGGCTATCGTTCGCAGTTTGCGTATGGGCGCAAGTGAGTTTCTTCATGCGCCGTTCGATGCGGCGGCCCAGAAAGAAGCGGCGGTAAGAATTCGCAGGCTGCGCCAACCGGATCAGTCGCATGAGCAGGAGCCAGCTTCGATCATTTGCTTTTCCAGCACAAAGCCAGGCTCGGGTGCCTCAACGATCGCAACGCAGACCGCGTTTGCGCTGAGGCGGCTCACTGGCAGGCGGGTCTTATTGGCCGATTTCGATTTGATGGGCGGGGCAATCGGTTTTTATTTGAAGATCAGGCATGGCTATTCTTTGGCAGATGCTCTTAATTGCACCGAGCAGCTGGATCCGAATATTTGGTCAACCATTACGGTGAATACGGATGGGGTTGATATTCTTGCGTCTCCGGAAGAGCCGTCAACTACTCCGGTAGACCCGGATCGGCTTAGTGCCGTACTGGAAAGCGCCCGCCGCAGGTATGAGTGGATTGTCATCGATCTTCCGGTGGTCTTCCATCGGACCAGTATGCTAACGTTTTCCGAATCAGACAAATGCTTTTTGGTTTCGACGTCGGAGTTGCCTAGTTTGCATTTAACCAGGCGAGCTATCTCAATGCTGGCTGCCTTAGGTTTCGACAAGAGCCGCTATAAGGTGGTCGTCAATCGCGTCAACCGGCGCGATGGGCTGGCTGAAGCCGACCTGGAAAAGATGTTTAACTATCCGGTCGACTCGACTTTCCCGAACGATTATTTTGCATTGCACCGGGTGGTGACGCTCGGGGAACCACTGGGCGCCGAGGGAGACCTGGGGAAAGCGGTTGAAGCGTTGGCAGGCAGACTGGCCGGAGTTGCCGGCAACGATAAAAAGCGGGCAGGGAATCTGATGGATGCTAAGCCCGCATTATCACAGACATAACTTTGGCATTGGAACATTGGACGGACAACAAAATATGATCTCAAGCCTTGAACCGAAAACACAGCAGCAATTGACCTGGGAACAGAGACTGCTTAAAAATTCGAACCGGTCGAAGATGTCGCTCAAACCGGAATACCAGGAGCTGAAATTCACGCTTCACCGCAAGCTGTTGGATAAGATCAACCTGGAAGCACTGGCGACGATCGACAACCAACGCGTGCGCGGTGAGGTCCGGCAGGCGCTGATCTCCTTAATTGACGGTGAGCCTACTCTGCTAAGTGCCCTCGAAAAGCAGCAGATTTGCGACGAGGTTTTGGACGAAGTTTTCGGCCTCGGTCCACTGGAGCCGCTGCTGCAGGATCCGACCATCTCGGATATCCTCGTTAATACTCATAAGCAGGTGTATGTCGAGCGCAAGGGATTGCTCGAACTGACGAATGTCACCTTCCGCGATGATGCGCACCTGATGCGAATCATCGACAAAATCGTATCTCAGGTAGGGCGGCGCGTTGATGAATCTACTCCGATGGTCGACGCCCGACTAAGCGACGGCTCGCGCGTTAACGCCATCATTCCACCCCTCGCCGTTGACGGTCCCCTTATGTCTATCCGCCGGTTTTCGACGGACAAACTGATGCCGCCGGATCTGGTGGACAAAAAAGCGTTGACAACGGGAATGATGGAACTGCTTGAGGCAGCGGTGAAGGCACATCTGAATATCGTGATTCTTGGTGGAACGGGCGCCGGCAAAACCACACTTCTCAATGCCCTGTCGGCATTTATTTCCTCAAAAGAACGTATCGTCACCATCGAGGATGCCGCTGAATTGCAGCTGAAACAGCCGCACGTAGCGAGGCTCGAAACGCGTCCTCCGAACCTGGAGGGCAACGGCGCAGTCCGCCAGCGCGAATTGCTGGTCAACAGCTTGCGTATGCGGCCCGACCGGATCGTAGTCGGCGAAGTTCGCGGCGCGGAAGCGCTCGATATGTTGCAGGCCATGAATACGGGTCACGACGGATCGCTCACTACGATCCACGCCAACACGCCACGCGATGGTGTTTCGCGTCTTGAGGTTATGGTCTCGTTGGCAAATGCGAATATGCAGCTGATCTCCATCCGCCAACAGATTGCCAGCGCCGTTCATTTGCTGATTCAGGCCGCCCGCTTGTCAGACGGTTCGCGCCGCGTGATTAACATCTCTGAGGTTACTGGTATGGAAGGCGAAGTTGTCACGTTGCAGGACATTTTCGTTTTTGAAAAGCGCGGACTGAGCCCGGAAGGAAAAGTGCTGGGCAGGTTTGCCGCAACCGGCATCCGTCCCAAGTTTTATGAAAAGCTCCTGGCTGCGGGTATTCGACTGCGCCCGGATCTTTTCGACGAAGTCGTAGAGGTCAACTAGCATGGCATCGATCCTATTCACCATCGCTGTTATTTGGGGGCTCTGTGTTGGGGTTTGGTGGGTTATTACCAAGTTCGTCAGGACTTCCGACATTGGAAAGATCAAAAACCGGCTGGTCGGCAATGTCACTTCCAAGAAGAAGGACAAACAGCACAAAGATGGGCCGGCCCTGATTCAATTCGATGACAAAAGCAGAAACAAAATTGCAATACGGCTGCTCCAAAAGTTCCGGTTAAAGGACCGCATTCAAACGTTGCTGGAACAGGCAGGGCTTCGCTGGAGTGTGCTCAAGTTCACTCACACAAGTCTTGCACTCTTTCTTGCCGGCTACGGCATCAGTTGGGTGTTCTTGCCAGCCAGAATGGGCCTGGTTGCACTGCTTCCGGCCGTCATCCTTGGTTTTTGCCCACTGATTCACGTGATTCGTCAGCGGAATTCAAGGCTCCACAAGTTCGAAGAGCAGTTTCCGGAAAGCCTCGAGTTTGTCGCCCGCTCCATGCGCGCAGGCCATGCCTTTTCGGTTTCCCTGGAGATGATTCACCGCGAATTTCAGGAGCCATTGGCGGGAGAGTTCCGCCGGACATTTGAGGAGCACAATCTTGGGCTGCCGCTTGAGATAGCCCTGGAAAAGTTGTCTAAACGGGTGCCGTCGTTGGATGTTCACTTCTTTGTTTCCGCAGTGATGCTGCAAAAGAGAACGGGCGGCAACCTGGCGGAGATTCTGGACAAGTTGGCCTATATCATTCGTGAACGGTTTAAGCTGCGTGGACGCATTCGGGCTATCAGTGCGCACGGAAAAATGACTGCGACGGCGCTCACCTCGATCCCTGTAGGCGTTGCGGTTCTACTATTCTGGGCAAACCCGGACTATGTTCGATTTTTCATTGTGGATGATACGGGAAACATCATGGCTGCAAGTGCCATCTCACTCCAGATAATTGGTTATTTGGTCATGAAAAAAATTGTCTCTATCGAGGTCTAACCCGTGGTGCTTATAGTTAGCTTTTTATTGTTCGTCGGGATTACGCTGCTCATCTCCTTCGTCGGGATGAAACTTTGGGTCCGCCCTAAAGAGGCGATAGAGCGAGTGACTGGAACGGAATCCACTGCCCGCTACGAGCAGCAGGTCACTACTCATCCGAGTCTCATTTTTCTCGACATGATGAAAAAGTTGGGCGACAAGCTGCCAGCCTCTCCCAAAGATGTCACCGTCATGCAGAGGAAGCTGATCAGGGCTGGCATGCGGGGCCCGACCGCCTTGAAGATGTTGTACGGAGCGAAGATCTTCTTTGCGATCGCTCTGCCGATCATGATGAGCATGGCTGTCGCAGGAGCGCAATCGGACAGCAGCAACAAACTGCTGGCGATTCTGGCGGCCGGAGCGATGGGCTTCTGGGGCCCGAATGAATATGTCAAGATCATGTCGCAGCGCCGTCAAAAGCAAATTCAACGTGCGTTGGCCAATGCCCTCGATCTACTGGTGGTTTGCGTCGAGTCCGGCTTAGGGTTGGATCAGGCGATTATGCAGGTGGCGAAAGAGTTGGAAGCCGCGCATGCCGAGATCAGCCAGGAGTTTACCCTCGTCAATTTGGAATTGAAAGCCGGTAAGCGCAGGTCCGAGGCGTTACGCAACCTCAGCGAAAGAACCGAAGTCGAGGACCTCAAAAAGCTGGTGGCGGTGTTGATCCAATCTGATCGTTTCGGTACTGGTGTCGCGCAGTCGCTTCGCGCCCACGCTGACTACATGCGTGTCCAGGCCAAGCAGGTAGCCGAAGAGAAAGCCGCCAAATTGGGCGTGAAGCTTGTTTTCCCGATCTTTTTTTGCATTTTGCCGTCATTGTTCGTGGTGACGGTTGGACCAATGGCTGTGAAGATCGTGCGGGAGTTAATCCCCATGATGAACAGCATTTAGTTTCGCTTAGTTGTAATTGCAAGGTGTTCCATTTCTTGGGAAAGGAGAGGACAAATGGATAGCTCAATGGTGCGTATTGTTTGCGCGGTCATCGCGGCCCTGTTTCTAGGGATTATCGTGTTACGCCGTAAAAAGACTGAAGATTAACAGGCAAGAAACGTTGTCAGAAAATGCCCACCGCCGCGACCGGTTATTCCCGGCTTGGCGAGGGGTTTTCATCTGGAGGGGTGATTTCCTTTAAGGGAATCAGCCCTCCAGTTTCGTAAAAGAAAAATTTGTTTTGAAGTCAATGAAGCAGACGTAGTATCCGAGAACTCGCAGTCAGGAGTTCCGAAACATTTAGATCGAGAATAAGTCTGGAGTCTGGGAGTAGGAATGATATGAAAACCGCCTTAAGGTCTTCGTTTGGGAAATTTTCGAAGTACGTGATATCGCTTTGCGTACTGGCTGCCTCGATTTACGGCGCCACGCTGGGCAAGGTCGTTGCTATCGGGGGAAATGCCTCCGATCTTGCATTGGACGAAGCCCGCGGAGTGCTCTATATCGCCAACTATACCGCCAATCGGATAGACGTAATGTCTCTTGCGGACAACTCCATTCAGACTTCCATCAACGTGGCGGCACAGCCCGGATCGCTGGCTCTTTCGCCGGATGGAAAGTATCTGGTGATCGCTCACTTTGGCAACTTCACGGCGCCTAGTACGCCTCACAATGCGTTAACCATCATGGATTTGGCCACCAAAGGAAGGCAGACTTTTACAATGGGTAACGCCCCCTTGGGCGTAGCCTTCGGGATCGATGGCCTGGCACTGGTGGTCACCACCACTGAATTTCTACTCTTAGACCCATTCACCGGATCGACAAGAGTCATCGACACTATCTCAGGCGTTACGGCGAAAACTCTGCCATTTAAGAATGCGAATTTTCCTGCCAACATTATTGCTAGTTCCGTAGCCGCATCGGCTGACGGGATGCATATTTATGGAGTTACTGCAGCGGCAAGCCAGGACAATCTGACGATGGAATTCCATTATGACGTCAATTTGAAGAGCGTGCTCGCGCTGCAATATACCAGTTCGCCACCACTTGGCCCGCGGGCCGTGAGCGTCGCGCGAGATGGGAGTGCATATCTGGCGGGATGGACTTTGAATGACGCTCAGGGATGGCTCCTTTCGCAGTTTCCAAACCCCTCGGGAATCCTAAACATTGGTAGCCTTGCCTTGGACTCAAAACGAGGTCTGATATACGCTCAGATGAACACTGCGGCTGCTGCTTCCTCCACCACTCCACAGGCGCCAACGACGGGAACAACGACTCCGGCCGCGGTTCAGCCGCCAGTTCTTCAAATTCTGGACTCCACGAATTTGACGGTCCTGGAGCGATACCAATTGGCTGAAAACCTTGCAGGCAAGAGCATTCTGAGTTCAGACGGCTCCACTATGTACTCGGTCTCCGACAGCGGCGTAACCGTGTTTCCAATCGGCGCGCTAGCGAAACAGAACCGAGTCGCGGCGTCCGTTGAGGATCTGGTATTCCGAGGTAGCTTCTGCAATCGATCGATAACATCTCAGCAGATGTCAGTGGTCGATCCTGGCGGCAACAAGACGGATATCACCATTGTTTCCGATACGGATGGAGTCACTGCTTCTGCGTCGTCCGCAACTACACCAGCGACGGTCAAAGTATCTGTAGATCCCGCGGTTTTCCAGAATCAACAAGGTACCGTCACCGCGACGCTGACAATCAAGTCCAAGTCAGCCGTTAACATTCCGCAGACCATCCGGGTGCTCATCAATAATAAAGAGCCCGATCAGCGCGGGACGGTTGTGAACGTACCCGGCCAGTTAGTCGATATTCTGGCCGATCCCACCAAAGATCGATTCTTTATTCTTCGTCAGGACAAGAACCAGGTCTTGGTTTTCGATGGACCGACCAACGCCCAGATTGCCACGCTCAAGACGGCTAATACACCAACCCAAATGGCGATCAGCTTCGACCGCCGATATCTTATGGTGGGCAATGACAATTCGTGGATTGTAAATGTTTATGATCTGGAAACGCTTCAAGAGACCCCTTATGTGAGGATGCCAGTTGGGCATTATCCGCGTTCGATCGCGAGTTCAGGGAAAGCGACGCTCGTCGCCAATCGAGTTGCCGGACCGATCCATACGATTGACAAGATCGACATGACTACCCGAACTGGGACGCAATTGCCGAGCCTCGGCGTCTATGAGAACAATATCAATGTCAGCACGACATTGGTGGCGAGCCCCAATGGTTCGTCCATTATGGCGGCACAGGCAGATGGGGGCCTGCTGCTCTACAACGCCAATGTCGACTCGTTTACCATCTCACGAAAAGGCGCTGCGACACTTTCGGGTGCCTACGCCGCTTCCAGCTTTGACCAGTTTGTAGTGGGCAACAGCCTGTTGAATTCTTCACTGGTTGTGACCAAGCAATTCAGCGCCAGTTCTGGACTCACTGCGGGATTTGCTTTTATCGATCAAGGCGGATTCCGCACAACTGCACCCAATGCATCCAGCCCAGGTGTGATTGAACGGGTCAACCTCAGCGGCGGAGACTCGCTCAGTGCGACCCGCATTGTTGAGGCGCCGGTTCTGGGAAATGTAAGCTTCCCGTTTACCCGTACTCTCGCTCCCCTCTACAGCCGCAATTCGCTTGTCGTTCTTACGACAAGCGGCTTTACCGTATTGCCGTGGAATTACGATGCCTCGGTAGCAGCGCCATCCATCGACCGGATTGTCAATGCAGCCGATCTGACAAAGCCTGTGGCGCCGGGAGGACTCATCAGTATATTTGGAAACAACCTTAGCCCCGTTAACCTTGCTACCAGCCAAATCCCTCTGCCTACGGCGCTGGGTGAAAGCTGCCTCACTGTTAACGGCGTTGCTGTTCCCATGTTGTTTGTCTCGGGCACCCAAATCAACGCTCAGTTGCCCTTCCAGATCGATGGCAATGTAACAATGCTTCTGCGCACTCCGGGTGGCATCGGGAACAACTTCAATCTGCAAATCCAGCCGACGGCTCCAAGCATTTTCCGCACAGGGCAAGCAGGGCCCGATTCGAGTATTCCGACCGTGATTCGCGAATCAAACGGCGAATTAGTGACACTTTCGAATCCGGTCCACCCCGACGACACGCTTGTTATATTCCTCACGGGCATGGGGAACACCTTGCCGGCGGTGGATGCTGGAATTCCCGCTCCGGCCGATCCGTTGTCCTCGGCTATTGTTGCTCCTCAGGTGGACATTGCAGGGGTGCAACTGACCATCACCTATGCCGGCCTATCGCCAGGGCAAGTAGGCGTCTATCAGATCAACGCCAAAGTGCCTCGTAGCGTTAAAGAAGGCGTCTCTCAGAACCTGCAAATCAAACAAGGCGGAGGGGTTACCTCAGTCCCGGTGCGGGTGGTTCAATAGAGCTTTAAAGTCTTGCCAAAAGGCGGGCGAGAAAGGGGTTCCCCTTCGCGCCCGCCAGTTTCCTTTTAAAACAGAAAAAGCGGCCGGCCGGAAGAAGGCCCGACCGGCCGCAACTTCGTTACTCTCTATGGACGGCGGTTACGCGCTGAAGGAGCTGCCGCAGCCGCAAGTGGACTTCGTATTCGGATTGTTAAACTTGAAGCCCGAGCCTTCCAGGGATTCCACATAATCGACCTCGGCGCCATCCAAGTACAGCAGGCTTGCCTGGTCCACGAAAACCTTCAGTCCGTCGTAATTATAAGTCTTGTCGAGCATTCCAGGACTATTCTCGAAAGCCATCGAGTAGCTGAATCCCGAACAACCGCCGCCAACGACAGCGATGCGCAAACCAGCTGGTTTGGGTTCCTGCGAATCCAGAATCTCTCGAACCTTCGAGACGGCATTTTCACTCAATTGAATCATTCGAAAATCTCCCTAAATATGATTGTAGCTGAACCGGTCAACAGTTTTCCAGTCGGCACACATACCAAATAGATGTTGCAAGGCACATTTTGGTTGCAGCATCTGCTATCTTGAAACCCAGAGCGTTCCGCGCGCGTCCGAAGGGGTATGAGTGGCTTGAACGGTATTCTTCCCCTACCCTCGGTTGTTTTGGATTTACCAGCGGCCGACGCGGTCCGTCAGAAGGCCAGAGTGGATTACGCAAAAAGCGAAGAAGCGGACTTGATTCGCCGCGTACAAGCGGGCGACGAAATGGCATTCCGCGATGTCGTGGAGCGCTATCAGGCCAAAGTCTTCTCCATCATTTTCGGAATCCTCCGCAACCATAATGATGCCGAAGACATAGCTCAACAGGTTTTCGCAAAGATTTACTTCTCGATTCGCAGCTTTGACTTCCGCAGCTCGCTTCTCACCTGGATCTACAAGATCACGGTGAATGAATGCTACGATTACCTGCGCAAGAAGAAAGTCCGTAAGTTGGTGTATGAAAGCGACTTTTCGGAAGAAGACTCGCTCAAGATGGAGAACACGGAATCGGCCATCGATATGAGCGGTCCCATTGACTCGAACCTCGCCAAGCGCGATTTGGTCAACAAGTTGCTCGCAAAGATCTCAGAAGAGGACCGCTCGTTGATCCTGCTCAAAGAAGTGGAAGGTCATTCGGTCGAAGAATTGGCCCACATGACAGGCATGAACGAGAATACGATCAAGGTTAAATTGTTCCGCGCGCGCCAAAAACTGTTGAAGGCCGCCCAGCGGCTGACCAGATTGCCTGGTCAGGTTTTTGGATAAGGCCTTGATACATGGTTCTGGCTTGCTATAATAAGCGTTTTGTAAGCCTGACTGTTAAGAGTGTTAAAGATTAACTAAGACGGACAAAGATCCGTTTGATTGAAGATCGGTTGCATTGTAGAGGGAAGAAGCCATGCATCAACCAGTGATGAACCACCTGGAGAGTTATCTCCAAGGTGCACCGAATAAAGAACTCGAATCTCATATCGCCGCCTGTCCTGATTGCCGCGAAGAGGTTGCGCTCATGCAGGAGCATTCCGGCTTGTTGCGCACCTTATCGGTGGCAGAAGCCCCGGAGCCACGCCCTGGTTTCTACGGTCGCGTGCTTGCGCGTATCGATTCTCAGGCTAAGCCTGGGTTTTGGAGCCTGTTGCTCGATCCCACTTTTGGCCGCCGCCTCGTGTTCGGCTCTCTGAGTCTCGTTATCCTAATGAGTGTCTACCTGGTAGCCACCGAGCCTACCATCAACACAGTCGCTTCTTCCAGCCCTGAAATGATCCTCTCCCAGCCTGTTTCAGGGGAACGCCCCACGATGGGTGCAAACCCCCAGCGGGATCGTGATACAGTACTCGTGAATCTGGCAACCTTTTCCGAGTAGCCGAAGAAAGAGACGACGGTGATTCAGCAGGCATCCTGGCAAAACCCGCGAATTGTGTTGTTGTTGTCGCTGGTGTTTTTATGTGGCGCCGTATCCGGAGCCTTAGTTTTTCGCCTGGCCTTTGGCGCACCATCCCAAGCCAAAGTCGGCTCGTACTGGAAAGACGGCGGGCGAGAAATCTCCCTGCAGCGGTTCAAGAAAGAATTGAATCTCAACGCTGCCCAAGCCGACGAAATCGAAAGCGTTCTCGATGATTTCGTTATGTACTACCAGATGCTCCAATCGCAGATGGAAGAGGTTCGCGGCAATGGGAAGAGCCGCATCGTGCAAACACTGAACCCTGAACAGCGGCAAAAATTCGAGCGCATGCTCGACGAAATGCAATCCAAGAGTCTGCGCTAAAACAACCTCGTCCGTAGGCAACATTTTACTTGAAGAATTCTGGATCCAATGGTATTCTACTTTCGACGTGGAATGATTTAGGTTTCGGCCGAAAGGCTTGGGATCGAGCTAATTGCAACCACGTAAAAAAGTGCTAAAGGCGTGATGCTAACCGAAATCAATTCGAAGCCCTGCGTCCTTTACCAGTAGTTTGAAACGGTAAGGCGACAGGGTTTTTTGTTTTTAGGTTGGCCGTAGCGCCGGAAGGAATTGCTATGATTGCATCTCTGACCGGAATTGAAGGGGAACTCGTTCTCGTGCGCATTGGCGTGGAGGCTCGATCCCTGGAAGACTTACTGGAAGCGCTGGCCGAGGCGCCCTTTCCCTTGAACCCCCAGATCTACCATCAGCCGCAGACAATTGTGGAATTTCCCGCTTACTCCTCGCGGGTGCCGCAGATTGTTGAAGTGCTCAATAGGCGCGGGTTTGATCCGAACCAGATTCGGATTCTGAATTTGCTCGAATCGATCGAGCGCACCAATTAGCGTTTGGCGGCTATCTTTCGCTCCAGCGCGGCCAGCAATTTGGCGCGGACCGCATCGGGGATCGGTGTCGGGTCCATACCCTTGTAGACGTCGATGGTCTTCTTCGTTGTATCTACAACCACCCAACAGTTCGGACACTCTGACACGTGGTGGTTCAACATAGAGCGGAATTCAGGGTCCGCGGAATCATCCAGGAACGCATTCAACTCTTCCAGGAATTGTTTACAGGTAAGCAAATGCGTCGTCCCCCTTTTTCTTGAATAGCCGCGTCAGCTTCTCGCGTAGTTGCAGGCGGGCTCGCAGAAGGCGGCTTTTCACCGCGGCGATGCTGATGTGCAACCTCTCCGCGGTCTCTTCAGTCGATAACTCGGCAATGTCGCGCAACGTAAATACCTCCCGGAAGGCCGGCTTCAAGCCTGCCAGCGCATCATCCAGCATCGCGCGAAACTCTTCCTTCGAATACTGATCCTCGGGGTTTCCGTCCCACACGGCAATCTCTCTTACCATCATCTCTTCACCCGTATCGATCTCTTCGTCGAGTGAAACCGTGCGGCTTGACTTGCGCTTGCGCAGTTTCATCAGGGCTTCGTTTACCCCAATGCGCACAATCCACGTATAAAACCGCGAGTTCCCTTGAAACCCGTCCAAGTGCTCGTACGCCTTTAGGAAGGTTTCCTGCAACACATCTTCGGCATCTTCATCGTTCTGTGTAATATGCTTCGCTAGCCGGTAAATCTTCTTGTCGTAACGTTTTACCAGCTCCGTAAATGCTTCCGCATCGCCGGCGCGCGCACGTTCCACTAGACTCAATTCATCGGATGCGTCAGGCTTTGACACGGATTCAGTCATGATGGATATTTCCCACTATACCGCAGTAACTGGCCATTTCTGTTAACCTAAAATTTACCCTTTATGAGCAGCATCACCATTACACTGCCCGATGGCAGCAGCCAGTCCGTTGACGCAGGAACGCGGCCCATCGATATTGCCCGTTCCATCTCGCCGCGCCTTGCCGACGATGCAGTCGTGGCTCGCGTTGACGGCCAGTTCTTTGACCTGACCCGCCCCTTGGAAGCCGACGCGACTCTGCAGATTCTTACTTCGAAGAATCCGGAAGCGCTCGAAGTCTACCGCCACTCCACCGCCCACCTGCTGGCTGCGGCAGTGCTCGAGCTGTACCCCGAAACGAAACTCGGTGTCGGGCCGCCCATCGACAATGGTTTTTATTACGATTTTCAACGCGCGGAGCCTTTCACCCCGGAAGACCTCGAAAGGATCGAGGCCAAAATGTGGGAGATCCAGGCGCGCGACCTGCCCTATCAACGTGTGATGACACTGAAGGACGAAGGGCTTCAGAAATATTCCCACGAGCCCATGAAATGTGAGCTCATCGAAGAAAAGGCCGACGCCATTTTCTCTGAATATACGCTCGGACCCCACTTCATCGACTTCTGCCGTGGCCCACACGTGCCCTCCACCAAGCGCCTGAAGGCCTTCAAGCTTCTCTCCGTTGCCGGCGCCTATTGGAAGGGTGACGAAAAGCGCCACCAGTTGCAGCGCATCTACGGCACGGCCTTTTTCAACAAGAAGGAACTCGACGAATATCTGGTCCGTCTGGAAGAAGCCAAGAAACGCGACCACCGCAAGATCGGGCAGGAACTGGACCTGTTCAGCATTCAGGAACTGGCCGGCCCCGGTCTGATCTTCTTCCACCCAAAGGGCGCCATGATCCGCAAGCTGCTTGAGGATTGGATGCGCGATCAGTATATCGCCCGCGGCTATTCGCTGGTCTACACGCCGCACATCGCGCGCAGCGATCTGTGGAAGACCTCCGGCCACTACAATTTCTACGCCGAAAATATGTTCAAGCGCATGGAGCTTGACGACGCTGAATACCAGCTCAAGCCCATGAACTGCCCGTTCCACATCCTGATTTTCCGCGACAAGCTGCACAGCTATCGCGACCTTCCGGTGCGTCTGGGCGAGCTCGGCACAGTCTACCGCTACGAACGCAGCGGCACCATGCACGGCCTGATGCGCGTGCGCGGCTTCTGCCAGGATGACGCCCACATCTTCTGCACCCCCGGTCAGATTGAAAATGAAGTGGTCAACTGCCTGCAGTTCGCCGTCGACGTGCTTACCACCTTCGGCTTCGAACGCTATGAAGCCGAGCTTTCCACGTGGGACGGCGGCGTCAGCGGCAAGTACGACGGCACGGCCGACCAGTGGGCGCTGGCCGAAAATGCTCTGAAAAAAGCGACCGAGCGCGTGAACCTGAAAGCCACCGTCATTCCTGACGAAGCGGCTTTCTATGGCCCCAAGATCGACGTGAAGCTGTATGACGCCATCGGTCGCAAGTGGCAGCTTTCCACCGTACAGTTTGACTTCACGCTGCCACGCCGCTTTGAACTTGAATACGTCGCCGAAGACGGCAAGCGCCATCAGCCGTTGATGGTTCACCGCGCATTGTATGGTTCGGTCGAGCGCTTTTTCGGAATCCTGACGGAGCACTACGCCGGTGCATTCCCGGTATGGCTCGCACCGATTCAGGCCACTGTGCTGCCAATCACTGATCGCAGCCTGGAGTACGCGCGCGGCATCTGCAAGCAGTTGGAAGCGGCCGGCCTGCGCGCCACCGTGGATGACCGCAGCGAAAAGGTGAACCTGAAGATCCGCGATGCGCAGCTTCAGAAGGTGCCGTTCATGCTCGTCGTGGGCGACCGCGAAGCAGAGAACGGAACCGTTTCCGTGCGCAACCGCAAGCATGGCGATCAGGGCGTCAAATCGCTGGCCGAAGCCATCGCGCAGATCAAACAGTTGAACGACGCCAAGGCCGTGGCCGAGTAAAATCGTCATGGCAATCGCGGTAGCCTTGTTGCTGACCGGGTCGCTAGTCTATTGTGTCCTTGTTTTACGGGCCGTACTGCAATATCTTGCAGTACGGCCCGTGCCGCTTCACATCTATGAACCCATTAGTATTCTAAAGCCACTGCACGGGCTCGATGAGGGCCTCGAAGAAAACCTACGCGCCTGTTTCGAACAGGACTACAACATGTTCGAAATCCTCTTCGCCGCGCGCGATGCGGTTGACCCAGCGTTGGCCCTGGTGGAAAAGCTCCGCGCCGAATATCCCAAGGTGGAAATTAAGGTGATCGTCACTGGCGAGCCGCCGTACCCGAATGCCAAGGTCTACTCGCTGGATAAGATGCTGGCCGAAGCTCGCAATAACCTGCTGGTGATGAGCGACAGCGATGTGCGCGTCACCCCCGGCATGCTTCGCCGCATCGCAGCCGAATTTCAAGACCTCAAGCTCGGCGTAGCCACGTGTCCATATCGTGCAGTCTCAGGCGACAGTCTTTGGTCTGAGCTCGAAGCAATCGGAATGAATACGGAGTTCCTTGCCGGGTTGATGGCCGCGCGCATGATTGAGGGTGTCAAGTTCGCTGTTGGCCCGACGATCGCCGCACGCCGCTCCGCACTCGAAGCCATCGGAGGCTTCGATACGCTGAGCGAATTTCTCGCTGAAGATTTCGTGATGGGCAACCTCGCCGCGGAAAAAGGCTTCGGCGTAATTCTCTCGTCGTACACCATTGAACATCGCATCGGCAGTCAGCACTTCGGCGCCAACATGCGCCACCGCCTGCGTTGGGCGCGCAGCACGCGCCGCTCGCGTCCAGCAGGCTACGTGGGCCAACTCTTCACCAATCCGCTGCCCCTGGCGCTGATTCTTGTAGCTATCGCGCCCGCCTGGTGGCCGATGCTTGTCGTGACAATTCTGATGCGCATCGTCGCCGCCTGGAGCACTACAGTATGGGTGCTAAAATGTAGGCTCAACGCACGATTTTGGGTGCTCCTCGCAGTGCAGGACGTGGCCAGCTTTCTATTCTGGCTGGCCGGATTTTTCGGCAACACGATCCTCTGGCGAGGCACCAAATTTTATCTGCGCAAAGACGGCCGCTTCGAACGAATCTCATGAATTTCCGCGAACGTTATCAATGGACTTTGCAGTACATCTGGCCGGCCACGGCGGTTGAGATCGTGTGGTCGTTGTTCAGCGCCATGGCCTATGCCGAAAGCTGGTACGCAGCTTCGGAGGCCGTGCATATGGTGGCGGCCTTCATCGTCATCGCGCCTTGGACCTGCCGGCGTGCGCTGGGCCTGACGTATCCTACGTTTCGCATTCTGACCTACGGTTACGGCAGCAAGACGCCGCGCCCCATCGGCTTTTTGGAAGCTTTTAAGGTAGCGTGGCTGTTGGGCTGGCGCAGCGGTGTGCTCGGCATTGTGCTGCTGCTGGCGATTTCCATGGTGTTCACGCAGGCGAAAACGCTGTTCGGCATGGCCTTCGGCGACCGCATGTCCGGCGGCGGCGCCAGTCCCTGGAACGCCCTGATCCTAAGCGGCATCGACGTCATCTCAAACTTGGCCCTCATTCCGCTGCTGATCCCCAGCATGCTGAAGAAGAAATATCACGGCTTCCACATTGAGCGTGTGGATAATGAGCCAGAAGCCACAAAATCCAAGAGTCCTACTCCTCTTTCTAAAAAGAAGTGATCTATTCTTTCAGCTGGCAAAGAGTCGCCCACCTTACGCTTGGCCCAGCCTTCCATCATTTTCAGCACCAACAGGCCATGGTAAAATTAGGATCCGTTCGGAATTTAGCTGTTATTGGCAGCTTAAGCGAAATCGCATTCGCGCCAGACCAGTCCGCTGAGCAACTGCTTCAAAACGAGATCAAAGGGTTCTTACAAAGTAGGCTGAGTGACTAAACTAATGAAACAATTCGCACTGCTTCGCGCTTCCTCTTTGCTGGTGCTTTGTGCCATCGCCACTGCTCCCATCGGCGCACAGTCGCCAAACACGGCGGCTATCATCGTCTCGGTGGTCGATCAAACCGGTGGTGCGGTGAAAGACGCAAAAGTCACCCTGCTGAACACAGCCACCCGTTCATCTCGCGACATCCTATCAGCAGCGGACGGCAATGCTGCCTTCGCCGCGCTTTCGCTCACCGGGACCTACTCCGTCACTGTGTCGAAGCAAGGCTTCGGCAACGAAGATCAAAAAGACATCGCCTTGCGATCCGGCGAGACGGCCACCCTGAAAGTGAAACTCATGGTTGGCTCCGAAAAAGCCGAGATCGCTGTCTTCGGCACAGCCGAAGGTGTGCGCGCCGATGCGCAGATTGGCCGCAGGCTCGACAGCGCGCAAATCGACGAGATGCCGATTCTGGGCCGCAAGGCATCCTCGCTGCCACTCCTTAACTCGGCGTTCCGCCAGGGGAAGGGCACTGGCGATCTCTTCGTTAACCAGACCTACTTCATCACCGGTGCAGGTTCACGCCGCACTACCACAACAACACTCGACGGCGCCAATAACGACGAAGCCTGGGGCCGCCAAACCATGATCGCCACCTTGCCGCTCGGCGCCATTCAGGAAATGACCATGCTCACCAACTCGTTTTCTTCCGAGTTCGGTTGGACTTCAGGCCCTGCGTTGAATATTGTCAGCAAGTCCGGCACCAACGGATTTCACGGCGAAGGCCTGTTCCTTGGCCGCCCCGGCGGAATGCAGGCCAGCACGTTTTCTACGAAAGGCTTCTGCCCTCCCTCAGTAGCCAGTTGCAACACTCCCTCTACGCTCTCCACCATTAGCCCAGTAGATATTCCTGATTCGCTCGGCCAGTTCTCCGCCTCCGTAGGTGGACCGCTCATTAAGGACCGCACCTTCTTCTTCGTCACCGGCGATTACACCCGGCAGGATCGAACTACTTTTCTCTCAAACGCGCTGCCCTCCTTCCTGCTGCCCGCGGATGGGCACCTGGATTACACCGGTCACTATCGCCAGGCGCTTTTCAACGGACGCCTGGATCACAAGCTAACTGCTAGCCAGGCCTTGATGTTCCGCTTTAATCTGGACCGCTTTCACGACGACAATCCGCAGGACGCCGTGGGCGGAACCAACGCTCCCAACGTGGCTCGCAGATACGCTCGCCGGTCATGGACAACGCAAGTCAACCACACTACGGTTATTAATGCGAATTTTGTCAACGAGGCGCGCTTTTCCTGGCTGAACGGCGATCCGGTTACCCGTTGGGAAGCGCAGAATCTCTCCACCGCCTACACGCGTGCCGGCTCCGTGCCGTTCACAATCGGGCAGTCGCGAGTGTCCGATCTGTTTGGCCACCAGGGGCAATTTTCCGATACATTATCGTGGTCGCGCGGCAAGCACAATCTGCGTGTCGGTGGCAGTGCTGTCCATCACACCTCCGGCGGCACAGGCAGCGAGCCGGGCACGGCAGTGCTCGGCACCTTCACCTTTCTCAACACCACCACTGCCCCCTTCGGCCAGTTGAAACTGTCCGACGTTCAAAACTACACCCAGCCAATCAACTTTGGTATCGGCAGCTATGAACTCAAGCAGTGGCTCTACTCTGCTTTCGTGCAGGACAGCATTCATCTGTTCCGCGACCTTACCGTCGATGTTGGACTTCGCTATGACCGCCAAACACTGGGCGATGCGAAGAAGGACTTCTCACCTCGCGCCGGCTTCGGCTGGCACCCAGCTGGAAATTCGCGCTTCTCCATCCGCGGCGGCTACGGCATGTACTATACCCAGATTCTGGCCAATCTCGTGGCCGGCTACCTGGTCAACGGCTTAGACGGTTTGACCACCTACACTGCAACGCCCGGCCAGTTCGGCTTCCCCACCTGCCTTACTGGCTCTTGCCTGCCGCTCTCGTTTGATCCCAAGACACTGCTGCCCTCGCAGCTGCCTGCGCGTGACATCACCATTGGAGCAGGGCGGCGGGATTTCTACAAGGCTCAGTTCGCAAAGTACGGACTCAACTTCGACCTGCTGCCAAACTATCCGGATAAGCTAGTGAATCCGCGCAGTCAAGTGACCTCAATCGGCGCTGAGTACGAAGTTGCCACGGGCTTGTTTATTGGCTCTGACTACGTCCACCAGCATTGGAGCAACCTTGCGCGCAACGTGGATCTGAATGCTCCCTCGGCCTTCGACCGTACTGCACCGGGCCAGGTACGCACCGTGGCCGCCGCCAACGCTACCCGCCCCATTCTTCCCGTGAACGGAGGAGTCCGCCAGGTGAACGTCTTTATGAATCTTGGCGTCGCCGAGTACAACGGACTGCAGACGCAAATCACCTATCGCGGCAGCTCGCGTTTTTATGCCTCACTCAGCTACACGTTAGCCAAAGCTACCAACACCACGGAACCTGATGGCAACGGCGTCGGCTCTGACCAGAGCATCCTCAGCAGGCTTGGCGAACTGGAACGCGCGCCCAGCCTGGTGGATCAGCGGCATCGCGCAGTGCTTACGTTCTGGTACAAGTTTCCATACAACATAACCGCCGGAACGCTGACGCAACTGGCATCCGCCCGCCCCTTCAATGCAACTACGGGCATTGACAACAACGGCGATGGCGCCAATAACGACCGCCCGGTGGTTGATGGAAAGGTGATGAGCCGGTCAGCATTTCGCGGCACGGCAACCTCAGATGTAGGCCTTTTCGTCGAAGGTCGCGTCAAAACCTCGGAACGCACCTCCCTTCTGCTCAGGCTGGAAGGCTTCAACCTCTTCAACCACGGCAATTATCTTGGCCGCGGGCAGACTGTTTATGGCGACACAGGCACACCCAGTTCCACGTTTGGGCAGCTGGTTGCAGTTGGCTCCGCCACCAACGCTTTGCCGGCCTTCGCCAATGTTGACCCGCCGCGCATGTTCCAGTTGCAAGTGCGCTTCGTCTTTTAAGGGTGGGCATGCCCAGGCAGTGCAAGGCATGACGAAGTTGTTTGAAGTCACGGGACTTTCCAAGCGGTTCGGGCAAATTCAGGCGCTCGCCGATGTCGGCTTTCATGTCCGCACCGGAGAGGTTCTTGGCCTCATCGGTCCCAACGGCGCCGGCAAATCCACCTTGTTTGAATGCGTAGCCGGTCTGATGGCATGCGACTCTGGCACGGTCAGTTGGAATGGCCGGCCGGTGCCTGCCCAGCAGCGATCGTCGCAACTTTTCTATCTTCCTGATGGTATCGCCCCATGGGAAGCCCAGCCCCTCAACTGGGTGCTCGATTTTGCCATCGGCTTCTTCAATGGCCGGGCAGAGCTGCGGCAGGAGGTTGTTGAGCAAGTCGGCCTCACGCCCTTTCTGAAGCAGCCCATCGGCACGCTGTCCAAAGGGCAGCGCAAGCGTGCTCTGCTTGCCATTGGCCTGCTGACACCGCAGCCAGCCCTATTGATTGACGAGCCGTTCGATGGCCTGGATGTTCGCCAATCGCGCGAAGTGGCGCTCGCCTTGCGCGCCCACGCCGCACGCGGCAGAACGCTCTTTCTTTCCATTCACCAGATTCGCGATGCGGCCCGTCTGTGTGACCGTTTCGTGCTGCTAAGCAGCGGTCGAGTGTGCGGCGAAGGCACCGTGGCGGAGCTTGCTGCGTCCAGCCGTGTTCCCTTAGCCCAGGCAGGCGACCTGGAAGAGGTGTTTCTTGCGCTCACTTAAGCCGGCTGTGCTGTGGCTGTTTGAAAAAGAGTGGCGCGAAATGCTGGTATCCAGATCGTGGTGGGTGCTGCTGCTGGCCATGGGGCCGTTGGTGGGGATGTCATTCATCAGCGCCATGCGCACCTATGCCGAGGTGAGCGGATTGAACGGCACATCGGCCGGGGTCGGCGAGGCGCTTTCTCCGCTTATCGGTGTGTGGGGTCCTACTTTTAGCGCGTGCGAACTTTCCGCCGTGTTCCTGCTGCCCTTCGTCGCCATACGCATGGTGTCGGGCGATCGGCAGAGCGGTGCGTTGCGGCTGGAACTACAGCATGGCATGAACCGCTGGGTACGTATTGGGGTCAAGGCGGCTGTGGCCATGGCCGGTTGGCTGATCGCCATGCTCCCTGCGATGAGCGCGCTACTGCTTTGGAGTTTGTATGGCGGCACAATCTATTGGCCTGAAATGTGCGCACTGCTGCTCGGGCATTTTCTCAACGCCGGGCTAACCATCGCGTTGGGCATGTCGACTGCATCGCTGACGGAACATCCTTCCACAGCCGCGATTCTGACGTTGGTGGCAACCATCGGTACATGGATCGTGAATTTCTTTGGCGCCATCCAAGGCGGCTGGTGGGAACGGGCTGCCGGATATACTCCAGCCGCCATGGTGTCAGAGGCGCAACATGGCTTGGTTCGGCTATCAACCGTGTTGGTGTCGCTGCTGATTATTCTGGCCGGCCTGGCCCTGGCCGCGGCCTGGAGCAGGCTTGGCAATACGATGCAGGGGCGGGTTTACGAGTCTATGTCAGTCTGCACCTTCGCCGGGCTCGCCATATTCGCCAGCGTTTTCGTACTGCCCAACTGGGATCTATCTGAGAGCCGGGGTAACTCTTTTCCCGCAGCCGATGAGCAGGCTCTGCGCCAGATCCGCGAACCGCTGCGGGTGGAAGCTCATCTTGCGGCCGAGGACCCGCGCCGCGCCGATCTTGAGCTGCAGGCGCTCTCCAAACTTCGCCGCATCATGCCTAAACTGCAGGTTGACTATGTTGCGACCACCTCCATCGGCCTGTTTGAGCAGACCCGCCCCGGCTATGGCGAGATTCACTACTATCTTGGCAATCGCAGTACAACCAGCCGCATCACCACTGCGGATGGGGTATTGGAATCGATTTATTCGGTGGCTCAAGTCACTCCGCCCAATCTGGCTGGTGAGGTTGTCTTTCGCGGCCATCCGCTGGCGGTACAGGCGTTAGGTGCGGGACCATGGTTTTATCTGGGCTGGCCCCTTCTGACGTTGGCCGCCGCATTTTTGGTGAGGAGGAGATACATATGAAATTAACGGCAGCACTTCTTTTGTCAACGCTCTGTGTGGCCAGTGCCGCAGAGCGCAAGGTTGACCTGAGAGCAGAACAGGTGGGCAAGCCGCCGGCCACGTTTGAGCCGATGGTGGGAACCTGGCTGGTCGCGAAAGACGGGCCCGACAAGGTCATCATGGTGGATGGCAGGCCGTGGGTGGCCAGCAAAGACAATCCCACCAAGCTGCTGCTCCAGTCGGCACGCAAGCTGTATGGCACAACCAACGAAGAACTCATGGATAATGCCAAGCAGTTTGCCTATTACCCTGTGGCTGTGCTGAAGGGCGTGGAAGACTTCTCAAACGGAACAATCGCCATGAAGTTCAAGACCGTCGGCGGAGATGCCGACCGTTGCTCTGGCATCCTCTTCAACGTGAAGCCCAATGGCGACTGGCTGGCCGTGCGTTATAACGATACGGAAAACAACGTCGCCCTGTGGGAGTTCCACAACGGCATCCGGCGTAATGTGAAGTTCAGCGATCGCTCTACAAAGTTCATGCTCGAACGTAGCGCCTGGCACGACATGAAGCTCGATCTGTATGGCCCCAGCGTAAAGGTCTTCTTGGATGGCAAGCTGGCGCTGGAATACACCTTGGGAAGCACCCCGGTTGGGGGCCGCCGCGGCCCCCCGCATGAGGATCTTTTTCCTGCAAATAACCCCGTGCTCCGCCCGCCCGTTGCGGGCAAGGTCGGGCTTTGGTCCAAAACCGATAGCACCAGCTATTTCAAAGATTACGTTGTGACCACTCGCTAACTGGGCGCGCCTGCGCTCGACTCTAAAGCGATACCCCGCCATGGCCGATGAAACGATTATGCCGAAATCGTTTTTCGACCGTTACCAGGCAGGCGAATGCGCCGCTGTTTGGGCCGATCTCGTCGCCCTTGACGCCGGAGTCAGGCACGAACTCTACCTCGAAGATGCGAGGGCTGTAGCGCGAGAGACCATGCGCCGCGCACGGAAGAATGTTGTAACGATCATTGGCAGGCTGGAGCAGTTGGACTACGAGTTCCTGGACTCGCACAACGCAGCCGCCCAGCATCTCGACCACATGAACGATCTGGATGGCATGTTGAGAGGTACGTCCATGCCGACAACCCTGTTTAGCGGCCTCACGCATGCGGCCGGCCAAATGGGTATGGACCCGCAGGCAATGATGGCCAAAGCCATGGACCATGCGCGCGAGCAGATGGCCGGCTTCATGCCCAAGTTGGCTGAGATGAAATTCCGCGCCGAGCAAAGAGCCGCAGTCGCCATAAAGAAGCCACCCCTGCAGGACCCCGCCGTCTATCAACTTCCGCCCAAGAACACGGCTAAGCTCCTCGCCAAACTGGAAACGATGGCGGGCGGCCCCTTGCCGCTGTCGCTGAAGGCCTGGTTTGAAGAGGTGGGCAACGTCTGCCTGATGGGGGAGCACCCCACTTTGAATCCTGCGCAGCACCCTGTCGCCCCCGATCCCCTGGTCATGTTCCCGCTCGATGCCGCACTCGACTGGATGGGGGATGAAGAGAGCGACGAACTGTTTATCGACCTCTCGCCCGATGACCTCCACAAAGCCGACATTAGCGGCGGCGGCCCATATTGCATGCGTCTTCCTGACGCCGCAGCCGATGGAAAGTTCCTGGACGAACGGCATAACGGGACCCTAGTCGAATATCTTCGACTCTCCTTCGAGTGGGGCGGCTTCCCCGGTTGGGAGGGCTCAAGCGACGCCCCCACAAAAGAGATTGAATTCCTGAGGGAGGGGTTGCTGCCGATTTAATATGCCCGACTGGTTGAAGCACTACAACAAAGGCGAGCACGCCGCAGTGTGGCTGGAGATGGACGCCCTCGGTCCGGACATCCGCAAAAAAGCAAACCTCGCCGAGGCGCGAAAAGTTGCGGCCGAGACAATGTCCCGCGCCCTGCGCAACATTGAAGCGCTGATCGAGGCGCTGCCCGCTATAGGGTACCGCTTCGCTGCGCCGGGCGAATCCACCGGCATAAACTGGGCACTGGAATTGCGCCTTTCGAATGCCCTGGAATACGCGAAAAAGGCTGGCCGGAAGTATGCCAAGGACCCATGGTCGCACCCGGCGCTCGAATGGGTCGAACGAGAGGAGCCGCCGGTTCCAGCGCATTATCTGCAGGGCCGCCCTGCGTGGACGGTCCACCGCCTGCCCTATGCCGATGCCAAGACCGCGCTTGATGCACTGGAAGCCCAGCTCGGCGGACCACTGGCGCTGAGCCAGCGAGCGTTCTGGGAGACGGCTGGTTCCGTCAACCTGGCGGGCTCGCATCCTTTGCTGAATCCGGGCGGCGCGACATCATGCCTGGCCGTAGCTGGGGTTCGCAAGGCCGGTCTGCTCATGCCCGACGCAACGGCCGGAGCTGCGTTTGTCGCCAATCTGCGCCACGCCTTTGCCTGGGCGGGCTTTCCGGGCTGGGAAGGCCACCCCGATCCACCGCAGCGAGAACTGGCCTTCTTGCGATCCAAGCTTTCAACACTGTAATTGAGGAACCTCATGACTTTAGCCGGAATTGTTGAACAGATGCGCGCCGCGCGGGATGCGGGTGCGCCCATGGGCGTGATCCTCGGCGATCAAATTCCTTTCGAAGCGCGGCTCTCCTGGTCGCACGTATGCGTTGCTGAGCTCATGCGTCTGGGTTGGCTTGGACAGGCGGTAGATCTGCATACCAAGACGCCGCTGGTGACTGCCTGCGCGCTGACTGAATTGCTCCCGCCGATTTACCGCGAGCCCAACTCGATCGGCGGCACAGCCATCTACACGCTCACGCCAAACCAATTGCCGCAGCTCGAAAGCCAGGGAACCTGGATCGTCGCGGGAATGAACGGCAGTCGGCCCACTCTGCCGCCTAGCTCCTATTGGGTACGGCATTTCGATCAGCCGGTTCCGGCCAACTCCAACGCCATCGAAGGGTTCGATACCGATAGCTTCTTCGCCAGTCTGCTTCAGTCGCTGGGCGAGTTTCCGCCCCAGGCGGTGGTGAACGCTCCGTCGAAACCATACTGCGCCGGCGGGGGTTCGCAAACACCTGCGAATCAATTGCAAGGGATGCTCTACCGGCATTCGCAGCAGGCCTCGCAAAAAGGACAATCGCTATTTCGCGAGATCACAGAGGCTTACACCAAATCGAGTCCCGCTTCCGACCCGTTCGTCTGGGCCGATAGGATTGAGCATGCTTGCGAAATGAGCTCCAGGCTGCAAGGTCCAGGCAGTGGTTCTTCCATGTCGCCCTTTATGGTAGGGCTTGCAACCTCACAAAGTCCTCGCGTGGCCGACAAGCTGTTGCAGCGTGCGGAGCGCCTGTCGCGGACCAACCCGGATGCGGAAAAACAAGGAAGTATGTGGCCGTCCCAACTGGCTGGCATCTTATGCAAGCGGGCGAAACTGCTTTCCGGTGCGGCTGCGGAAAAGATGTATGCAGAGGCGAACCGGCTGATGGCTCTCAGCGGCTCTGGCACCAAAGCGGGGCTGCCCTATCAGCTCAAACAGTGGGCTGAGACGTTGGCCGAATGGGCTGACCGCAAGGCCCAGGAAGCCCAGGGGATAGTGCTGTTTGAAACGGCGTTGGAGAAGCTGGAACAGGCCATGGGCATCGTCCCCGAACGGATGTTCGCCTCCAAAACCAAAGACGTCTCGATTCAAACGCTGTACATCCGTCTGGTGGAGCTACGCGCGCGCAAGCTGGGCGCCGCCACGCCGGCCCGGTACTTCGAGGCTGCGCGCGAACACTGCAAAGCGATCTTCGAGTCGCCGGATACCTGGCGCGGCTACCTGGCATTGGGACTGTTGGATGTGTACCAAACACTTAGCGTCTCGCCCGAAAACTTCGAGCGGGCGATCGCATTGGCTCCGCAGCACAAGGTGCCGATTATCTCTGATTGGGGGACGGCGCTGATGGAATCCGGGCAACTCACCGCAGCCTACCAGAAGTTCACCGAAGCCGTCGCGCTTGACGAGCAGGCCTTCATCCCCCGCGTCAACATGAGCGGCATTCGTCTGCAGCAATCGCGCGCCGGAGAGCCGATGCTTGATGAGGCGGTGCATCACGCGGAGATAGCCGAATCATTGAAGCCGGGCATCGGGGCCTACAATCTGGCCTGCGCCGCCGGTCAACGCGGTGATCGAGACGCGGTCGAAGGGTGGATGAATTTCTCTGCTGAAAAGGGCTATCTTCAGAACCGCGACCGCATCATGGCGGATGCCGACTTCCAGTCCATTGTCAGTGAGAGGTGGTTTTCCGATTTGCTGGACGAACTGCTGCCCTGAAGCTACCGCACAAACTCCAAAATCGCCTGCTCACCGCGGTCATTCCCGTCCGCGATGGCGTACACTTCATTGCGATGATTCTTGCCCGGCAGCAGGAGCAGTTCGCTCTTTACCTTCGCCTCTAACAACGCCTGGTTTAGGGCCTTCGCCTGCGAAGCCAGCGTAATGATGTCGCGCTGGCAATACATGATCAGGAACGGCGGCGCACCGCGCGATACATGAGCGATGGGCGACGCATCCTGGCGCTCCTCTTCCGCCGTGCCGAAATTCCACTCCAGCTTGCTGATCTTATACACGCCGCTGATGGAAACAACTCCCGCGATGTTCCGCCGCGAAAGCTGCTGCGCCTTGAGATACTTCTCATCCAGTGCCAACAGCGACACCAGGTGCCCGCCGGCCGAATGCCCGGCGATGTAGAGCCGCGAAGTGTCGCCGCCATACTGCTTGATGTTCTTCACCGTCCATGCAAACGCCGCCGCCACGTCTTCGATCTGCGCGGGATGGCGATACACTGGCGCCAGGCGGTAACTGGGGATTACGACACCGATCCCCTGTGCCGCAAAGTGCTCGCCAATCGCGCGGTACTTTGACCGGTCTCCCAACCGCCACGCCCCGCCATGAACAAAAAAGAGCACTGGGAAGTGCTTCTTTCCCTCCGGCAAATAGATGTCCAGCTTGTGCTTGTTGTTGGTTGGCAGGTAGGGAATGTCGCGCGTCTGCCCGGCCGCCACGGCAGCAAAGGCCAGCAATAAAGCTACTCGCAATTCTGTCATTTTTTCTTCGGCGGATACTTCTTGAAGGCCTTCTCCACGTCCTGCCCCAGTCGCTTCTCGAATTTTTCAGGATCGCTGACCGTATCTTTGCAGGTAGCCCGCCAGATCAGTTCATTGTTATCGCCGTTCAGCATGTCGATCAGCAGGGTCCCTTGTGTATATACGCTCGTGACCCGCGTTGTGTTTCCAAAACCGCCGCGGCGGCCCATGCCGGGCGAGCGCTCGGTCTGCTTCTTGTCCTTGCTGGTCACGCGGTACGTGATCACCACATCGCCGCCCGACTCGGCCTCAGTGAACCCCTTCTTTGCCAACTGCGCCGCAATCGACGTGCGGATTCGGTTGTCGGAAATGGAGTTGTCCACCGGGTCGGCCTTCTTCGCGGCCTTTGCCTTGCGCCAGCTGTAGGTCTTAAACTTCGAAAAATCGACAGCCTCGTTGAAATCCGTGGTTACATTTTGCGCCTGCAAAGTCCCTAGGCCCAAGAACAGGATGGGCAGCCATCTTAATGTCATATGGAAATCGTACCGCAAAACCATAATATTCATTGAGAATTCCAGGACCTGACGCGCACTACTCCAGTAGCCTCATTATGCGCGAGCCTCTGCTGTTGCCCGTTCTCGCCCTCTCCGCCGGCATTGTTCTTGCGCGGCTGGTTCCATTCACCGCGCACGAAGCGTGGGTGCTCATTTGCGTCTACGCAACCCTGGCGCTGTTCGCGCTGTGGTGTAAGTCTATCCGCATGGCACGCTTATGCACTGCGTTCGCCTTCGCCGCCATCGGTGTTCTGACCGCCGTCATCCACGCGCCAGGCAAACCGCCAGAAATGGACGCCCAGGCCGGCGAAGTGCTCATCGTCGGCGGCTGCATCGTGGAGCCACCGGTCTTCTTTGAAAATCGCGAGCAGTTCGTGATTGAAATCGATCCTGGTGCGCGGGCACGTGTCAGCCTCTCGCTGCGTGAAGGCGAGGAGGCCCCGCAACTGCACTACGGCCAGATGGTGGAACTGGACGCGAAGATCCGCAGGCCGCGAAATTTTCACAACCCCGGTTCGTTTGACTACGCCAGCTACCTCGGCCGCCAGTACATCTATTGGACCGCCAGTGCCCCCGCCGGCACGGTGGTGAAAGTGTTGCCCGGAGCCTGCGGATCGAAGTTCTGGGCCTTCCTTTTTGCCATACGCGTTGCTGCGCTCGACCGGCTTGACCGCCTTTATCCAGGCGACACCTACTCCGCCGAAATGATGAAGGCCATTCTGCTGGGAGAATCGTCGAAGCTGGAAAAGATCTGGACCGAGCACTTCCGCCGCACCGGTACCTTCCACGCGCTGGTTATCTCCGGCATGCACGTCACCGTGTTGGCCGGCGTGCTGCTGTTGCTGCTGAAGGTTTGCTTTGTGCCGGAACTGCCGGCGCTCACCATCGCCATGATCGCGGCGTGGATCTATGCGCTGGTCTCCGGCTGGTCCGCGCCCGTGGTGCGCGCCGCCGGCGGCTTCACGCTGTACCTGATCTCCCGCTTTTTCTATCGCCGCGGGCGCATTCTCAACATGCTCTCTGCCGTGGCGCTGGGCTTTCTGCTGTTCGATCCGGGTCAACTGACCGACGCCAGTTTCCAACTTTCGTTCCTCAGTGTAGCGGCCATCGGCGCGCTCGCCGTGCCACTGCTTGAGATGACGACGAAGCACTATGCCGAAAACGCATCGGACCTGCTTGACCCTGAGCGCGACGTCCACCTCAAGCCGCGCGTTGCGGCCATGCGCGTGGAGGCGCGGCTACTGGTGGAAACCATCTCGCTACTGTTCCGATTGCCGCTAGCGTGGGCCGGCGGGCTGCTTTCCCTGGCGATGCGCGGCTTCTTCATGGCCTACGAACTGATGGCGATCTCTGCCATTATCCAGATTTCGCTCGCACTGCCGATGGCGATGTACTTTCACCGCATCTCTGTCACCGGCTTGACGGCCAATCTGCTGATTGTGCCGATGATGGAAGCTGCCGTTCCTGTTGGCTTCGCGGCCATCTTCAGCGGCTGGGGCTGGGTGGCGTGGTTGGCGAATCTGCTCTTGCGGTGGAGCGAGAATGTCGCCGCCTGGCACGTGCAGTTTGAGCCGCAGTGGCGTGTGCCTGATCCTCCGCTGTGGTTGGCGGTGGCCTGTACCGCGTCGTTGGTGCTGCTCGCCGTCACATTGCGCAAGGGGCGCTACACGCGCTGGCCCGCCCTGGCGCTGGCCGTCGGACTATTCGCAGTGCTGATCGTGCATCCGTTCCCGCCCAAACTGGCCCCGGGTGAAATGGAGCTGACAACGATCGACGTTGGCCAGGGCGACAGCCTCTTCCTGGTTTCCCCGCGCGGCAAGACAATGATCATGGATGGCGGAGGCATTCCGTCATTCGGCAAGAAGAAACGCACCCGGCTTGATATTGGTGAGGATGTGGTCTCGCCATATTTGTGGACGCGGTCCATTCGTCGCGTGGACGTCATCGCGCTGTCCCACGCCCATGCCGACCACGTTGACGGCCTGCCAGCGCTGATCGAAAATTTTCATCCTGCCGAATTGTGGATTGGCGCAAATAGCGACAACCCAATGTGGCTTCCCGTGCGCGACAAAGCTCGTCAGGTGGGCGCGGTGATTCGCGAATGGCACAGCGGCGAGCACTTTGATTGGGGCGGGGCAGAGGTGGAAATTCTTGCGCCGTTCGCCGATTACGAGGCCGGCCCCAATCCTAAGAACAACGATTCGCTGGCGTTTCGGATGAGCTACGGGGAAAGGTCGTTCATGCTGACGGGCGACATGGAAAAGCAGATCGAGTACCGGCTGTTGAGCGCCCAGTTGGTGAAACCCACGGCGGTGTTGAAGGTGGCGCACCACGGTAGCAAGACGTCATCGACCGATCCGTTTTTGGATGAGGTCCGGCCGACGTTTGGCTTGATTTCGGTAGGCGCGGAGAACTTCTACCGGCATCCTGCGCCGGAGATTATCACTCGACTGCAAGACCATCACATCCGCGTTGTGCGGACGGATTTAAACGGGTTGACCACAATCCGCACCGATGGGCGGCTGCTGACGCTGGAAACGAACCCGTCAGGCTCGTCATTGCTGCCCGCATTCTAACAAGGGTAGAACCGGCGATTCGCCGGTCCAGAGAGCTTATACTAATACAAACACTATCAAGATGACGAAGTACACCGTATTCTTCGAACCAACTCAGTCGGGCTTCAGCGCCCATGTGTAAGATCTCCCAGGCTGTGTCGCCGCTGCCTCAACGCTGGAAGAAACCCGCGATCTCATGCGGGATGCAATCGAGTTTCACATAGAGGGAATGCGATTACATGGCGATGCTGCCCTACTGCCTACTCCTCACATCGAAGAGATCGAAGTGGTCCTTTGAACCAAGAACCCGCTCCTCAATTCCCAGAGCTTCGGGCAGTGGGAGGAATGCCAAGTTTTTTCTGCAATTCGCTCAGCGCTTCTCGCGCTGGCTTGACTTCATCAGCAATCGATCGCATTCGAATGTGAGAAAATGAAGAGTTGGGTGATCATTGGCAGCAACTTCCCGGACAAATTTGATAATTGATAAAGACAGTAATATCGCTAAGAGTATTTGCTTGCTTTGGACGCGAGCAGCCGGAATTGGCGTCCAGCCGATCTACAACTGCCGGATGTTTTCGATGGGAACTTCGCCAGTTGGGCGGCCTTTCGACTCATTGGTTGCTGTGTGGCTCATTTTCATTAACGCGTCAGAGCCGGTAGGGCGCATGTCATGAGAATCAGCTCTATTGCTGTTCGGATTCCTTCCCGCAAAATCACGAATGAGGACCTGTTGGCGGATATTGCGAGGGCGAATCCCGGCAGTTCTCCCAAAGAGCTCAGCCGCTATCTTCGCGATGTTGGATTCATATTGAACCGCTGCGGGTCCAACACCCGCTTCTTGCGCGATCGCGAATCTGGCGAAACAGCCCACGCGTTGATCCATGAAGCCTGCACGGAAGCGCTCACCTCTGCCGGCATCGCTGCCGAAAACATCGGACTGCTGATCTATTGCGGCGTGGGGCGCGGTTTTCTCGAGCCTGCCAGCGCTTACTTCGTCGCAAAATCGTTGGGGCTCACCTGCGAATGCTTCGATGTTTTGGACGCCTGCATGAGTTGGGTGCGCGCACTGCACATCGCCCATCAGTTCCTTGCCGCGGGCCTTCACCGCCATATTCTCGTGGTGAATGGCGAGTTCAATATGTACGAACATGGCTATCCTGAGTTGCTCCAGGGGACTAGCCGTGAAAGGCTGCGCTACACCTTTCCAGCCTTTACCATTGGCGAAGCCGCAACCGCGACAGTGCTCTCCGCCTCCGAAGAGAGCTGGCGCTTCCGATTCCGTTCCCTACCGGAACATGTGGCGTTGTGTACGATTCCGCTTGGGGGGCACGCGGATTTTTCCGGAATCGATGACAATCTTGCGCTCAATGGACTGGGGCAATTCGTCTCCTTCGGTCAGGAGCTCTCTTCCGCTGGACTCGAAGGCATCGTGGACTTCATCAAGCGGGAGTACCCCAATCGCGACGCCATACAGTGGTGGTTCCCACATGCCGCCAGCAGCGAAATGTGCCGCCTGGCTGAGCAGCGGCTTGAGCTGAAGGGGCGAGTTTTCAACGACGTTTTTCCGCGGTACGGAAACCTGGTGTCGGCATCGATTCCAGCGGCCTTGCACATAGCCTTGAGCGACGGCCGCCTAAGCCGAGGCCAGCGAGTCGTGCTATGTCCGGTCAGCGCCGGTATGTCACAGGCCTTGGTCGAATTCACCTTCTGACGGTTGCTATCCCGTACCTGAATTCAGAACGCCCACATTCAAATCGGAAATATTGAGTAGAATGGAGGTCACCTATGAGCCAATCAAACGAATCTTCCGGAAACAATCAACTGTCGGCACTGCGCTCCCCCGTGGTCGTAATCGCGCTAGTGATCCTGTTCAGTATCCTGGTGCTGGTTCTATTCGCTATGCTGGGCTGGGATCGCGGAGTCTTGCGCGGCATGTCCGAAATTGAGTTTGCGCGAGGGCTGATTACCTATTTGTTCTCGGTGGCCACCATCGGCGTGGCGGTCGTGCTGATTGTCTACGCACTCACCACCCACGCCCCCGACGACAAGAATTTCCAGCACGGCAAAGAAATCCTTTCTCTATTGTTGGGTGTGTTCGGCACCATCGTAGGTTTCTATTTCGGACGCGAAGGCGTCATTCCCAAGGAAGGGCCCCTGGCGATTGCGCCCCTCAAAACCAACACCTCCGCCGTCACCTCTGGACAGGTGTTGCACGTCTTCACTGTGATCAACGGCGGAAAGGCGCCTCTACATTACGGGATTAGCTTCGGAAACGCCAAGGCCGAACTTACCGACGCTCCCACCTTGGGCGGGTGGATCGACAAAGACGTCACCGTGCCTTCTGGCCAAACCGCAGGGCAAATTGATTTGCGAGTTAGGGTAGAGGATGACGATCACCACTCCGCCGAGCAGATTACTTCGATCACCTTGCAGGGCGCGGGCTACAAGAAGTAACGCGCCTTTTGGAATTTGGATTGATCTCGGACAACCGCTCAATGGGAAGGTGCGAAAAAATGCGCTCGCAAGCGAATTGGACCGGCGAATCGCCTGTCCAGATTCTAATTTTTTACACGCTCTGGCGGCCGCGGTTCCTAATCATGTCGAAATTGGCTCAGCTGTTCCTAAATATACGCCGTAGTCTTCACGCCTGAAATATCAAACCGTTTCCTGCAGCGGATGTTCTTGCACGCCACCTTGTCGTCAAGCAGCACCATGTAGCTCTGCCACTTTTGGAACTTCGCCCGGTCCCGTTCGTCCGCCCCGCCTGGCAGGCGGTCCTTCTTTTGCCGTACAATCCACTGCAGGTCGTAGGTTTCCACTGACTTGCAGTAAGGGCAGTTCAGGGGAATCGGCTTCGTCGCCTTCGACTCGTTGTAATAGGCTCGTTCTTCCATATCTACTAGGATAGCCTGACCGGGCGGCTCGCTCCGCCTTCGGCTACATTTGGCGACTCAACCCACTGGCCATGAAAACCCGCAAGAGCCACCAATGTGTCCTTCCCGCCCGGCCAAATGCGCAAGCGTATTTCGGTTTCCGCTCCACCCGGTTCCATGCGCAACCAGGCGATTGGTGCGTCTTTGGTGGCCCGGTTGCCTGCCTCTTCCATTACAAACTGGAACCGCGCGCGCGCCAGCGAAGTCATCGAATCCTGGAACATGCTGTGGTACACCACTGTTGCACGCTGCTTTGACGGCCACTTCAACTGACGTTCAATCCACTCTTCCGCCCGGGCTTTGTCGATTGTAACCGGAATGCGCCGTGCCAGTTCGATGGCCGCGCGCATGCGCTGCACGCGGATTTCGTGGTCGGGCCAGACGTACGAAAGCAGGGTCAGCGTATCTTCCTCTGATGCCACATGCAGGGGATTATCGTCGCACCCGCTGCGCTCAATCACCGGCGCCTCTCCGTTTAACGATGGATGATGATGCCGGTAAGCGCCGCGAATGGAGACGCCCGAGGCGGCGTCGCCCCAAGCCTCATCTTGCGCTTCGTAGAAGTAGCGGTCCCAGCGCAGATTCAAACCTGCACAGGCCCCTACTTCCAACAGGCGCAACTGCAATCCAGTTTGCCGGGCGACTTCCAGAAATCCCGGCAGCAGAGCTGCCGAACGTCCCACTTCATTAGTCCGGACGGGACGGCGAATCAGTGCGGGCAGGTTCTGTTCGTTGGTTTGCAGCACCTGGCAGAACCGCTTCCAGGTTTCGTCCAGGTCGAGGATGTCGCCCTGATAGCACGGCATCAGATCCGGGCCATCTCCTTGCAAAACAAGACGGTGAACAGCGCCAAGAAATCGCAGTGCCAGCAGCGATTGTGGAGGGTCGTTGCTGAATTCGCGCAAAAGGCGTCCACAGATGCCGCCCAAGCCGGCGTCAGTGGACGTTGCTGCGCGTTCCAGCAGGCCGGAATATAAAATCGAACCAAGCCGGCCGCATTGTTTGGCTTGGTTACGTAGTGCTAGGGTTAATGACGACGCCATTGGCGTGTGCTTTACCTCGAACCAGGAGGGCCGAGGCGTATCTCGTTGATCACTTTCTTCACGCCGTGGATCTTCGAAGCCAGCTTTTGCGCTTTGGATTTCTGCGAATCCTTTTCCAAGACGCCTTTCAGCGTGACAACGCCTTCCGCCACGGTCACGTCCAAAGCCCCGCCCTTCACGTCGGGATCATTGGCAAGCTTTCGCCGGACCTGATCGGAGATCATGTCGTCGCTAAGAACCTTGTCCTTTGCCGCAAGCATCGTCATCGCGGGCAGCAGGAGTATCAACAGCAAAGAAGCGAGTCTAGTCATTTTCGATTTCCTGTTCATTACTGGTCAGTTTCCGCCAGTCTATCTCATTTAAGAATTCCGTACTTTCACGCCAGTCCGGCTTCACTTTCACAAACAGCTCGAGGAAGAATTTCTTGCCAAAGAAGGCTTCCATCTCCAGGCGAGAGTACATGCCGATCTTCTTCAGCGTCTCGCCGCCCTTTCCAATAATGATACCCTTTTGTCCCGGCCGTTCCACGTAAATTACCGCGGTCACGTGGATGAGTTTTTTCTTCTCTTCCCATTTTTCCACGATCACCGCAGCGGAGTGGGGAACCTCTTGCCGCGTCATCAGCAGAATTTGCTCGCGCACCATCTCCGCGCCCAGAAAACGTTCCGGCACGTCGGTGATGTGGTCTTCCGGGAAGATGGCCGGGCCTTCGGGAAGCCGCGCCACGATCTCTTTTTTCAAAATGTCGAGCCCCGTGGACTTCGCCGCCGAAATCGGCACGTAGGCCGCAAATTCAAACTTTTCTTTGTACAGCGCCAACTGATTCAGCACATGGTGGCGCTCTTCCAACTGGTCGATTTTATTCAGCGCCAGAATCACCGGCGCTTCGCACTTGCGGATCAGGTCGAGCGCCTGTGAGTCCTCTTCGCCGAAGGGGCGCGTGCAATCCACTACGTACAGCAGCACGTCCAGTTGATCGAGCGCCGAGCGCACGGTGCGCATCATGCGCCGGTTGATAGTATTGTCCGATTTGTGAATGCCCGGCGTGTCCATGAACACAATCTGCGCGCCTTCTTCCGTCAACACGCTTTGCAGCGTGGTGCGCGTGGTCTGTGGTTTATCGCTGACAATCGCCAGCTTCACTCCGGTCAATGCATTCAACAGAGTCGATTTGCCGGCGTTTGGACGCCCCAGAATCGACACATACCCACAAACTTCAGACATTCGGTTCCTTTTCTAATATTGTCACTCGCACCTGCTCCACGCGCAATTCATTGGCCGAAAGAATCTCCAGCAAAATTCCGTCGCGGGCGATTGTTTCGCCGGCCGTGGGCACACGCCCGAACCACTCGCTGGCCAAGCCGCCCACTGTGGTTGACTCGGTTTCTTCGCACGGTTGGAAAGTGGTCAGCTTCTCAAGCCGATCGACATGGAAACTGCCGGAAATAGTAAACCGGCCTTGCTCGTCTTTCTCAAAATCTTCACCCGGTTCGTGCTCGTCGCGAATCTCGCCGAAAACTTCTTCCACCAGATCTTCCAGTGTGACCAAGCCGGCCGTCTGGCCGTATTCATCGATCACGATAGCCATGTGAACTCCATCGGTCTGCATCTCGCGCAGCAGGTCGTCCACCTTTTTGGTCTCGGGGATCATGCGGATTTCGCGAATCAGCTCTCGTACTTTTCGCCGCGCGCGCTCGGCTTCATCGAGTTCGAACATGTCGCGCACGTGAACGAAGCCGCGCACCTGATCTATATTGCTCTCATACACCGGCAGCCGCGAATACTGTTCTTTGATCGCCAGTTCGCGCAACTCATCGAGCGGACGATTAATTTCAATGGCTACGATGTCCGGCCGCGGCGTCATCACTTCGCGCACCGTCTTGTCGCCGAACTCAACCACCGATTGGATCAGCTTGCGGTCGCCCTCTTCGATGATGCCCTCTTCCGTGCCCGCCGCGATCAAGGCATCAATGTCCTCGGCGTTGTCGCCGTTTCCATCGGCCGACTGCGGTTCGTCGCCTAGTTCAAACAACGACTGCATGAAGCCCAGCACACCCGTAACGGGTCGCACAATCAACGCCAGCAGCTTTACGATTCCAAGAACGCCCACCACCCAGTGGCCCGATGTCTTGCGATATAGGACCTGCGGAATTACAAAGGCCGATACCAGCATGGTGGATGAGCCGATCAGCACCGTTTCCAGCATCGCCTGCCAAAGCGAATTCGGCGTGCTGCGTAACGAGATGGCCAGCAGCACCGCGCCCAGCACCATCAGGCAGCCGTGCTTCAATAGCGAAAAGGCCAGCGCGCCGGCTTCGTCTTCCAGCCCGATCTGCTTTTCCAGCGTGTCTTTGAAGAATTCCAGCGAGGCGGAACTGTGCGCGCGCAAGCGCATTGATTCCAGATACAACATCTGCACAAACGTGGTCAGGATGATCACCAGCGCAAGCACAGCGGCACAGAAAATGAGCAGTCCAATCACGTCCGTGCCCGTTCAATCAGCCCCGCAGGCAGGCCCAGTTTCTTTCGCCAAGCGGTTTCCGTGCGGCGCATCTTGCCGCGGTCGGTCTCATGATCCATGCCAAGCAGGTGCAATAGCCCATGCAACATAAGAATTTGAATCTCCGTTTCCACGTTGTGGCCGAGTGCCTCGGCCTGTTCGCGGGCGCGATCAACGGAGATCGCCATCTCGCCAAGTTCGCCGTCCTCTTCCCCGGACGGGAACGAGAGGACATCGGTGGCGTAATCTTTGCTCAGAAATTCGCGGTTCAGCCGCCGCAGCTCTTTATCGTCGGTCAATAAACAATGATAGGCGCGGCCTTCCGCCACTTGTTCGCGCAACAGCGTGGCAAACTGCGCGAGTGGCTTGCGAGCCAAACTGCGCGGCGTGCGTAGATACAACAAAATACTATCGGGTTCTGACATTGCTGGGAATTTATTGGGGCTTCGTAGCCGTGCCCTCGGCGGGGACGGGTTTTTCCGGCGGTGGCGGACCAGCCAGCTTCAGTTCAAGTTGACGGCCGGCGCCAATCATTTCTGCATGGCGCTCGTAGGCCTTCACAATACGTTGGACGAGCGGGTGGCGCACCACGTCCTTTTCGTCGAAGTAAACGAAGCCGATGCCTTCGACGCCGCGCAGCACCTCGGCTGCGTCGAGCAATCCGCTGCGGCGTCCGTATGGCAGATCGATCTGCGTCAGGTCGCCAGTGATTACCATCTTTGAACCGAAGCCCTGGCGCGTGAGAATCATCTTCATCTGTTCGGGCGTGGCGTTTTGCGCTTCGTCAAGGATGATGAAACATTCGTTCAGTGTGCGCCCGCGCATGAAGGCGAGCGGAGCGATTTCGATGGTGTTGCGCTCCAGCATCTTCTCCACTTTTTCGGTCTCCACCATGTCGAACAACGCGTCATAGAGAGGCCGCAAATAGGGGTCGATCTTTTCCTGCAGCGTGCCTGGCAGGAAGCCGAGACGTTCGCCCGCTTCCACCGCGGGGCGCGTGAGTACGATACGCGAGACACGCTTGTTCAACAGCGCGGAGACAGCCATGGCGACGGCAAGATAGGTTTTGCCGGTACCGGCCGGGCCAATGCCGAAGACCATGTCGTTACGTTCGATGGAATCGAGATAACGCCGCTGGTTGATCGTCTTCGGAGCGAGGATTTTCTTGCCGAAGTTGCGCTGCCGGCCGCTGGTGATGAGGCCGCGTAAGGTGACTTCCTGGTCGGAAGTTACTACGCGAAAAAAACTGTTCAGGTCGCTGTTGGTGAAGACCGTGCCTTCTTTTACTAAGGCTACATAGTCTTCCAGGATGCTTGCCGCCCGGTCCACGCTTGCGTCTTCGCCTTCCATCTCCAGCGAATCGTTCATCAGGCGCGTGGTGATTTTCAGACCGGATTCGAGCAAACGGATATTCTCGTCTCGAGTCCCGAACAGAGACTCGATTCCTTTACTGATTTGAACGCAAATTTTTTTCATGCGATGTGGGGGTCAGCGGGAGAGAGGACGGGTAGTGTATGGAACATCCTCCTTGAATATAACACGGTGGGGCGGCCTTCAGGCTGCGCGGGACTTCAGTCCCGCTGCTGGCTAATGTCAGCACACGGAAGCCGAATAAGCGCCCTATGATCGCGATCTGCTATAAAACAGAACAGAGCCAATGGCAGATACGGTCCCCAACTCGAAGAGCTACTTCGACCTCCTCGCTGATCTGAAATCCAGAATCAGAACGGCCCAAGTCCGCGCCGCCCTGGCCGTAAACCAGGAACTCGTCCTCCTGTATTGGGGGATCGGCAACGAAATCCTGACCCGTCAAAAGCAAGACGGTTGGGGAAGCAAGGTCATCGAACGGCTGGCCCAGGATCTGCGGTTAGAGTTCCCTGATATGCAGGGGTTATCGCCCCGGAACCTCAAATACATGAGGGCTTTTGCCGAGGCATGGCCAGAAGAACCAATTATGCAACAGCTTGTTGCACAATTGCCGTGGGGTCATAACGTCAGGCTCCTCGATTACGTGAAAAATCCCAAAGAGCGCCTTTGGTATATCCAACAGGCGATCCAAAACGGCTGGAGCCGCAACGTCCTGGTCCTCCAGATCGAAAGCGGTCTGTACCGGCGGCAAGGCGCGGCGATCACCAACTTTCAGGGCACGCTTCCCAAGCCCCAATCCGACCTGGCCCAGCAGCTGATCAAAGACCCGTACAACTTCGATTTTCTCACCCTCGGTTCCGCCGCGCGCGAACGCGAACTTGAGAAGGGCCTGCTCGGGCATCTACGCCAATTTCTGCTGGAACTTGGCACGGGCTTTGCGTTTGTCGGCAGTCAGGTTCCTCTGGAAGTCGGCGGCGAAGATTTCAAACTGGATCTGCTCTTCTATCACCTGAAGCTTCGCTGCTACATCATTATCGACCTCAAAATGACCGCGTTCAAGCCCGAATACGCTGGGAAAATGAACTTCTACCTGGCCGCTGTCGACGACCTCCTCCGCCACCCCGACGACAAGACGAGCATCGGTCTGATTCTGTGCAAGGCCAACAATCGGATCATCGCGGAATATGCGCTGAGAGGCACCGCCACGCCAATCGGCGTGTCAGAATTCAAGCTGATCGAAAACTTACCCGAGCAACTCAAGGGCACGCTTCCCACCATCGAAGAGATCGAGGCCGAACTCACTCCGCCTGATCTCAGCGACGAGCACGAATAAGCCCCTCAACGCTCAGCCGGCTGCACCCACGCCCCACCCTTACCATCCACCACATACCCAAACACACCCGGCTCCACATCCAGCGTCACCGTCCCATTCCGCAACGCCATCGGAACCCGCTTGATCGTCTGGCCCGACTCATTTATCGCCCGCATCTCGCGCCCTGCCATCCACAGCGGCGCGCGCAGCGTGAATGCCTTGCTTCCCGGCAGCGGCGTGATGGTCACCGAATTCGGCTGTTCCGTCATCCGCACCGCGCCATCGGTAAGCACTTTCTCAAACTCTACCGCCGACCCGCGCGAGTTCAAGTACAAAACGCCCTTCGCGCGAGACCACTCCACCGTCCCGCCGCCGCGCTGCTCAATCGCCGCCTCAACCGCACCGGCCTTGGCGTAGAAGCCATACTGCGGCAGCGCATGACCGCCCACATTCCACCGCCCCGGGCCGCGATTCACCCACGCCTCGCCCTTGCTCCAGCGTATGTGCTGGCGATGCGGATCTCCGCCGTCAAACTCCACGCTCTCGAGCGTCGCCAACGCCAGCGCCTTCATCAGCGGAGCCAGCAGATAATACTTACGAACCACATCGCGGCCAAACGGCTGCTTCACCATCGCCGGGTGCGCGGTCATCACTTCCGTCGTAATGTAGTCGTCGCTATACATGCCATGATTCGCCACATCCAGCCCGCCCGCATAGCGGTTCTCATACCCCGCGCCGTGCAGCACGAATTTGTCATGATGCGCCGCATCGAACCACGGAATGCGCTCCGAATCCTTGCAGCGGTAGTTCCACACCGTCCAGTTCATCTCTCCCGCTGGCGGTGTGTCCACGCGCAGATGATTCGCCTGCGCGCCGTCCAGCCAGCCGATCAACTGATCGTGTCCGCTCTCGGAGATCTGCGGGGCGTTGTTGCCCAAAAAATCACGGATCCACGCAAACGACTTGCGCCACGCATCGCGCGTCGCCACGCGATCGATAAACCCGCCCGATTGCGTCCACGAATCGTATGGCCCCACTGACGACCACACATCGATAAAGAAAGCGTCCGGCGCAAACGAATCGCGGATCAGCTTCAAGTTTCTCTCCAGAAACGGACAGTAGTCCGTCGTCTGCCAGCGATACGATTGCGCCTTCGCGCCCTTGTTCAACCACGCCGGAACCGGTCCGCCCGTGGGCCGGAATGCGATGTGCTCGAAGCTGAACCCGTCCGCGTCGGGATAAAAATCGATGTAGTTATCATGCGGCGCAAACAGCATGCCGTTCGACTTCGCCGTGCGCGCCAGTTCCTTCAATTCGGCCTCCGCCCCGCGCTGCGGATTGGGCGGAAAGATGTCAGGCAGCCGCACGTCATAACCCCAGCGCTGCCAGTTATGCCACACCACCGCCGAGTCGGTGAGCCCATACGCCGCCGCATGTTTCAGCGCAGCGCTCGCTTCGGCGTACTGCCCGCCCCAAAGATCGAACACAAACCGCCCGGCCAGCTTGTTGACGCCACCGGCGGCCTTCAACCCATTCCCGCCTCGCCACACCTTCACCGCCGCCCACACGTTCTTCGCTGTAACGATGGTGAACTCGGTGCTGTGCGCCCCGTGCAGCGTCCAGATGCCGCGCGCCGGATCGAACTCCATCTCGGTCGGCGGCAGATCCACCGCCTGAACCACCGCCGCACCGCCTTCGAAATCCGCCCCGATAAACGAAGTCGCCAGGCGGTGCCCGTCGAATCCCATGCGAAACGCCGCCGGCTGCACTATGATGTTGCCAACGCCCTGGTAGACATTCTTGACCGCCGCCGACCATCGCCCCAGACTTGCATCTTCGATGTAAGCCACGCGCCATGGCTCCGGCTTCGGGGCCTTTTCCAGCCAGAATCGCGCATGCACCGCCGCTGCATCTCCCCAGATCTCTCCCAGCAGATCGAGCGTGCGGAACTTGTGCCGGATGCGTAGCCGCCCCTGCGCCGGTTCCTCTTTCCATTCGGTCAGCGCATTCGGCGACCGCCAATCATCAAGCGCCTCGCCCAACACGCGGATGCCGAACCCTTCGAAGCTCAACTCGCCGACTCCCACTCGCGCATTCAACAGACCGCGGCTGCCCAGCTGCACGCTGCCCGCCGCGCCCAGTTTCCGCGCGGCTTCGAACGTTCCCGCCTGCTTGGGTTCGCCCGCCGTCAGCACCGGCTCAGCCCAATACGAATGATCGAAAGACGTATTATTCTTCGGCCCCGGGTGCGATTCCAGTTGAAGCCGGAGGCTTAGCCCCGCCCACTTACTCAAGTCCGCCTCGCCGTCAAGCCACTTCTTCGCGTCGCTATGCCGCTCAAACGCAATCTCACCCTGCGTGGCCGCGGGCGCGTCGAGTGCCACCACGCGCACGCGGAACGTGACGCCATCGCCCGCGCCATCGCGCACCGCAATGGCGAACTTCAGCTTCACCGGTTGCCCTACCGGCAACGCAATGGGGAATTCGATGAATGCCGTCCCAACTTGGCCGTCGGCCCACGGTGGATGAATCGCAATGCACTCGCGTGTGCCGCCTCGGTCGATCTTCTGATTGAACTGAATCGACGCTTTGCTCGGATCGGCCGTCCCTTCCCAACCCGTAGGCATGGTCAAAGCCTGCTGCCCGAACACCTGGATCACGGTCCTCTGCGCGGGCAGTCTCCACACGGCCACACCCGTCGACGGGGCCAGCGTGAACGTCTCCCACGGCCTCACCCGCGCGACCCGCGCCACTGTGGGAAACTTCGTCTCCACCACCAGCACCGGATGCGCCGTCATCGCCTTCCCCTGATACTGAAACCTGGCGTAACCATGGACGGGATAATGCGCGCTGTAAGCCCCTGCCGCAGGCGTCACGGTGATCTCACGCCGCAACGCCACGCCAGGACCGGCCTCAAATTTCATTTCGCGAGGCGCGGCATTCCAGCCATCGATCCCGGCCGCGCTCAACACACCCGAAACCGCCGCTGTGCTCTCCAAAACAAAGGTAACCGTAAATGGTTTTCCCGGCTCCGTGACCGTAGCCGGCCCCTCAATCCGCAGCGTCACAGGACCGGCCGTGTCACGCGGCGGAGTATAAGCGCCCGCCTGCGGCGCAAGCAGCATCAATATGAGAAGGATGGCTTTCATCTGCCTTCAGCATACCATTCAGACCTGAAACTCCCCAATACTATGCGGCGACATTAGCCCGCGCGATGCGAAAGCGATCTGAGCCCAGGCAAATCATCGTATAATTCTCTATTGGGTACTCATGCCAGTCTAAAAGACACCCCGAAGTATCGTCGCGACATTGATGGATTACGAGCTGTCGCGGTCATAGGAGTTCTCGTTTGTCACGCATTTCCAGGCTGGTTGCCAGGAGGTTTTGCCGGCGTCGACATCTTCTTCGTGATCTCCGGGTTCCTCATATCGTCCATCATCTTTAGTGCCCTGCGGACGAATTCATTTTCCTTCTTAACCTTCTACTCCAGGCGAGTCAAACGAATCTTTCCTCCGCTCGCTGTCGTACTCATCGTAAGTCTTGCCCTGGGCTGGTTTGTGCTTCTGCCAGACGAATACACACAGCTTGGAAAACATGCCACCTACGCCGTCGGATTCGTGCTGAACATCCTGCTTTACAAAGAGGCTGGCTATTTCGACGCTGCCTCCGCGACGAAGCCGCTGCTGCACTTGTGGTCGCTCTGCATCGAGGAGCAATTCTACATTCTCTGGCCATTGCTGCTCGTTCTTGCCTGGCGATTTCGAAAGCGCCTGCCCGTTATATTTGCCATTGCGTTTGTCTGGTCGTTTTACTCCAATGTGGTTCATTCGACCTCTGATCTGTCGGCCTCGTTCTTCCTGGCGCAGAACCGCTTTTGGGAACTACTACTCGGCAGTGGTCTCGCATATTACAGTAATGTTTTCAAGCCTGGGTCCCTCGACAAAGTACCTCCAAGACATGCCGGCGCGATCTCGGTGGTTGGCCTCGGTCTTCTGCTGTTTGCCTTCTTCGGAATCAACGGAACCTTTGCCTATCCGGGTTTCTGGGCTCTCTTTCCGACCGTTGGCGCCTTCTTGATCATCCTGGCAGGCCCATCCGCATGGGTGAATCGCAAACTGCTCAGCCATCCGGGTAACAGTTCACGTACCCTTTCCGAATTGTCTGGACAAAACCTGACAAATCGTTTACGCTATGGTGGATGACTGCGAAATTGGTACGCCGCGGCGGCAAGCAACAGGTAACTGCAAGCCGTCATTCGCACGTACCGCCTA
>CAIRSA010000324.1 GCA_903881085.1 uncultured Acidobacteriia bacterium
CCAGACTCCGCAAACTGGGGACGGACATGAATTTCCGGCGTTTTTGGCCGGAATTTCGCTGTCCGTCCCCTGTTTGCCCCGGCGATACAACCCGCAATACGAACTCACCCATTGGGTGACCATTCGGATTCCCGCAACCTCTTACAAATGAAGAGGATTGCCGCAATACAGAAACTCAACTGCTCTTTTAAGAATCAAAGGTGTCCGTGGGTTCTTACAACCTCGCGGACGATCGGCGGTATTCCAGCACCTACACTCCTCCCCGATTCAACCGGCTGGGTCTGCACCACCTGGCCGGATGGCAGGTGTGGCTGAAATGTCTTACGAACGGTCTCTTCTTTCTGCGTTCGATTCCTTTGGGATCCACGAGCGAACAAGTACCAGGCCTCCATACTGCCACGCCGATCAGGCATGGAGTTTTGACGAACTCGACACGAAATCCGGCCATGGACCCAATGCATAAACCGCTCTAACCGGCAAGATCCCGCCGAAATACGATGCGGCTCACATTGCAGGATTCGAAATCTCCCGCACCTGGTTCCAATCGTGCCAGCACCGCCACTCGCCATCGCGGCCCTGACGCAGGCGGCGCAAACACCACCTCCGGCGCCATGCCCCGATCCGTTCGCGTCTGTTGATAGTCTCCGAGCGCCGCCTGCAATTCCGCGACCGTGGGTTTCGCTCCATCCGCGGGCTCAATCGTCAGCGCATACGGCAATCCCGTATCCGGATAACGCGCCAGCCTTGCCGCACGCAGCTCCAGCGCGGTGGGACGCAGTTCCATGGGGATCGGCCATCCCGAATCGGTCTCAACCGGCCCGATCCGCGCAACCACTTCGGCAACGCCGATTTCCCCGGAAAGCAGCCGGATCAAGGCGAGAACGTACTCGATCACTTCGGCCAGTTCCCATACGCCTGTTCCGCCGCGTCGCCAACTTCGTGGGCATCTGCTTCGAACGGAATATTGCGATACAAAGTGTATCTCCGCTCCACTTCAGCAATCTGGGCTTTCAGCTCGTTATTGGCTGCCTTGGCGTCGGCAAGCGTGGCCGCCGTTGCGTTCGCCTTCAGCGCGGTAAGCTTAGCGATCGCGCCGGTGCGCATCGTGGCCATTTCCGCCCACCCGTCATCGCTCTCGATCTTTTGATTTGCGGCGCCATCCGTCACCATGGCCTGAAACATCTTCTGTCCAAGCGTCTTCGATGCGGCGTCGGTAGTGGCGTCGAATTTCTTTGCCACCGCTTTATCGGCGATTGCCTGAGGGATATTCTGTTCGGTAACAATATTAGCCGAAGTCTTTTTCAGCACACCGGCGGAGTAGCGCGCCGAAAGAAAGGTCTGCTCCGCATGCCGTCCCTCGTGCAGGGCGACGTTGGTCAGTCCCGCAGCATCGTCGTTAGCGAGCGAGGCGCCCGATACCAGGGCCTCACTGATAGCAAACCGCCACAGCCCGCGCTGAAAGTAACCCTTCGACTCCATTGCTTCTTTTTCCACCACCAGGAACCCGGGTACATCTACCGCTTCCAGTTCTGCACTGGCCGCATTTCCCAACTCCTTCACCCGGTCGTCCACTGACGCCATCTTTGGCCATTTCGTCTGAATCTTTTTCACCTCGCTCGCGAAGTGATTCAGCGTGGTGAGCTTGCCGAGGCCGCTCAGATCGGTCAGCTTTCCTTCGTGGCGCTGTTTGGCACGATCGATCCCTGCCTTCGATTCCTTCGGGTAGACGCGCTTGCGGATCTCCTTCCAGACCGCTCCGTCGATAGTTTTTTGCAGGTCCGCGGCGACAGTATTCGCCTCCGCCTGTAGTGGATTGGGGTCCCGCTGAAGTGCGCAATGCGAACCCATTGCAGCGAGCGGGCCGACAGACCGCCCCGCAGCCACGGACCGGGAAGCTTCCTCGGCCGCCCGTTCGCCGGGTCCGTCTGCCGCGGCAATGCCTCCGGCAAAACCCGCACGCTGCTGCACCACATGAGCGAGTTCATGGGCGAGCAGACGGCGTCCCCGTTCGCTGGCCGGTTCGTACATTCCGGCCCCGAAGACCAGATTCCGTCCCGAAGCATACGCGTTCGCACCCACCGCGCGCGCTGACTCGGCTGCGCGCTTATCGCTGTGGATGCGGACCTGGCTGAAATCATACCCGAAACGCGACTCCATGAACCCACGCGTGGCCGGATCCAGCGGCTGGCCAGATCCTCTAACAACTTCATGGACCATCGGAGGTATTCCCGCATGAGTCCCGCCCGATTCGGCGGACTTGGTCTGCTGCACGTGGCCGAATGGCAGGTGCGGCTGATCTGTCTCACGTCCGGTCTCCGCGTTCAGCATTCGATTCCTCTGGGATGCGCGAGTAAGCACGTAGTAGTCCCCCTATACGGCCACGCGGATCAGGCGTAGCGTACTCAGTATACAAGAAATCGTCTGAAACCCAATTCGCCGGGAGTGCTTATCCGTTTTGGGGGGAGCAATCCGCGCAGGCGCTGCAAACCGGGGACTGACACCAATTTCCGGCGATGTTTGCCGGAATTTGGCTGTCTGTCCCGTGGTTTGCCCTACGCGACACCCTCTCAGTCTTCTCGCTCCTCAAAACGGTTAAGCACCAACTCGCCGGTAGACGGTCACGAGATGTCGATCTTTATTTCTGCTTACATGAATAGGACTTACGAGTAAAGCCAAACCAACTCCCCTTTCCGCTCTGCTAAAACCAGTACGAGGAGGCGCTTATGAGATGCCATTTTTTACCGTCCGCAAACACCCCAAAATCCTTGGCTTACCCAAGACCAACCCAAGCGCGAACAACCCATTCGCCACCATTAAGTTACCCTGTGGATAAAACGCGTTTCTTGGGTTCCCGGGTTATTTTCAATTCTTGGGTTCCTACCCACGGGATTCGTGTGCCACGGCTCTGCCAAAGGACTTTGCAATCAGGTTGAGGGTTTTAGATTAACCGCGCTCGTCGCTGCTCACGCAAGAAGAACGCCGCGGTGACCGCGGTAAATAACGCCACGCCGGCCAGAGCGACAAAGGTCCCACTCCAACCGTAACCGGCCGAAATTCTGGCGATAGTATCGCCTGAAAGCATGCCGCCAATGTAGCCCACGGTGTCGATCAGGCCGGAAGCGGTTCCGCTGCCCTTCTTGCCGCCGAAATCCAGTGAGATTGCGCCGGCCAGGAACGAATACGGGCCAACAATCAGAAATGCGACCAGACCGACCAGGGCGACGGAGATCAGTTGGTTGCCGGGTGAGATGGTGCCGAGCGATAACAAAGCGCCGACGGACAGTAACATGCCGCCAAAGATGATTGCGGCGCGGCCGATGACGCCCATCCGGTCACTGAGCCAGCCGCACAAAATCACCGAAATCCCGCCAAAAAGCGGAAAGATTCCGCTGTTCTGCGCCGCTTGCGCAGGTGTCATGTGGACAACCTGCGTGAAGTAAGTGGGCACCCAGAAGTTAAATGTCTCGCGCAATATGGTGGTGCCCAACGAAATGCCGCACACCAGGCAGAAGGCCCTGCTTTTGAAGAACGAGAGCAAAAAGGCAATCCCTTTGGGCGAGGCTTCCTGAAACAGATTGGTAGGATTGACGGCGGCTTCGGGCTCGCCGATAGCCACCGGCGATTCGCGCAGCAGCGCTAGGCAGATCAGAAAAATTGTCCCAAGCACGGCGGCGCTCGAATAGAACAGCTGCTGCCACGAGAAGCCGCGGGCGATCAGGACCGAAAGAACCTGGCGGACAATCACGTCACCGAATAAGTAGCTGAGGCTAAGGATTCCCATCACCGCACCATGGCTGCGGAAGGGGAACCACTTGGAGACGGTCTGCACGGCGCCTGTCCAGCCCAGCGATTGAAAGAACCGGTTCGCCATCCAGGCGATGGTGAATATCGGCATGGTGCCGGCCATAACGAAACAGAGGGTGGCGAGAATGGAACCGGCCATGCCGCCAAGAAAGTTGGTGCGGCCGCCGAGCGCATCAGCCATTGCGCCGCCTGGGATCTTACCTACGGCGTAAGCGAGCATGCCGAGCGAGACCACCGAGCCAAGCCAGATGCGGGCCGCGTCCGGGGCCATGCCCTGGCGCTGCAGATCGACGATGATCAGCGGCATGCTGACGGAAAGATTGGAGCGGCAGAAATAGTATCCAGCGTAGCCGGTGACAAGCAGAACGAGCGTGAGAACACGCCACCTTTGCAGGCGGGACTCGCGTGCCGCGGTTGGAATGCTCGTTGATTTGTCAGCCAACGTGAATTATCTAGCCTTTTGAATGGTTGGACTTGTATTATAGCCCGGGTCGTTGGTGGGAATGAACCGGGGCACCAGGCGCTGGGGGCTCGACTGCTGTTGGGCGGACTGTTTGCGGCAGAGGTCGCAGTTGCACATTGCCGTACGAAGAGAATGACGAAGGATCACGATCATGAGAATACTAGACCGGTGTCAATTACTGACTAAGTTTGGGTTACAGGGGGGTTACCAGGCAAAAAGTTCCATCCGTGTGTATCCGTGGTTGATGTTTTTGAGAACCTCAACCCAAAACCAGTTCGAAGACCTTAGCCACGGATAAACCTGGAAAAAGCAGTTGGATGGGCTTCAGCCAATTCGC
>CAIRSA010000325.1 GCA_903881085.1 uncultured Acidobacteriia bacterium
ACCATGCGGGGGTCAGTGGCCGGCCTCGACTGGAGGGTTTGGACGCGTGGTATCGCGAGGAGCACCAGCAGCGTTTTTTGGAGTCGATCAAGTTGATCGACGGCCTTTATTTCGGCGACTACGCACACGAATCGGCTTTGCTTGGCATCCCGCCGGAATGGGCGACCTTATTCTAAGGAAGAGCGCCTGTGTGAGCACCGGCATGCTGTATGGCGTGGCGTCCAACGCCGGAGCGCAGGCCTGCGCGTCCCCGGCGCCGCACCTAGGACGCCTTGTGGGACCGCTGAATCCCTAATTAAAAAGAACAACATATAATGAAAAAGAGGTCTTGTCGTCTGCGGCTGGTGCCTGACCCCGGGAGTCGCCGCGGTCAAATGTCCCGTGAATTCTGAAAACAACTCGAGCGCGATGTCATGAAATAAGATGCGCAGATTGAAGGTAACGACATCCGATGCAGGGCTTGCTAAATCAAGCGACGACGTCAACGCATTCAAGGTTACAAGGTTAGGTTTTGAGCTTTACTAGCATAAACATCATTAACGAGGCGTCCATCCGGGGGGATTATTTCATCAATTCGACCGAATGCGAGCGTCGAGCACTGGTTGTTACGTTTACCGAGCGAGGGAATATAGACCTCGTCGGAACGGGGTTCGGCGGAGATTTTCTGCTGAGTCAAGGCTGCGACGTTGTTGCGATAAAAACCACGGCTTCCCGCTGGTTTGAGGATCTCAACAACGAGATGGTCACGCGAATCATTGAGGAACTCGATTATCGAGGGCGATCGTATAGCTTTCGCGCTTCCTATGGTAGTTCAATGGGTGGATATGCAGCTATTAGATTTTCAAAAGATTTGCGAATTGACAGAGTGCTCGCTATTTCTCCGCTTTACAGTATATTTTTAGACGAAGATCGTCGTTACAGCGAAGACGGGGCGTTGCTGTCGCAATTGGAAATGATGAAGCCAGAATTCATTGGCAAGGAAACCAATTTCTTTGTCGTCTACGATCCGTTTTCAAAAGACAAAATACACATAGACCGATTTAAAAAAATCATAGGCGGCGAAAAATTTCATCTGCTCGAGGTTCCGTTTTCGGGTCACCCGTCCGGTTTAGTGCTTAACGAAATCGGACAGCTAAAAGAAGTTGGATCGCGTGTTCTGTTGGACGGCGTTTTCCCATCGTTGAGGAGCGTGTTGAATCGGAGGCGTTATTCGCCGACCTATTTGTATTGTCTGGGGGAGGCGTTGAATCGCCATCATAAATACAAGTGGGCCACTGCAGTTTTGATTCGAGCTTCTGAAATAAATCCTCGTAGTGCGGAAATATTTACGCAGTTAACAATCGCGCATTTAGGAACAACCAATACGAAAGAAGCTCTATTTGCAGCGATGACGTCAGTAGAGCTTGACTTTGGAAACGTGCACCGTCGCCTGAATTTGCTCGATGTTCTTGAGCGCACTGAGATGTTTCAACAGGCTATCGCTCTCATAGATAAAATGCTGTGCGATGTTGCCAATAATCCTGATAATGCTTCTCGTCAGCATTACCAATACCGCCGCGAGTGTGTGCTTGCGAAAATGCGTAAGAGTAGATAGTTTTATCGCCACCGAGTAGATGGGGTCGTTGCTGGCCCCATCCCTCAATGACCCGGACGTGCGGATTTCCCGCATTCAGTTCGTCGCCGCGGCTCTGGCCCACTTTCGCATCAGGACTTCGTTGGGATTTTCCGATTGTTTGATGCTCGAGATAGCACGCAAAGCAGGGCATGCGCCGATGGGTACGTTTGACTGCACGCTCGCGCAGCCCGACGGAGCCGAGCGCATCGCGGCATAGTGGTTGCAACGCTGGGAGCACACCGCGCGACGGCACGGCGGCCGATTCCAGACTACTGATCCGGCCCGAGCGCGCTAAACTGGGCGCCGGACGATCCTCGGGCACCCCAATGAACCCAGTGCAGTTTCTACGCAGTTTGTTCGGTCGCAGCGAGCCGATGTCGCTAGCGACGGCCGACGCCTTGCTCGCCCAAGGTCA
>CAIRSA010000326.1 GCA_903881085.1 uncultured Acidobacteriia bacterium
TGAGCCATGCGGAGCCGCAGCAAATCGGAATCGCGGCGGAAGTGGCGCAATCGTTTGCGCTCGATAACGGCGCATTCACGGTGTGGAAGCAGGGTATCGACATCGACTGGCAGGCTTACTACATGTGGGTCGAGCAGTGGCATCGGCATCCCGGCTTCGACTGGGCGTTGATCCCCGATGTGATTGATGGCGACGAGACGGCCAACGACGGGCTCCTCGCGGCGTGGCCGTTCGGCAAGGTTGCGGGCGTGCCGGTATGGCACTTTCACGAGTCCATTGATCGGTTGCAGCGGTTGGCGGCCGAGTGGCCGCGCGTAGCGCTTGGATCGAGCGGACAGTACGCAACTATCGGAACGACGCGGTGGTGGAGCAGGATGCAGCAGATCATGGAAAGTATTTGCGTGGACGGGATGCCGACCGTCAGGCTCCACGGTCTGAGGATGCTGCGGCCCGACATTTTCAAATACCTTCCTCTCGGGTCTGCGGACTCGGCGGGGGCCTCGCGCAGCGTGGGCACGACGAACTGGGGTGGGTGTTACCGCCAGGCTTCCAGCGCAGTGAAGGCCCACGTCCTGGTGGAGCATTACGAGGCCACCCAAGGCGCTGCGATTTGGGCTGGCATTCCGCTCCAGGAGGAGTTGTTCGGTTGACAACAATCTGGAAGGACTTCCACTTCGATGCTGCGCACTGGCTGCCGCGCGTTCCCATAGGGCACAAGTGCAGCAGGATGCACGGCCACACCTATCGCGTGCGCGTGTGGTGCCGAGGGGAGATCGATAACGCAGGCATGATCGTCGATTACGCAGCGATCGGCGAAGCCGTCGGAGTAGTGCTCGCGAAGATCGACCATCGTGTTCTTAACGATGTTCCGGGGCTGTGCAATCCGACCACGGAGAGTCTGGCTCCTTGGTTGTTTGAGCAGATCAAGGTTAACCTTCCGGAGTTGTTCCGGATCGAGGTTGCGGAGAGCGCGACGACCGGTTGCGTGTATGAGCGGGACGGGGACTGATGGACGCACCTTTCTCGATGTACCAGGTTGGCGCGGACGCGTTGCTGCCGCCGCGAGATATTTCCGTGTCCCAGTGGGCGGATGAGAATGTCGTGCTCACTGGCTCTGGTTCGGCGGAACGTGGCCAGTGGCACACAAGACCGTATCAGCGTGAACCGATGAACGTGCTGAGCCCAGGCCACCCTTGTAAGCAGGTAGTCTTGATGTCGGCTGCCCAGATGTTGAAGACCTCGATCATGGTCAACTTTCTGGGCTTCATTGCGGACGTCGATCCCGGCCCGACGTTGGTTGTGGAACCGCGCTCAGAAGACGCCAAGGCGCTTTCGAAGGATCGCGTCGCGCCGCTGTTCCGCCACTCGCCGTCGTTGCGCGGCAAGCTCGCCGCGGTGAAGTCGCGCGATTCGAATAACACCGCGATGCACAAGGTGTTCGCCAACGGGTCCGGGCACATCACTTTCACGGGCGCAATCTCGCCTTCGGGCCTGGCCATGCGTCCCATTCGATATCTGTTGTTGGATGAGATCGACAGGTATCCCGCAAGCGCAGGCTCGGAGGGCGATCCGGTATCGCTCGCCATGCAGCGCACCGGCGAGTTTGAGCACAACAAAAAAGTGATCATGTGCTCGACGCCGACGATCGACGGCGAGAGCCGGATCCAGGCGGCCTGGCTCACTAGCGACCAGCGTGAGTACTTCGTGCCGTGTCCCAACTGCAACCACTTTCAAATCCTGGTGTTCAGCGACGGCACCGATGGCGGGCTGGTGTGGCCGGAGGGCGAACCGGAAAACGCCGCCTACTGCTGCGAGAAATGCCGGGAGCACATTCCGCACAACCTGAAGTCATGGATGGTGGAGCGTGGCGAGTATCGCGCGCAGAATCCTGGATCGCCGATCCCCGGCTTCCGTGTGTCGCAACTGATCTCGCCCAAGCGTCCCTGGGGAACCATTGCGGCGGAGTTTCTGGTTGCCAAGGCATCGACGGAAACGCTCAAGGCGTTCCTGAATACTGTTCTCGCGGAACTCTGGGCAGAGCGCGGCTCGGCACCCGATTGGGAGAAGCTCTATCTGCGGCGCGAGGATTACGATTTGGGAATCGTGCCGGCAAAGGCGTTGCTGCTGGTGGCTGGCGTTGATGTGCAGGATGACCGGCTCGAGGTGGAGATCAAGGCTTATGGCCGGGGGAAAGAATCGTGGTCAGTTGATTACCGTGTGCTCCAAGTGCCCGACCGCAAGACATCGTCGCCTGAGGTGTGGCAGGAGTTGGAAGACCTGCTTGCGATTGACTGGCCTTGCGAGTCAGGCAAGACGATGCCCATCATGGCCATGACAATCGATACTGGCTTCCGTCCGCAGATGGTGTACGAGTTCGCATCGCGCCATCCGCAACCGGCGCATGGCCCGGCAGGCGATCGAATCTCCGCGCCGCGCACGGTGGTGCCGACCAAGGGCACACCGGACTTTCTGAAACTGATCGCGCGGGTGTCGAGCACCGATGCTGCCCGCAAGCGGCAGAATGTCAGGATCTGGCACATCGGCACGCACTGGGCAAAGCAGGAGTTCTACGACTGGCTGCGGATCGTGCTTCCGGACGATGGCACATTCCCGCCCGGCTACCAGCACTACGCATACAAGGATCAAGACTTCTATCGCGGGCTCTGCTCGGAGTCTCGTATTGTCAGGGCGAACGGCAAGGTGGAGTGGGTGCCGGACAAATCGGTACGGAACGAACCGCTCGACTTGGCGGTGCTCTGCCGCGCGGCCGCCGCGGTCTGTGGCATTGATCGCTTCACGGACGAAGATTGGGCGGAGCTTGAAGGAAGTAGTCCAGTCGATAGACCCAAGGCTCCAACCGCCGATAGCTACTGGGGCGCGCGCGATGACTACTGGGGAGCGCCCGGCGGCCGCGGAAGTTGGTTCAAATGATTCAACTGACGGAACTGCAATCCATGCGTGACGAATTGCAGCGAGCCATTTTCAGTGGGACTCGCCGCGTGCAGTTTACCGATCGCGCGGTTGAGTACAACAGCGTCGACGACATGCGGAAGGCGCTGGCAGACATAAACTCTGCGATCGCCAAAACATCGGGCACTGCATCATCTTCTTTCAGCCTGGCCATGCACAGCAGAGACTAAATGAACGCCCTCGACAAAATGATCGGTTACTTCTCGCCGGAGCGAGCATATCGCCGCGCCCGGTATCGCCTCGCAACTGAGACTTTTGCTTACGACGGTGCGAAGTCGGGTCGGCGCACCGACGGGTGGGTTGCAGCGGGTGGCGATGCGAACACCGAGGTCAGCGCGTCTTTGATCAGCCTCCGCAACCGCTCGCGCGACCTGCTGCGCAACAATCCTTACGCCAGCAAAGCCATCGCAGAACTGGTTGGCAACACAGTGGGCACCGGCATTGTGCCGCAAGCAAAGACCGGCACGCCCGCGCTCGACAAGATCATTGACGAAGAGTGGCTTCACTTTGCCGAAAACTGTGACCCTGGCGGGCAACTGGATTTTTACGGCATGCAGGCACTCATCGTGCGCACAACAGCAGAGAGCGGTGATGGGATCGTCCGGTTTCGACCCCGACTGCCACAGGATAATTTTCGTGTGCCGCTCCAGTTGCAGGTGTTGGAAGGTGACTTCCTCGATGTCGCGCGGACCATGGGAATCGCCACTGGGCACATTGTGCAGGGCGTTCAGTTCAATCTGTTCGGCCAGCGCGAGGCCTATTGGCTTTACAACTATCATCCGGGCGGCGTCTTCATGTTGAATCCGCGCGGCGGGATTCTGAGTCAACCGGTGCCGGCGTCGCAGGTGATGCATACCTACTGCATGTTGAGGCCCGGTCAGGTGCGTGGTGTACCGTGGCTCGCCCCAGTTATGCTCGCGATGCGCGACCTCGATGACTATCGGGATGCGGAGGGCATGCGGAAGAAGACCGAAGCCTGTCTTGCTGGCATCGTCACACGGCCCGAGGGTGCGGGCGGATTGCCGCTCGGTGCGAAGTCAACGGATCCAAAAACGGGGAATACGCTCGAGCGCATGTATCCCGGCATGATCGAGTATTTGAAGCCGGGCGAGGACATCAAGTTCAACGCTCCGTCTCCGGCCGGAGGCTACCGCGAGTACCTGATGACGGAGTTGCAGGGTATCGGCGCGGGTATCGACGTTCCATATGAGCTGCTTTCAGGCGATCTCTCGAACGTCAACTACTCTTCCTACCGCGCGGGGATGCTGGGCTTCCGCAATGCCATCGAAGCATTCCGCTGGCTGACGCTGATCCCGATGTACTGCCGTCCGACTTGGCGGCGCTTCATCGACACGTTGGTGTTCATCGGGAGAATCCCAGAGGCAAACTACGGTGTGCAGTGGACGGCGCCCAAGTTTGAATCCGTGGATCCGTTGAAGGATGCCATGGCCGAGTTGAAGCGCATCCGCACCGGCACGTTGACGTTGTCCGAGGCGATTGCGCAGAACGGCTACGACCCTGAGAAGCAGTTGCAGGAAATCAAACGGATGAATGAACTGCTTGACCAGTTGCAGATCATTCTTGACTGCGACCCTCGCAAAGTGAACGACAAGGGTGTTGAACAGCAGAACGTAGCAGGCGAGACTCAGCCCGTCGCGGTGAAACATTCCGCGCGGCATTGGGATTCGCCAACAAGAAGCTACACGTCATAAATCAACAGCGACAGGAAGGAGCATTTATGTCCGAAGAAATCATGGAGACAGCGCCAGTGGAGGTCATCACCACCGCAGAGGTCCAGGTCGAGCGCTTCACTGTGACCGCAAACTTCGCCCCGCCGTCAGCCAATGATGATGCCCGAACCATCGACGCCGTCTGGTACACCGGCGCGAAAGTACCGCGATTCGATTGGCGCAGTGGCGAGGAATACGACCTCATCCTCGACATGAAAGGTTGCCGCATAGACCGCTTGAACAACGGCGGACCGGTGCTTGACTCGCACAGTGCTTACGGCGTCGAAGGTCAATTGGGAGTTGTGCGCAAAGCATGGGCCAAGAAATCTACCGGCTTTGCCACGATCCAGTTCAGCAAGCGGGATGACGTGACCCCGATCTGGAACGACGTCAAGGGCGGGATCATTCAGAACCTCAGCCCCGGCATGTGGATCTACAAGAAAGTCGATACAACGCCGAAGGGCCA
>CAIRSA010000327.1 GCA_903881085.1 uncultured Acidobacteriia bacterium
AACGATTATTCGTTTCCGCAGATCAGTGGCATTGTATCCACCGCACAACTCCCTTCCGGCATCCCGGCCACCAAACTTGGAGCGGGCCTTGTGGACGATACGCACCTGGGCTACCTTTCTGGTGTCACGTCGAGCATTCAGACTCAGTTCGATGGGAAAATCAGCGGCACGGCAAGCCCGGGGAATATGGCTTATTGGAATGGCGCGGTGCTGGCCGGAAGTCCGTACTTCTCGGTTTCCGACGGAACAAGCGGATTTACCATGACCGATGTTTCCGGCGCTTCTTACAGCTTCGCGAACAAAGTCGGTAGCGGGCCATTTAGCAGCATGTCCTTTTTCAAGGCTCCAAACGGCGGGAGCCTGTCCTGGAACTTCGCAGACCACTTGGGGAACGTCCAGTCGTATATGCGCATGAATGACGGTGGCCCTATGGTTCTCAGCAACTTCTACATATCGGGAATGCAAGCGGCGTCGACAAACGTGGACTGGCTGAATCGAGGGGAGTTGGCGATGTCCGGCCCGGTCTGCTATGGTTCGACGGCGTGTCTCAATGGAACCGTCTTGGTCGTGTACGAGTTGGAAACGGCCGCCGCCTGCGCGGCGGGAACGGCCACGCTGCAGATCGGGTGGACTTCCTATAGCAGCACATATGGTTCCGAGGCCAGGACATTCAGCACGAGCCCAGTTGATTTGACCGCTCTGCATCAAATGGTAACCGGGACATTCATCGCCAGACTGAACTCAGCCCAGCCGATGAGCTTCGCGCTTTCCACGGCCAACACGTCAGGGGCGTGCAAATGGTCATTTACGATTCGCGTATTCCCTTATTGATGCGTCATGAGTGACACCATCGGCAACATCATCGTACCGGCGATCCTCGCGAGCGGGACATTCCCGATCGTGCCGGACTACGGCTACGGGCATGCGCAGCATCCGGACGTAGCCATCCACCAGTTCGGGAGCGGCAATGCAAAGATCGAGCAACGCTTCCTCCTTGGCGCGGGAGCGAAGCGGTTCACCGTGCGGCGAGCCTGGCTGCGTGACGTGGACCGGCGCGCACTACGTGATTTCTGGGAGCAGAAGTACGGGCCGTACGGCGCATTCACTTACAACGCGCCAAACGACGACGGCAACGGCACAACAGCCTACATGTGCCGGTTTGCGAACGAGCCACTATCGTGGGAGATGCTCGCGGACCATGCTTGCAGCCTCGGCGTCACCCTCGTCGAGATCCCCGCTTCGAACCCCACCTACACGCTCTCCTCGACGGTGACCCGGTTTCCGCCAGACGCATTGAAAAACGCGCTGCTGTCGCAGGTGCAGCAGATGATTCCGCTCATCAAGATCCAGCCTCTCCAGAGCGGATACCCCGCCATCTATCTCTCCGACCGGCGCTGTACTATCGGGTCGCAGTTGTACTTGCCGCGCTTGGTGGACTTCGATGGCATCTCGCAGGGCATGGGCAACGAGGCCGACGACGCCACGTTCACCTTCGGCAATGCCGACCGCGTAATGCGCGATCTGGCGAACGACGTGGACCTGTTCCGCGCGACCATCGAGTTTTCGCTCTACCACGTCGGGCAGCAGATCAAGCTCGACCTGTGGAAGGGCGACATCATCAATTGGCAGTTCGATTCCGGCGCGGAGTTCAAAGTCACCGCCGCCGATGGTCTGTACGAACTGAACCTGCCCTACCCGTCGCGGAAGGTTTCGCGATCCTGCTGGAAGGCTTTCAACGTCGGCGCGTGCCCGTACTCGACAGCAGGCGCGATGGATCTCATCCACTTTCCCTCCGCCGACGCCAGCAAGTGCGACAAGGGATACGACACCGACAACGGTTGCCTGGCGCACGGCATGAAGCGCTACTACGGCGCGGTGATCGCGGAGCCGCAGGGAGTAACCATCAAGGACAACTCCACCGGCGTCTTCGGTTTCGGGCGGTCGAGCATCACCAGCGTGTCGCTGGTCGCTGACTCCATTTACGACCAAGTCATTCCGGAGATCTACACCGACAGCGAAATGCCGGTAAACTGCAAGGTGGCGGCGGGCCGCGACGAAAGCGACTTCTACGAGGCGCTGGGAATCGTCGGCGAAGGACCGCTCATCTCCTACACTCCCGCGCATTACGAAGACCTGAACGGGAATCCCGTCGCAATGGGAAGCACAGGCGCGGTCTTCATCGGCAGTACGCTCGATGGACAGGCGCAGCATGGCTGGCCCAACCAACCCACCTACGGCATCCGCCAGGTCCTAGGCGCAGATCCTGCGACCGATGGCGACTGGTTCTCCCTCGACCAATCGGGAAACACCACCGGCGGGGATTGGCGCAAGGTCTTCTCCGGCAACTCGACCTACAAGGACAACTACGCGGCCGGAACCGCGTTCATGGTGATCCGGCGCAGCGATACCAAGGGGCTGCAACTCACCAAGCCCGGCGACCACGCAATGGTTGCGTACGTTCAGCAGGGGATGAGCGGGTGGGTGTGGACCTCGCCGGGCGTGCGTGTTTTTGGCCCGCCCCTAGTGAACCCGGTTTGGATCGCGATCAACATGCTGCTGCGGGCGCGTGGCTTGCGGCTGGGCGCAACGGCGACCACAGGCCAGTTGGATCTCGCGGAGACGTTCTTCGATGTGCAGGCCGCCATTGACGCGGCGGCGATCTGCGATCAGCAGGTGACCGCGCTTGTCGGTACTGGAAGTGAGACGCAGTTCAAATTTCGGGGCGTGCTGCAGGAAGAGAAACCTCTCCGCGACTGGCTCCAGGAAGTGCTGATGAACTGCCTCGGATACTACACCTTCTCGTTCGGCAAGCTCAAGATCGGTGTGCGCGAGAACTCATCCACGGTGGAGGCCTTCACCATCGGGAACATCGTTTTCAACTCGCTCCAATTGGGCCCGCTCAAGCCTTCATTCGACCATCTCACCGCCAACTTCGCGGACCAGGACTACAAGTTCGTCAACAACTCGGTCACTGTTTACGATATCGACCGCGCCACGCTGCTTGGCGGTGCGGCGGGCCCGCTGTTCCTAAAATCGAACGTCAACCTCTCCGGCACCTGCACGAAGTCGCAGGCAGCACGGATCATCAGCATTCGGCTGCGCGAGGAGTTGGGTGGCACCAGTACCGCGGAGTGGAAGGCCGCGCGCCAGTTGGTCTTCCGAACGACGGTCCTGGCGCTCAACACCGAGCCGGGGATGGTCTGCTCAATGACGCATGAAGACATGCCGGGCGGGTCGGGCGAGTTCCGTGTGAGTTCATGGAAGCTCAACAAGGATTACTCCATCGACATTCAGGGCCGCACGACTACGGACTCGATGTACGATCTGGCCACGGGCCCAAAGCCCGCCGATGTCAATGCCTCTCCGGTTCCGGACGAAACATTCTATGACACCGGCGTGCCGGGCGCGGTGACTGGAACACCGGTGCTTGGGGATTACGGCACGTTCGCTGTCGACAACCTGGTGGTTCTGCCCGACGCCTCCGGCAATGAGAATGTGGCGGGCGCCACGGGAATCATTCTGGCCGCCTATTATGTAGACGAACTCACAACCGATTTGTGGGCCAGCCTGGACGAGGCTCTCGACGAGGCGACCGATCCGGCCACGGTGAACTGCACGGTCAATCCGGACACGGCTCGTACCTTCAAAGCGGGCGACTTCATCGTGTTCAACGACGAGGGGGCTGACGCGAACCACGCCGGACGCAGGTCCTATGAGTGCGCACAGATCACGGACATTTCCGGCGGACAATTCACGTTCCAACGTGCGTATCCGGGCGTGCCCACGGGCCAAGCCACATTCGGCACCCTCCGATGCGCGCACATGAAGCACGTCCGCTTCTACAAGCTCGACATGCGGATCTTCGGGCTGGCAGTCCGCAAAGGATTCTTCCGCACGCCCGGTCTGCCGGCCCGCGTTGAAGGAACGATTCCTTCTGCCTGCATCGTTGCGACGCTCGTGGGCGTCGCGAATCACTTCGGCTGGGGACCGTTCACTGTATTCCCGCTCTCGCATCATAACGAACCGTTCATGCCTGGCGACCGGACCTGCTCGGGCGGCGCGTACACGTTCCAGATCCCTGGCCCGCTTGCGGTACAGGACAATGTGACAATTCCGATAAAGGTTCAGGACGCTGCTTCGATCCGATGCATATATGCATACTTACAGCAGGGGACCAGCGATGGCCCGTCGGCCTTTGCCGTGAAGTGCTCGAAAGACGGTGGCGCGACATGGAATGTGCTGGAGCCGATGGGAATCGCGCAGAACGCCGGCACGCCATTCACGAACACTTGGGATTATCTGGTGGCGCAAGGCTACGGATTGCCCGAGACTCGGCGCCTGCCGTACAACGACTACGGGCTAGTCACGACTGAGGAGATCACCGGCAGCGGGTCAGCCCAGACAATCAGTACGGCCTCCTACGATGCAACTACGGCGGCGCTCGAGGTGGGCCGCTTCGTGTTCTTCGATCTTGGCGGCGCGGCCGAGGAATGCGTGGAGGTCATCGCTGCCGATCCGGAGAACCAGACATTCGAAGCCATCGTGACGAAGAACCATCCGGAGGGAACACAGATCCGCCCGTGCATTTGGCCAACACCGGTTCTGCTTGAAGGCAACGACCTCGCCTTCGACATCAAGGCGGTTGCGTCGCCTGATGCTGGTTCGGATTTGACGGTGGTTATCCAGACGTAAATGGGCGATCCACTTCACATTTTCGACCCTCGCCGCAACCTCCAGTTGCAGGGCTTCTCCGGTCGCGGCGCGACCACCACGCTGCACGATGCGACCGAGACAGGTGTGTCGATTTCCGGCATCTTCCAGGCCGCCGAGGATTTCGCTGTCCTGGGCTGGTGGAACGCCTACGACTACTTCAATCATTTGCGCCTTAAGCATCTGCCGAAGACCGATCTATCCGGACTGAAACTCGAATTCGACATCGAGTACGACAACAAGCTCGATGGCGCAATGCGCTTCGACGCCGCCAAGTACCCGAGCGTCGCGTGGGACGTCATGACCTTTGTAACTGGCGCTGGCGATATCCATGAGGTGCGCCTGCTCGATCACGCAACCGTGGTCGCGGGCGGCGAGACCGCAGCTTCTGTCCGCATTCATATTAGCGGTGACGAGAATATGGACGGCGGGATCGATTGGCTTCATCTCTACTTCCGCGACACGCGCTACACGGTAACGAGCACGGACTGCCGGGTTGAAACCCAATTAACTGCCGACGTGAATGCTGGCGATGCCAGCCTGCCGGTGCAAAGCACAGCGGGCTTCTCAGCCGCGGATGGCATTTGGATCGAACGCACCGGCACCAATGAGGAGCAGACGACGGTGGCGGGGGTGCTCACCAACGCACTGAGCGCGAGCGTATCGATGGGCCACCCGAGTGGCTCCTTCGTGACACGGAAGACGAAGGCTTGGCACGTGGCGCAGAAGCTCGCGAACATCATCAACGCGGCGGGTGCTTCCGTTGCCGGTCGCTTTGGTCCCGACCAGAGCGGCGTGATTCACGCGCAGGCGTGGGCCGATGGCCCGAGCACCGGCGGCATCACGATCACCTTCATCCTCGCCAGCGGCACCGCCTCGCGGTTCGGAAAACTCGGGAATCTGGACCGCGTCTTCCTGGCTCATGGGCGCACGCTGGGCGGCGTCCCGGTTGAGAGCGGGCAGGGATTCCAGTGGAGCGCGGGCAGCGGGACCAGCATCCTGTTTGCGAACGGCGACAACAACACAAAATACCACGTGACGCTCGACTTCACGCAAACCTTGCTGGACAAGAACGGCGCGGTCGTTCCCATGAGTGACTGCCGGAAGATGTACATGGTCTTCGCGGCGCGATTCGAAAACGTGGAGCAGGATCTCCAGGACGGTTGCTTCCTCAACGCGGACGTGGGCGCGTCCGATTCGACGTTGACGGTGGACGATACGTCAAAACTGACCGGCGACCGCTACTTCATCGGCACGCCCGCGAGCGAGGAGCGCGTTCAACTTCTCGCGGTTCATTCGCCCACACAAATCACGGTCACACGAGGCTTTGAATCTTCGGCGCTCAGTGAGTGGCCGACGGGCGCGCGCATCAAGAAGCTCTCCCCGCTCTCCGGCTTTGCTGGGAACGTCGAGTGGCGTTGCACGATATCAAACATCACGGTCACCGGCGATGCCAGCCTGAAAGTGGGAGGCGGGTCTCGGCGAATCGACGAGTCGGATGCGCGCTGCAGGTACACCGGTTACTGGGAGAAGTACAGCTATGGCGCGGCCTGGCCTAGCCAGTGGTGGTCCGGCGGTCACGCCCGGCGCACCACGATTGGAACGGTGACGATCCGTTATAGCTACCCGCGCCCGCACGACCTCTATCTTGGGACGTTCCTGAGCACGGATTGTGGTGAGATCAGTGTGGCCGTTGATGGTGGTGCGCCCACCACGCACAACCACTATTTGGACGAGTACGGCGGAACAACCGCGAACCTGAAGCTCCGAGACGGAATGGCGGCGGGCAACCACTCTGTCGAGATCATAGCCACCAGTGGAGACTACTTCTATTTCGATTACCTCTGGCCGCTCGAGCCGCAGGACGTTCCGGACGCACCACAGGAATACTCGGACGTCTCACTCGCCATCGACTTCGATACCGACCACGGATACAAGAAGCCACCCGCCTGGCATGTCTGGCAACTCCAAAAGCTCGGCTTCAGCGGCTACGCCGACGTGTACATGGGAGTCTTCTGGAACAACAAGCGGCGGCGTATCAACGCGACCTACCCTTATGCCACGGTCGTCTTCTCCGGCACGCCGACCGCGGGCGACGTGGTGTCGTTCTCGATTGGCGGGACAACCCTTAATCACGCCATCGGGTACGGCGAGACGCTGCAGGGAATCGTCTCCCAGATGCGCGCGACGATTAACGGGCTGTTCTCCGGCGTGTGGGCCGACGATAACTTCGGATCGAGCACGACGTTGCGAATCCAGTCGAAGGCGCCCTTGTGGACGTACACCGGCGTCGCGGTGAGCACGCCCAACTCCGTCATGCTCACGCTCACGGACCACCTCGGAACTGCAGGCGTTGAGGGAAACTGGGAAATGATCGACTCCGTGTCGCCGGTAATGACCGAGGGAGCACGCAGGTGGATTCGCGATCTCGCCGGCGAGTTCCAGGCAGCGGGTGCCAACGCGTCTTTCGCCTTCTCGATGGAATGCTACCGTCCACCGGCTGAGATGGCGGCCTGCTACTGGGACGGTGCGCCAGTCGATCTGCCTGTGCCTTCGACGCAGATGCACTTCGGCGCTCGGGTCCGCAATTACCTGCGCCAGATGTATAAAGAGTGCGCAGACCAGATCGCGGTCGCCGGGTTGCCGGTCATCCTGCAATTCGGCGAGACGCAGTGGTGGTATTTCCCGAACGATTCGGGGATGCCCTACTACGACGCGGAAACGCAGGCGGCGTTTGAGGCGGCGTATGGACGTCCCATGCACCGGTTCCTCTCGAACACTGATGATCCGGCGGACGACCAGGTCACGGCGGATTTCCTGCGCGACCGCATCTGGAAATACTGCCTGGATGTGATCACCTACGTGCGGCAATATCACCCCGCAGCCGTATTCGAATGCCTGTGGCCGCTCGATGCGAACCGCCGCGCTCTCAACCTATATGTCAACCTGCCGAACGAATGGAAGAACTCCTCATATGGGATCAAGTTTTTTCGATGTGAAGGATTCGACTTCGACGTCTGGCAGAAGAGCGCCGTCCGCATGCGCCAGACCATCTTGTATCCGCACGAAGTCCTGGGCAGACCCGCCGCGGAGTGCATTTACCTCGCGGGTATCTACGGGCCCCCGGATCCGCCCATGGCGCAAGCGTACGGAATGTGGCGCGCGGCGAAGCTTTACTCGATGTGCTTCTGGGCCTTCGATCAATTCTGCTTAAATTCGCGCCCAGTGCCACTTGAGAGCGCCGGGCAGGTGAGATACGCCAGTTATCACAAGCCGCGCGCGGCGCGCGCTGTCGAATCCGCAATTGCTGCGCCGGTTGTTGCTGTGCCTGGCGGCGCACTGAATCGCTTCGAAGCTAATCGGAGAAAACTCAATGCCTGATTATCCAGTCTCGATAGATGGGCCATCCACGCTGTACTCGCCTGCCGACGCGTTCTCGACCAAGCCGCTTGAAACCACGGCGACTATAGCTATTGGTGCGGGCGACTCGACGATCAGCGTGGCCTCCACAACCGGAGGTTTCGCCGCCGCTTACGGCATCCTCTCCATAGATGATGAACTGATTGTGTACGCCGCGAAGAACGCGACACAATTCACTGGCTGCCAGCGTGGGGCGTTCGGAACCACGGCTGCCGCACACGCCCATGGAGTCGCCGTGAAAGCCAACATGGTCGCGGCATTCATCACCGCGCTCCAAACGGCGGTCCTGGCTGTCGAGAATGAACTCGGCACGGCGTCTTCGCGGAACTATGTTAGGAAATCCGGCGCGGTTACGATCACTGGCCTGAAAACGTTTCAAGACGGTGCGGAGTTCGGCGCTGGAGACAAAGCCGCCACGGGTTTGGTACGCCTTCCCAATAACGGTGCAGTGAAGTGGCGCAATGCCGGTGGCTCTGCCGACCTGGGTATGGCGCTAAACGCCAACGGTCACATCGCCATGGACGCGATCATTGAATTCGCGACGGGCCAGACTTTTGGCGCGTTCTCGTATCCGGATGCCACCACAACAAGCAAAGGGATCGTCCAGGTGGACGCCACCGGGGGCCTCGCCGCCGCCGCCGGGTCGCTCTCGCTGGCTGCGACCGGCGTGGTGCCAGGTACGTACCCCAAAGTGACCGTCGACGCGAAGGGGCGCGCCACAGGCGGCGCGCCGTTGGCTTCTGGCGACCTCCCGTCCCATACCCATGTAGCGACGGAAATCATTTCCGGCCTGATTCCCCTCACCCACGGCGGCACTGCCGCGAATCTTGCAGCAACTGGCCCAGGCTTACTTAAACAGGACACAGTTGGCGCGGAGATAACAGTGGCGGCACTCACGAGCGGCGAAGTCACGAACGCCCTCGGCTATGCCCCGGCGGACCGCGCGGGCGACCACTACACCGGCCCTGTGGACTGCGGCCCGCACCAAACCATCGGCGGCCCGCTGGAGAACATGGTGAAGCATTCCGAGAACTTCGCGGCGGCGGCATGGGACAAGAGCGGTGGCTCCTGCTCGGTCACATCGAACGCAATCATCGCGCCGGACGGCAACCAGACCGCGGACGCGATAACCGCCGTCTCGACGACACCAGTCATCCAGCAACAGGTTGCCGGCCTCGTCGACGGTGGAACATACACTTTGTACATCTGGGCCCGAGTCGCGTCCGGCACGCGGGAAGTCTCGTTGGGGATAGTCGACAACGCCTACGCAGCCTATCTAGCCGGGCCGACGCAAGTTACGCTGACGACCGCCTGGCAGCGGTTCAAGATCACTGGCACACTGGCGAGTGGCCAGACCGGCCTCTGGGTCGTTGTCCGCCAATATGCGGTCAACGGCGACGACTGGACAACCGGCGATATTCACCTCTGGGGCACCTGTCTTCAGCAAGGAAATGATCCACAGGATGCTTATGCTCGGACCTGGGCCTCACGAACGCCGCACGCCGCATCCGGCGTCGCCGCCGGACCAACGGTCATCGCCGCATCCGACGACAGCACGTCTCCGATCAGAATCCACGGTCCAGGATCCAATCTCGGTGATAGCACTCTCCTCGAACTCACCGCCAACGGGGAACTCATCCTCGCAGGCGGATCCGGAAACGGCTATCGTTTCGCCGAGTTGGGCGCAGCGAACAATCCCTCCGGCTGGGCAGGGACCCTCAAGGTGAAGAGTCCATCCGGCGAGACACTCGGCTATGTCTTGCTCTACACAAACCCGTAAGGACCTGAATTGGCCAAACGCGACGGCTGAATCGTGCCCGGCATCACTCGTTTGGATAGCCAGAAGCGGCGGGTGGAGTTCCAGATTGGCTTCATCCCTAGCTGCTTTGCAATGCAACGCTCAGTATTCTGCATTTGTGTGTCCAAGCAATCAGTGAAGGGCCGCACTCCACGGCAGCTAAACTACACACAACGAATCTACATGTGCCGGACCATCCGCATGCAGCGGGGCGATGCCGGAAATCTCCGCGCGTGGTGGAAGCTCGAAGATCTCTTTGCTCCCGACGCAAGTGAGAAAGCGGCCATCAAGTTCCAGACTCGGCTGGTGGACATACAGAAAGTCTACCGCCGGGACGCCTCGGCGACATTGCTCGACAAAGAAGTGGAAGTCGACGCAAATGATGTTGGCCGCACGTAGCATGCCTTGACGACCGCATTCCATCGCGGCCATGATCGGATCTGGCTGGAGCCATTGCTAGCGCAGATCGGAGTCTGATGTGGTTCGACGCGAAGGAGATTTTCGGAGAACGAGCCTCAAATATCAGACACGCCGACTTAAACCAAGCATCCCGCAGCGAACAAGACGGAGGGAGCGTACGCCAGATTTGCATGAACCGGTGACTGGTTTGAATTGCCTTCAGATCGCACCACATTCGATCCCTCAAAGAAAACGTCCAATACGAGCCCAGTATTGCGCGAGTATGGCATCTCTCAACAAGGGCTGCTTCGCAAATGATCGTGTCCACGATTTCTCTTGTTCAGCGCGGCGCATCGAGGACAACGAACGGACTTCAGCATCTCGTGTCGGCTGCTCGCCTCACCCCACAGCTCGCAATCATCGGCTTGCGATCCCCGCAGGCAGAACCAACGGCCGCTTCGCCAAAACAACTCGCACACTGCTCAATGCGGCGTCGTAAACCTGAACATCCATGGACCCCGATCGTGAAAAGAACCGTGCCCAGGCGAGTTTCCTTGCGTCCCAGTTGGACCCGTAAGGCATGAAGAGCACCTGTACCCGTGCGCCCATCATCGGGATGGGGTCGCCTGGAGGTAGATCCTTTTGAACGCCATTCAAGTGATGGATCATATCCGAAAACCAGAGGACATGCTTCTCCTCAGACCCGGTACTACCGTTCACCAGCGATGCCACGTAACGAAGCGCCCCATACACATCTGTCCCGGTAGCGTCGATGGTTGGTGGCCTTTCGAGATAACGAAGAATCGCCTTTTTGTTGGACTCTGCCGCCTCCAACTTGCGATTAAGAGCTTCGAGCCGTTTGCTTCTTCCCGCGATGCGGTTGTCAGCGAGCAGTTCTGGTGGGATGGAAGGTAAGGCTGCGATGATTTTCACTTGATTCTTGGGGTCAAAAGTTGCCCCCATATCAATGAGCACGAACCGGTCACCCGGCGCAAGTGCGGCGACGACGCCGCGAAGCTTCACGGTAGCTTCTTTGAGGCAGCAGTAGGATGTCGTGACATCGCGAATCGCAATGACGAGGCGCGGCGAAGGCGGCATGGCCGCCGACGGCAACGAAATAGTTGCGAGAGCGATCAATAGTTTGTTAAGCATATTCATCTCCTAAAGTTTTCTAGTTGAAGCTGGTGTGGGCAGACTTCCGCTTTCCATTCATTCCTGCTTGTAAGCCTGTCCAAGCAGGAATGGCCCATTGCGAATCCTGTTCGCGCATTTTTTGCAGCGCTACTTCCTGGTTGAGCAAGATCGCTTCACTTGCGACGGCCAAACCCCGTTCAAGTTGCTTTTCAAGCAGCACTTTAAGGAATTGTTCCTGCGCTACCTGGTACTGATTCAGATATTCCTTATGAACGGCCTGTTCGGCTTCCAATGTTGCTCGCAACCGCTCCTTTGCATATACTATTCGGACATGGCGCTCTTTCCACGCGACAGAAAACCGTTCCGCCGCAGCAGGGATACCCTTGAGCCAGGAAGCAATCTCCTCTGCAGCAGAAAAGAGCCAGTTGGCGACTATGGCGGGGATGCCAGGAATGCCCGCGAGGTTCACGATGCGAACAACCGCCAGAGGCGTCAGAACGACGGCCCGAAATGGGAGCAGAAACACCGCTAAGATACCAGCACCCGCCAAATCCAGCGAAAGATACACCGCACACAACTCGCCGACGGCGTACAGCATCGTTTGAGCCGCCGCCAGGACAACCTCCCGGGACGTATCCGTTATCGCGGGCGATAGTGGTGCCGACATAGCCACAGCCGGAACTTGCCCCGCTGTGGGATCGTTGATGACCAGCGAGCCATTCGCAGAGGTGTCTTCAGCCTGAGCGGACGCAGCCGCCAAGAGGCGATCGATTTTTTCGATCCCCAACTGACGCATCCCCGCGAGCGCACCAACGAAGACGACAAAGGCCACCGAAACCACGCGAAGAAGGCCCCGGAATCGGCGAGACGCGGCAGCATGGCAACCGTAGCCAACGAGCATCGTTAGCGCCGTTCCGCTAAGCGCGAGCCAACCGGCGTACTCCTCTGGCAGGAGCACCTGAAATGCAACATTTAGGACCACAAATTCTACGTAAGCCAGCACGCCTGCGATGCAGGCCACGACCACGCCCTGGAAAACATTCCACGCAGATGGCCGTTCCGATTTCCCAGGTGAATGGGAAACCACCCAGGCGTTCAACGACCCCAAGAGCGCCTCGACGGCCTCCATGAGGCGACCCAGCATTCGAGCGAGTTCCACAACAGGGGCCCGGGCTGTCTTATGGAAGACGACCAATATCAGCACTCCCAGAAATAAACATAAGCTATCGTTTGTCATTTTCTATCCTTTCGGGATCCTTGTCGCGATTTGTGGCCGTGATGAGGGTCCAGGTCATGGTCAAATTTCCTTCAACTTGCTGCTCCAATTTGGTCAAGCCTACTCCAGCGGAATAAGTGAGGGTCTCGCTAATGGCGGATCGCAGGTATTTTCCGCCAGAATCGTCCCCAGGTTGGCGGGGAAGGTCGCGCTGAACCTGCAAATTGCCGGTTGCGGATGGCTGCCATGTAAACAATGGCGTCCGAGCGTACCCTTCGAATTCCCAGTCCACAACTCCGCCAGCGGGCGCCAACACAGAACGTGATGGATAGATTCTGAGCTCCTCCCACGTTCCAGCAACCGCGGAGATCCAGTACAGGCGAACGACTTCGGAGTAAATGCCGAGCTCGTCGCGCATCACATCGAGTTCAACCGCATTCTGAACGGTGATGGGTGCCTCCAATTTAACTGGGCGGCGGACGCGAAAGTGGAGGTGGTAGACACCAGGCTCGCCAGATCGCGCAGGCAATAAAAAGCGCCCACGGAAATGGGTTGCCCGCTCCTCCCCAGACAACGCCGGCCAATGGACCTCCCGATCGTACAACGGCTCATTTTCGAACGTTCTCACTAGAAACTGCCATTCAGTGCCGGCGTTGCAAGAAAAGAATGGTTCGCACATCGATCGTGTGTGGCGTGCTCCGCCGCAAGCGGCCAGCGTCAGGAAAATGGTGAGGAGGAGTAACCATCGCATATTCCAATAACGATTCATGCAAGTGAATTTCAATTCTCTGATCGGTAAGGCAATTCCCCTCTAGTGGTGGTTGGACAGATCATACGAGCCGCCAGTGAACAGTCCAGCAGACCGCAAAACCTAATTCAACGGACTAAATCGTTATATTATTGTGCGGGGTTTCCCGCGAAAGGAGTGTCTGATGAATAGGTTGTTTTGTTCGCTGTTTGCCGCATTGGCGTTGTCGTTCGTTTTATCGGCTTTGCTATTTGCTCAGCCGTCGTCAGGCGACAAGTTGATTGAATTGATTAAGCGAGAGCAGGCCAAGAACGTCAAGAAGTCTGTTGGTACGGATGCTTATCAGTGTTTTACTGACAACGACTTGGCTCGCTTCAAGGATAGTGGCCGTAGCCGTAAGATCGTCGAGGGTCTGAAGTCCGATCCCCAGTTCAAAGCGGTTGTTGATTCTTTGCAGAAAATGTCCGAATCGGAACGGCGCAGCGCTCTCGCGAAGGCCCGCGGGACGGCTCAACCGACATGGGCTGCGATGGGCTACATCGATAAAGACGGAAAAGGCCAGTCGGAAGCAGGTAGGCTCGCGCAATTGGAAATTTCCGAAAGGATCGTCCAAACGGTAGAGGAGATGCTCGGGAAGTGAATTGACGGGGCCGCCCTGTTGTCAAACGGCCGGCCCTATTGTTTTTGGAGCGCGGCTAATTCAAGCGGCTCAATCGTTATTTCCGTGGCGGCCTCGGCGGCGCGGTGGGGCGGTTCGTTAAGGGGGGTGTGACGATGGTTGGTGCTAAGGGAACGGTGGCGGTGTTCACGCCGGTCAACATTCTGAATGGTAATTTTGACGGGGTTTGGAAGATCCTCGTGTCCGCTGTCATGCGGCGGTTCCGGGTGAGAGAGGAAGTGGCTGAGGAAATTGTTGCCGCCGTCGTGGCAAAAACTTGGGACAAGTCTATTCGGTTTGCTTCATGGGAAGAAGCTGTTGGGTATCTCATTCAGGCCGCCTTCAATCTTCTGCGGGACGAATTCAGGGCTGCGCGCAACAGGCGAGGGGATCTTCCCGATTTGGTGGATACGGCCCCTACCCCGGAGGCAAATACAATTGCCTTCGGCGGCCGCCCCCCCCCATGAAGCCGAAGACGAGATATTCATCGAAGTGGAACTGCTCCGCGATAAGTTAACTGGGGCGATCAGGGCCGACAATGAAGCGCAAGCGCTATTTAGGCGGTTTCTTCCGGGGGAGTCCCCTCGGGGAAATCTTCCGAGGGATCCGGACGGAGTGCGGCTGAGTGCAACTCTGTTGCGTTTGAGGGCGACCCTTGGCAATAAGGATTGGTCGCGCATATGCGAACTCTACCAGCTAGGTTTCTTTGGCGTAACAGACTGTCTGAGCGAATGGAGATAAGAGACATGGACGAAACAAAGATGATTCTAAAGGTGCTGGAAGGTGCCATGGCATTTGACGAGGGGCAGGGCGAGGGCCCTGTACTTGGTGGCCTGAAGCTGGAGGATTTCGCGCTCCATGCAAAACATGAAGTGCGGTTCTCCGATGCGATGCTGCGCGAAATCGAGGCCCATCCAACCCGGCTGCTCTTGCTGCGGGCGTTTGAGAAGGAGTATGGAACCGCAAAGGCGCCTTGGCTGGAACGGATTCTCCCCTGGCTTACTCCCAAAGGGGTGGAGGCCCTATCATTTAGCCTCGCCGACACAGGAGGAGCACCCCGCCCTCCAGCCTACCCGTTGTTGGTAGAACGAGCCAATGCTCTTAAGCAGGATTCGATCATTCACATGTTGTTGACACCAGTGCTAACAAGGGATGGATTCCTGGTTTGCAAGCCTGAATTCCCAGATGAACTGAAGGCTGCGGTGATTTCTACTAAAACCCGTGCTGAATTGATACTGGTGGATGCAACCGAGGGGGGCGAACTGGGTCACATCGTGGTCTCCGAGTCGGCACCGTATCTGAAGTTCAAGATCCGGCCCGAAATACTTTCGCATCCTAGTTGGCAAGACCTGCAGCCAGGTGGGCCCTTGCCGTTTGCGTTCGTCCTCCGGTTGGAAGAGGAGTCTCTCGTCGCTATGACAATGCCGCCCGTTCCAAGCCCCTTACGTCCCCGGGCGGTGTTCCAGTGAATGGCGTGGCTCAGCGCTTTGAACCAACTCCTGTTGGTTGCTTCCTTTGGTTCGTGGATGTCATACGAGCGGGGCAGCGTGCGGGTTCAGTACAATTCGACATCCGCAGCGACCTCGCTGACGTTTGGCGATGGGCCATCGATACCAGTGGTTTCGGCAAAGAAGATCTAGATGTTTTTTATGCGGTCTTAACGAACGCATCTATCGGGCAGCAAGCCGAAGTCCTAGAGTTCGTAGAATCTGAATCGCTTTTCGCTGGCGCGGCGGTGTGGGTGAAACTCCAACTGGCCCAGGTCGCTGATTTCCCTCTCTTGAGATCGTGGGAGAGCTTGAATGGGCTCCGGTCCTTGGAAGACTTTCGGGATGTTGGGATCTTCGCGGCCGTTGTATCAAAGACCCCGCCCCATAGAGGTAAGGCGTTGTTGCTTGCGGTTCTGCCGGTACACACGGGGATGCGCAACGGGCTGCCACAAATCCATACACTTGGTTTCTCCATGCAGGGCAATGCTCTCCAGGGAATGGAAACTGCTGCCTCCTCCGCGCGCGATTTTCTCGGCTTAAGAGGACTACCTTTGCTGCTCGAGTATGTCTTGTGTGGCCACATCCTTTTCGTCTCTCTGTATCGGGCGGTTCGAATGATCCTCTCCGCTTTTAGGCTGCGTTGCTTGATGAGCGAAAGCGATCACTACCTGCTAGCCGATGATCCGGGAAGGGGAGAGGACGAGCCATTTGAGTTGAGGTATCTGCGCGAGAACCCCTTATCTTCTGGGGTTCAGGGCCAAAGCCTGGTTGATGCCGTCCGTATCGCAATGCTGATGGCGTATTTCCGCCTTGACAATTTTAAGCTATGGACCGGAGTGTTTCCCAATGTGCTTGGGGCGGGCTTTAGTGGCCATGCGGATAACTATGATGAGGCTCCGCTTGGTGCGGTGGAACAAAAGATCAAAGCTTTCCAGAGGGCTGGTGTGCGGCGGATATTCTTGGCCAAACCCCCAGAGCCAATGGAGGTGCAAACACATGGCCTTGAAATTCACCTCTGCAAATCATCTTACGGCCTCCTGCGAAAACTGATGGGGCCATGGAAGATCAAGTTGGCGTGGTTTACTGTGAACTGTTGCCTTGTAGCACTACCCTTCGTTTTGGTTCATTTGTACTGGCCTAAGCCTGAGATTGAGTCCGTCATCGCCGAGGATGTGATTGAAGACGCCAACCGGATCTTCCATCAGGGGGCTGCCATTCGAGTTCGCTCTGGCGGGTTGATTAGTTTGCATGTCAAGGCAGGCAGAGCAGCTCCTATGACAGAGATTCTGGTACGCTCCTCACGATTGCAGAAAGACGGCACGCGGGTGAGGGTTCTTTTGCCAGGATCACGCCAAGATGATCTGCGCGCCATGCCCGAGGTCAAGCTGAGACTCAGAGATGAAATGGCGACCTTTGTATACCGGAGCCCGAATCCTCCCATCCAGAACGATGTGCTAGAGATCGGATTCTACCGATACGGCGATCTAGTCGGATGGTATCCGTTGAACCTTGACGTCGTTCGTGTGGAGGCACCGAAATGATTCCACGTTGCGTAGTTGCCTTGACAGCCCTCCTGATCGCCGTGAGTTGCGGAGGCCCGAAATTGATTGTGACCGCTACGCCTCAGGATGTTGTTGCCGGTGCCGCAGTCCGCGTGTCTTGCTCGCTCCAGAGTATTCGCTCGGCGCGCGGGGACATAAGGTTTTCCTTTTCGACGGACTCCTTGAGGACACACAAGTTTTCCCAGGACATGGCCGAATCGGCACCCGTGCGATTCTGGACGGCACCAGATGCGCCCGGAGTCTATACACTGCAAGTCCATGCATTTGAAGGAGGACAGGAACTGGCACAAGGCACCGTGACAGTAACAGTCTCTGCTCCACCACAAAGGGAACTGGGTGTCGAATTTCAAACTTCACCAACCATAACCACCGGATATTTAGACTCACAGGATACAACCAGCGGTGGGAACCTAGCTGAGTTCAAAGTCGGTCTTAAAGAACAATGGGAAGAAAACCCCCATTCCGGCCCGACCTGTACGAAGATCACTTGTCAGGCGGGTGACCAATACTGTGGGATAACTTGGGCTTACCCGCCAAATAACATCCGTGGCCAAGAAATGGGGCTGGATCTCTCCTGGGCAGAAGAGGTAAAGTTCTGGGCTCGAGGTCATCGGGGTGGTGAGAAAATCCGAATCTCTGTTGGGGCTGAGCCAGTAAACCCGCACCCGTCTACGTTGCCAATTACCCTGGCGCGGAATCCCGGATCCGGCTCAGACCTACTGGAGCTGGGTATTGATTGGCGCCAATTCACGATTCATCTGACTGGCGACCGCTCCAACGTACCAGTACTCTTCGAAGTGCTTGTGCCGGCTCCGGGGGGGCGACCACTTACGTTCTATCTCGACGATATTCTATATGTTAAGCAAAATAAATAAGGTAAATATTTCAAGACGTAGCTGCCTCTACGGCGTTGGACGATTGTTATTGCCCGCCGGAATGCTCCAGCTAGTCGGCCAAAGCACCCGATCCACCTTCGGCGGGCTGAATTTCAGCCCTTACATCGACGGCCAGAGCCCCGAACGATCAAGCAGGCCGATATCGGAGAAGCAGATTCGGGCACGTATGGCGATTATTGCTCCTTACACGGAGTGGATCCGAACCTACGGGGTGAGTGGCGGTTTGGAAATGAGCGGAGCCATCGCTCACGAACTGAAGTTGAAAGCTGCCATTGGCGTTTGGCTGGGACGCGACCGCGCAGCCAACGACCGCCAATTGCAAGCTGGCATCGACTGCGCCAAAGCTGGCCACGCTGACATGCTGATTGTGGGCAGCGAGACCCTATTGCGTGGCGATCTGAAAACACGACAACTATGCGAGTATCTTAAAGAGGCCAGGAAAGAGATCCCGAAAAGCGTACCAATAACTACCGGAGATGGGTACGCTCAGATCCTTGGCAACGCTGAGTTAGTGGAACACCTTGATCTCGTTTTTTACAACGACTATAGCTATTGGGGTGGATTGCCAGTCGAAAAAGCGATAGCACGATTGGACGGACACTACTCTGAGATGACGGTTCAGGCTGGTGAAAAGCCATGCTGGTTGTCGGAACACGGCTGGCCAGATCAAGGTGAGTCAGTAGGTGCCGCTGAGGCCACGCCGGAGAACGCTGCCGCGTATATGGGAGAGTTTTTGAGATGGGCAAAAGGACGAGGCGTTCGGGCGTTCTATTTTGAGGCTTTTGACGAGAAATGGAAATCTGAGCATGAGGGAGAGAGGGGAGCCCATTGGGGGGTTTGGGACTCCGAGGGCATTCTAAAGCCTCATTATCGGGCTATCATGTAGGGAATTCGACCGTGAGCGTCCGGCAAGCATGCGTAGCCTCAGTTGGCCATGTAAATTCCCACTGGAATTCAATGCAGTTGGCCGAGGAATAGCCTGATTCCCATGTTGACATTGCGGTCTACTTTGGCTTGTCCGGCAGGGGTCGGCATGAGGTGGCCGCAGCTTCGGCATTCGTATAAGGCAACGCGTCCGACGTGGATCTGCTTACCTTTGAGTTCGCCCGCTAGATGCACCGGATAGGTTGTGATTCGCCGCACCAGGTCTGTCCCTTGGCAGGCCTGGCATGCTGCGGGCTTACTGGATGTTGTCTTTTTGGCCATGATGATTTCCTCTTGCCGTGTGGTTGCCCTCAAGCCGCTTTGGCCAGCTCAGCTTCCTCCAAGGCCGCACGATAGTTCCATGGCATCCACGCCGCCGGGTTCCGGCTGATCTCCTCAACATGCTTCTGCAATTCAGTGAGATAGTCGAACGGATTGCCGCCGCACCACTCGCAGGTGTGGATCCGGCTCATATACAGGTCGCCCACCCGCGCCCCATTGCGCGTTTTATAGAATAGCCCATTTTTGCGATTTAGAATCGCTTTCTTCAGCGCCCGCTCGACGATGTTGTAGTCCAGCGGCGCTCCCGGTTGGCGCAAAAACAAAGTCAGCTTCGGCCAGTGGTTGAGCAGATACCGGATCGCCTTGCCCAGCCCCGAGTTGGGCTCCACGATATGTTCATCCAACTGCCGCTGGCCCCATTGGTGTAACTGCTCCATCAGCGGACCGCTCCGCGCCTGGTGATAGGCCAATCGCTGATCCGCTGTCATCGCCTGATCTCGCGCCGTCTCGTCGTTGCCGTACACTTCGCCCAGAGTCTCCAGCACATAGCGGCATTCGGGGGCAAAATTGTTTGCCACCTCCACGAAGTTCCGTCTCAGATGCGCAAGGCAATTGCCCATCAGCGGCTCGCGTTCCGGCGCCAGCTTCGGCCCGTTGCGCGACAACGCGTCGCACATTTGGATCGGCGGCGGCAGACCATCGGCGCGCCGCTTCAGCACATCGGCCAGGTTCTCACCCGCGTGCTTGTCGCCGCTGAAGAACAGCGCCATGCGGTGTCCCGCAGCCACGGCCACAATGCCCGTGGTGAACACCCCCGTGCGGTCCGCCGCCGTCTCCCGCTGCAGCGCCAGGATCCGCACCGCCGTGTCGTCGTTGTACAGCACCTCGCCCTGCGCCGCCTGCCGGATCAGTTCCTCATACACCACGACAAGCGGTTTG
>CAIRSA010000328.1 GCA_903881085.1 uncultured Acidobacteriia bacterium
ATCAATGCAATGTAAGCGACATTGGAGGCTCACTCTGCCGCGTCCCGACTCATCGGGACGCGTTTTGGAGCACGCCAGGCAGGCGTCCCGAAAAGTCGGGACGCGGTTGGCACGAGTGCCCGCGCCACGTGGGTCTGCGAAGTCAATGTGACGTTATTTTTGTGTGGCCCCTGAGCATTCACACATCTGCACCAGCCAAATTCAGGCTACCGATCCAATCCGAATCCAAACGGCAAAGCTGCCTCAAGATTGATTTGTTCTCCGCTGATGGGGTGGTGGAATCTCAGAAATTGGGCGTGCAGAAGATATCCTCCATCGCCAGGGAGGCCGGGAAGATTTTCAAGAGGCCGGCCGGTTTCGCCGTACAGAGGATCGCCTACCAACGGATGGCCGATCGAGGCTAGATGGATTCTGATTTGATGCGGGCGGCCCGAATGTAGGCTTACTTCAAATATTGTGGTGCTGGCCGTGCGCGAAATCACCGTTGCCAATGACTTTGACGCTTTGCCACTCGGACTGGCGGCCCACACGGAACCGATGAGCGGATGCGGAACCAGGCCGATGGGTGTGAGGATTTCGTAGGAGTCGTTCTGTGCAACGTTTTGCGCCAGCGCCCGATAAATCTTCTGAATTTTGGGTGTGTTCCAATTTGCGAATAGATGAGCAGCCGCCTGCGGAGTTTTGGCGAAGAGGACGATGCCGGTGGTGGCCCGGCCCAACCGGTGGACAGGGTTTGCGTTGGGGGTTTGCTTTTGAACCAGGCGCAGGAGGGTGTTTTCCATGAAGCCGCCGCCGGGCAGCGTGGCCAGGCCGCTGGGTTTGTTGACGGCCAACAGATGAGGATCTTCAAACAGGACTTCGAAATGTTGAGGGGCGTCTGGCTCGATCCAGGGTGGGCGATTCCAGACAAGGGCTTGGCCGAAAATGACCGGTTCGCTTCCAGTGGCCGTAACACCGTTGAGTGTGACTTCGCCGTCGTTCAGTTTTTGTTGCCAGGCTTCAGCGGTTGAGTGCGGATAAAGGCTTGCCAGGTGCGAGAGCAAGGGTTGTCCATGGTATCGGCTGCTGATGATTGTAGTGAAGGCATAGCCCCGGTTGAGCATGTAGTTTGAGTGTACGCTATGGCATCCGCGGCGCGGAGGAGGAGGAGCCGATTCCAGCAGGCCTTCATCCCAGCGGCGCCCAACCTTCATCCCTACCTTCTAAATTTTTTTTGCGGAGTCTCGCAAATTAATGCTCCTGTTCGCGCCTGTTAGAAGTGCTGGGCGCTGAATGTCACATATCATGCCACAGCGGATGGGGGAACCGGAGAGTGAAAACCACAACAATGGAATGGGTGAGAGTGTCTCCGCTGGCTATCGTCGTAGCCGATGAACAACGCTTCTGGATTCACCATCCTGGCTGGTTCCCATCGGCCGATCCATTCCTGACGCCCATGGAGTGCGAAGGAAGCTTGGCGAGTACCCGCAACATACTGGAAGGCGCGCTATGCGCCGCCCAGCAAGCGGCAGCGCTGGAGCGGACGCCGGACACCGCGACGGAAGTGCCCCTCACATTGGCGCGATGGGTGTGGCGCCTGGCCGGCTATTATCATACGACGCATTCGACTCCGGCGCTCATGCAGGAGGCTGCAGAGAAGTTCGCCGCTGCCGGCAGGACCGCGCTGGCGCAGTATGCAATCAGCAAGTGCGTGGACGAAGGTGGGCATGACGACCTCGCGCTCGAAGACATACGCTCGCTCGGCTATGTTGCAGAGCAGGTTGTCCAAGCCTGTGTCCCGGCGACGGCATCGGCGTTGGTGTCCTATTTCACCCAGCTTGTACGTGCCGACGACCCTATCGGATGCATTGGCTATGCCTATGCGCTGGAGCGCATGGCGTCCGCAATCCAGCAGGATCATATCGACCAGGTCGTGGCTATCTTGCCGCGTGGCGTGGACGCAACGAAATGTTTGCGCGTCCATAGCGGCGTTGGTTACGACACGGATCACGTCGAGGATGCAATCGCAGTAGCCGCGCAAGCGACTGCCCGGGAACGCGAAGCGATTGCCCGGACGTGTTATCAAACAGCTCTGTTGCGTCACGCCGCGCCGAAGGGGGATTACCTCTCCGAAGCGGCGCTCCAGAGTCTTTTGCCAGCGTCCAGCCTCTGGCTAGCGCCGGCTTAAATCAACCCAGCAGTATGAACCAACAACCTTTGTTATCTAGGAGAAACCGAATGTCAATTAATCAAACACCTGAAACCCAAGCTGCATGGCGCACAGTCGTCACCCAGGCATGGGGAGACGAATCATTCAAGCGAAAGCTGATCGATGACCCCAATGGCGTCCTGTCCGCAAGCGGCATTGCCCTTCCGGAAGGCGTCCACTTCGTGGTTGTCGAAAATGAACCACAACGGGTTCACCTCGTTCTCCCAGTCAGCCCCGGTGGCGACATCTCCGTCACGGGAATGCCGCTCACCCATAGCGACTACGATCCGGGCTTTTAATTAACCTGCCCGGGTAACGGAGCACGGCCCTGCCCGGGCTTTTTAATAACCTGCCCGGGCAACGGAGCACGGCCCTGCCCGGGCTTTTTCGTAACACCCGCAATTGGCAAAACCTGATTGATTTAAACTTGGCAGGCGAAACCGCCTTCCAATTCGATGCAATGAGATGGAGGAGAGGACACAGCAATGAATTTTAGTGGCAAGGACTGTGTGGTGATTGGAGGCGGCCCTGCAGGGAGTTCCTTTGCCGCCATCGTCAAGAAGTATAATCCGGCATTGAATGTTACCGTCTTGGAACAGGCCCATTTCCCGCGATATCACATCGGCGAATCGCTGATTCCCGCGGCGAATAACGTTCTTCGCGAGTTGGAGCTTTACGAAGACCTCCAACGCTCCACATTCATCAAGAAGATGGGCATCGTCTTCGTTTGGGGGGAAGAACGGAAGCCGTGGAGTGCGGACTACCTCCGTTTGAAAGAAGTGCCCTCGCAATTTGGCGGCAGCGACATTATCGATGTCACGGGACAGGATTTTCGCGGCGTGATCGATCGCCTTGGCTACATGGATACGCCCGTCACGGCCTTCAATGTCCGGCGGGCCGAGTACGATCTAATGCTGCTGAATCAGGCGCGCAACTTCGGCGCGGAGGTGCGCGAGGGGACTCGGGCATCTGCCATTGTGCGAGACGCCGAAGGCCGTATCGAAGGCGTTCAATGGGAGGACGATCGGGGTCAAAAGGGAACGATCATGACGCCGTTCGTACTCGACGCGAGCGGCCTGGGTTCATTTATGACCAAAGGCGCGCGGGACTACGATCCGGACATGAGCAACTTCGCCGTCTATGGCTATCTCTCAAACGCCGAATGGAAAGTCACCTTTAATGGAAGCCGCGATCGATCTACGGTATTCATCGCAACTGTCGAAAACGGATGGATCTGGTATTTCCCGATCAGCCCGGACATCATGTCCGTCGGCGTGGTAACACGTTCGCACCATTTCAAGAGCAAGATGCGTGACGGCGACCTGGCCGGCCTGTGGTGGGAGACCGTGCTCTCCTGTCCTGAGATTGCCGATCTCGTCAAGAACGCAACTCTGCGGACAGACATGCTTCCAGGAGGCCAGCGCATTGCCGTCAGCCAGGACTGGTCGTCGTGGGCGCGCACACCCGTCGGAGAAGGTTGGGCCGCAGCCGGCGATGCCGCCATCTTCGTCGACCCCATTCTTTCCTCCGGCGTGACGCTCGCGCTGCAAAGCGGATATCGAGCAGCATGCACCTTCAACACCGCACGTACGCGTCCTGAAATTCCAGCCGGACCGCTGTGGAATGCCTATGCGACGTACATACGCGGGGAATATGGCTCATTTCTGAAGATGGCGCGTCACTTTTACGGCGCCAACCGCGCGGCGCATTCCTGGTGGTCCGAAGCACAACGAATTGTGAACCCGTTTGGACGTTTGAAACTCGATGACCATCAGTCGTTCACCATGGCCACAGCAGGGTTCTTTCCCGCGCCGCGGACGAATACGCAGGAAGTCACCGCTTCGTTGATTGAGCACCTGTCGGGCAGGCAGGCCAGCGCCGAGGCCATGCTTAAGGAATCCGTCACCGTAGATACCAGGGACATAACGGAAGATGCTTATGAGGTACTCACGCGATTTCGTCTTGACGTACGCACCGAACCGCCTTCCCCCCTTGGCACGCCGGATACGCCCAGCGCCCCTGCCGGACAGTTGGATGTTTTTTACGATCTGGTGACTGACGACAACGATTTCGCCCATCGCCTGGCCGTATACCCATGCCGGATTGCTCCAGCTTTAGCGCCGGTCGTGAACCGGATGAATACGTCGAGCAGCGTGCGGGAGTTGCTGCAGGACGCGCCTTCGTTGCTGCCTGCCGGCTTTGCACGGCCCGAGGACTTGCGCCGGTCGGTGATTGAAATCGTCCGGGTCGCCAACCTGAAGGGCTTTGTGCGGCTCTACACTCCTCGGAGTCCTGAGCTGATTTCCGTGCATAACGCGCAGGGCGTCGAAGCCATATGTCAGATCTGATAACACTGAGTCTCTTTTTCTACGAAAAGGAACTGGCTCGCATTGGCTTCATAGCCACCGCGGCATCAGATCCAACAAGCCCTGAGTACAGTAAGCACCTAAGCCGCGAGCAGTTGGATGAGCTGGTGGAATTGCCGGCCGGCGAACGGGCGATGCTGGCGGAGTGGCTGACCGGGCACGGAATGACAGTGCTGAAAGCCCCGGAAACAGGCAAACAGGTGATGTTTGTGCACGCCACGATGGAGCAGCTGGAATCCGCGCTTGGCGCCGATTCGTTGCGCTGGCTCATCCACTACGGGGGCCCACGCGGCGCATCCGCAGGTTCGGTGTTGCCGCGCCGTTTCGCCGGGTACGTGAAGAAGATGCGCGGCATACCAGGCGAGCCCTCACGATTCGGTATCGAGCGGCTGGGGCTGCCCCCTCTGACCGACATGTTTCTACCGGCAATATCGAGTTCGGGGGAGCCGGCTGCCATGCCGGCGGACTTTGGCGGCATGACGCCTGCGGACATCAGAGACATTTACAGCTTTCCCGCCGATGGGACGCTCAACGGCAGCGGTGAAACCATCGCACTGATGATGCTTGGGGGCCGGCTGGACCGCAACGATCTCAACGCCTTTTGGCGGGCTCACCGGATTGAGCCGCCCAATGTCGAAATTGAAATGGTGGCTACGGTGAGCGACGCCGAGCCACATCCGCTGCACCAAATGGAAGCGGGGATGACCGTCGAGTGGGCGGGCGCCATGGCTCCTGGAGCGAAGATCGTGGTCTACGCGATTGACCCCGCCTTAATCCCCGATCCCTGGGCGGCATTCCTTCACGCTGTCATCAATGACAAACGCAACCGCCCCACCATCGCGTGTACAAGCTGGATCACGCCTGAGCGCAGGTACTACGCGCAGAACGGCCATGCGGTGGTCACTGGTCTGCTGACGCAAGCTGCGGCGCTCGGCATCACGGTTGTCTCGGCGGCCGGGGATTGGGGCGCCTTCGACGGCATTCCACAGACCATTCGGGATGGCCGCCACGTGAGCGACGCGCCTTGGTGCCATGGTGTTTTCCCCGCGGTTGAAGACCAGGTTCTTGGCGTTGGCGGCACAATGATCACCACTCGTCATCCCTTGACGGAGACGGGCTGGAGCGGCCCGCCGCCACCCCAAATGAGTAAGACTCTGCACTTCGAACGCATCGCGGGTTCGGGAGGTTTCAGCGACGACGTTCCCGTGCCTGCTTGGCAGCGTCCAGTGATGCGCGGATGGTATTCGCGCGGACCGAATACGCCCGCCGTGGTGCCTTATGGACGTGGTTTTCCAGACGTGGCTCTGATGGCAGCCGGCGCGGCCATTCAGCGCTCGCCAGGCGAGGCGCTATCCTCGCAAGGGTTCCAGGCCCTGATTGGAGGACGTTGGATCGACTACGCGGGCGGAACCAGCGTCGGCGCGCCCATTTGGGCAGCCATTATCGCGCTTTGCAATCAGGCGCGGCGGGCCGCCGGACTCGGCCGCTGCGGGTTCATCAATCCGCTGCTCTACAAACTTCACGAGGCCCAACCTCCGGCTTTTCGCAATATTTCTACCGGGACGGCGAATGTTTCCATGGATGTGGTTAACTCACGTGGCCGGGCCGCCACCTACGAGTTGCCCGGTTACGACTGTGCTTCCGGATGGAACCCGGTAACCGGTCTCGGCGTGCCCATTGTTACGAATCTCATCTATCACGCTTGCCGCCGCGAATCGCAATAAGACCGGGTGAGCACTGATGGAAGTGGATGAAAGCCGGCGCTGGCTTCTTCGCCGATTAGAAAAAGCGGTTGCCCGTAAATTCTGCGGAAATGCACGACTCTGCAAACCAGGGACTGCCTCCGTTTTCCGGCGATTTCTGCCGGAAAATGGCAGGCTGTCCCCGGTTTGCCCCACGCCAGACTGCCCGCAATGCGAGTCACCCGGCAGGTGACGGGCACTTTGTATGTAGCCGATGCCAAATGTTAGAGATAGCTTTTCCAGATGCGTTCCACTGCTTCTTCGCCGATTAAGCGCAAGTCTTTGGCGCACCCACTGCAACAAGACAGTTTCTAAGCATTGTGCCCCGTTTTCGATCTGACTATACACGTCAGAAATACGCAATGTAGGGCGGCATCCAGCAATTGTTCAAGGTCGATTCTTTGATCCTTGAAAAAGCAGTTGCAAATGCATTCCTGAGGATGGCCAGACTCCGCAAACTGGGGACGG
>CAIRSA010000329.1 GCA_903881085.1 uncultured Acidobacteriia bacterium
ACAACGCTTGAGCGGGAGGGCATTCCAAATTATAAACCTCGAATTTGACGGAATCAAACAAAATCGTATCGTTTTGTTTGATTCCGATTCGGAGGCGTAATCATGCCCCTGCGTATAAAGGAAAATTTGGGACAAGCTCTAACTACCGCGCCGGTGTCAGGCGCCGACAGCTTTGGAAAAGGGCAGAATTTCGGAAACTGCGTTAGCGAGCATTTGCGGAGCAAACGGCTTTTGCAGGAATCGAAGGCGGCTGGAATCCGGATGTGGGATGGATTCGCAGTCGAAGGGTTCACCGCTGCACACCAGAATTGCAATGGAAGGATTGATTTCACCAATGCGGACCACCAATTCGCGCCCGGACAACTGCGGCATGCCTAGGTCGGCAACCACGAGCTGGAATCGGCATGGTTCGGCAATGATCATATCCAGCGCCGCACAGGAATTCGCGGATATCTCCACCTGATAACCGATCCGGCCGAGGTAACGCTGCATCAGATTAAGGAGCGCAACTTCGTCGTCGACAACCAACACGTTGATGGAGCCAAAGGGTCGAGCGGAACCTGTTGTGGCAGACGAGGTGGCACGTTCCGATGAATCAGAGGGCTGCGGTGGCGCGGTGCGAGCGTTGACCATGAAGTTCCATGCTACCAGATGGAAAGCGGGACGTTTTTCGGACTCCACGCTAAGCCGACTGAGACGATCGATCCATTGTGGTAAAAAGTGCTACTGGAAATGAACTGATCGCGGTAGTTCCAATGGGATGTAAAATGCAAAGTGCGGTATAGTTCCCGCGATACGGCGAAGCCAAAGGTGCCAGACTGGAACTTGCCTGCGGTGCGGCCAAGGCTCCCCAGTTCCTGATATCCACCGGAAACGGAGAGGCTCCAATGGCGCACACCGGTGTAGTCATAGCTTGCGCCCAGCGAGGTCTGCTGCGAGGTCAGGAGCAAACCGTTTCCTGGCGAAATCCCTCGGGCGGCTGTAACGCTGAAAGAGGAAGTTCTCCAACGTTTAGACACCCGGCCATCAAAGCCTGGGAGATAATGGAGCGAATAGAACGCCTCGACCCCGGACGTCTGACCCAAAAGAGCCGCCACCAGCGGGTCCAAATCCACACGGGCCAAGCCAAGGCTTTCGACACGATTCAATTTCCCGGTAATCGTGACCTCCCAACCCTTTCCAATCATCCGGGCATACGATGCGCCAACGGAATGATAATCTGAAGCGCCGAACGCACCTGGGTACTCCAGGTGATTAAAGGAATATACGGCCGAAATCGTGGCGCGCTTGCTCAACCGGTACGAGATGTCCGCTGACCCGCCATACCCGTTCATTCCGCCAAGCCCTTTTGCCTCGCGGCGGACACCGTAGCCGGACCCCGAAACACCGAAGGAAAGCCGCGTGTTGAACCGATAAGAGAAGCCTGCCTGTCCCTGGACGTAGTCCATGCGGTTATTGAATAGCTCCGCAGTGGGCACGGCGAGAAAGTTTGGGTCGAGCGTATCAAGGCCGTTCGTGCTGGCACCCCCCGGCAGGCCCGGAATCCCTCCAAGCGCCGTGTTCGTGGTTCCTGCCGCCAGCTTATAATTGGTGGACAAATGTTTGTTATATTGCTGAGTGAAATCCAGATTCAGGCTCTGGGTAGTGCCGTTGTATAGGGTTTTGCCAGAATAATCTTTGTAATCACCGACATAGCTGAGGCCGAGGCTGCTCCGCTTCCATTGATGGACGCCGCGAATGGTGCCGCGAACAATAACCCCTCCCAGCCCTTGCGTGTCGCCTCCATTCGTGAGTTGCCCAGTACTGGAAATCGAACTCAATGTGCCATCGTAAACGCCATCTACGCCAAAAGAAAAATTGAGAGATGAAGCCGCATCGCCAGCACCGCCAACCCTTGTGCCACGACTTAGAATTGACGGTCCGGCAGCGGAATCATAAACTTGCGCCGAAACAAGTGTTGTCCCAAGTAAGCTTAGTGCTAGATAAATTCGCAAGCGCCCTCCATTTACCATTTCGACCAAAATGAGCATTTCCTTTATGTTTGCTTTTGCCGAACTTCGGCCAGCATGCCCAATGTGTATAGTACCAAACTCACGGTTGGGAGGTAAATTGGAAACAGACATCGACAGTGTCGCGGCAAAATGAATAGTTCCGGTTTGGGCAAAGTAGAAAGTTCCTACTTGAGAAATGGCAACCCTTGACATTCCCTCCAAAGCGCATGATTCGCATTGCGGCCACCCATCAAGGCTCCCCCTTCGACGCAACAAGAGTCGCGGCCTTGACGGGACCCGGCCACGATGTACTGAACATCCCATATAAGCGGGAATGGCAGATATTGTGCCGATTTCCGAGAGACCGAAAGTCTCTACGTTGCCGGGAACCGGAATTTTCTACTTTGCCCTGACAAACAGACATCGGCAGCATCCGGACCGTCAAGAAAGCTGATAGAATGTCGCAAGTATCCACTGCGAGAAACTATCCATGAAAACTCTGCCTCTATTGCTTGCTCTGACTGGCCTGGCAACTGCCGCCGAGCCGTCGTTTGAAAAAGATGTGCAGCCGATTTTCAAGGCGAAGTGTCTTGCCTGTCATGGCGCAACACCGCAAGGCAAGCTGGATTTGCGCACGCCAGAAGCGGTGCTGAAGGGCGGGGCGGCGGGGGCAGTGATCGTTCCCGGGGCGGCGGCGAAAAGCCTGCTGCTGGATAAGCTGGTGACACGGCAGATGCCGCCAGGAAAAACCAAGTTAACCGACGCTGAGATCGACATCATCAGGCAGTGGGTAGATAAAGGCGTGGCCGCGCCGGCGGTGGTTGCAGAGGCGCCGAAAGAGCGGGAAGTACTAGCCATTCTGCAAGTCAGGTGTATGGTCTGCCATGGCAGTCTGAAACAACAGGGCGGCCTGGATCTGCGCACCAACGCCAGCCGGATCAAGGGCGGAAAATCCGGTACTGCGCTGGTACCGGGCAATCCGGACGCAAGTCCGATGTATGCGCGCATCGCAAAGGGCCAGATGCCTCCGGCCGGAATGGCCAAAGACTTAGCCGTGGAACTGCCAACCGACGCCGAAACGGAGAAGATCAAATTATGGATCGCCGCCGGTGCGCCAGCGCCTGAGCCAACTCCGGCGCCGACGGAAGCGGTGGTAACTGAAAAGGACCGCAAGTTCTGGGCCTTCCAGCCGCCCGTGCGTCCTGCAGTGCCGGCTGTGAAAAATTCAACAGCGGTCCGAAATTCGATCGATGCATTCCTTTTGAAGAAGCTGGAAGAAAAAGGCCTCAAGTATTCCGCAGAGGCCGAGCGCTTTGCATTGCTGCGCCGCGTAACGCTGGACCTGACGGGCAAACTGCCTACCGTGGCGGAGATTGAAGCCTATCGAAAAGACACCGCGCCGGGTGCCTACGAGCGCGTTGTGGACCGCCTGCTGGCCAGCCCGCATTTCGGCGAACGATGGGGCCAACACTGGCTCGATCTGGCTGGCTATGCCGATTCCGAAGGCTTCGGACAGGATGATGGCGTGCGGCCGTTTGCGTGGCGGTATCGCGATTACGTGATCCGCTCACTGAATGCCGATAAGCCGTACGATAAATTCATCACCGAACAGTTGGCGGGCGACGAACTGTCGGCCGATTGGAAGCAGGCGAAGGGAGTGGCGTCACAGGAAACCATAGACCGCCTGGCGGCGACCGGCTTTCTGCGTGCCACTCCGGACCAGACAAATTCCAATGAACGGGCACTCATCGCCGAGCGCATGAACATTGTGGCCGACGAAGTGGAGGTGCTGGCGTCGTCGTTGATGGGCCTGACGATGGGCTGCGCGCGGTGCCACAATCACAAGTACGATCCGATTCCGCAGCGCGACTATTACCGGCTGAGCGCGATTCTGCAGGCGGCCTACAATCCTTATGAGTGGAAGTCGCCGCGCAGCCGTGAATACGACCTGGCGCTGGAATCCGAACGTAAGGCGGTCGAGGAGCAGAATAAACCGCTTCAGGCAGAGATCAAGGCGGTTCAGGACCGCATCGATAAGCTAGCGGAAAAGTATCAGAAGCCGGGCGAGAAGCTGAATAGCCGCGAACTGGAAAAGAAGAATCCAGAGTTTGCGAACAAGAGCAAGGCGATGAAAGAAGAGATGCAGGCCCTGCGCGGCAAGCTTAAGCCGAAGCCGCATGTGCGCATCCTGACCGACAATGAAGAGCCGTCAGTGAGCTATCTGCTGAAGCGTGGAGACCCGGTGGGCTTCGGGGAGGTGGTCGAACCAGGCGTACCTAGCGTGCTGCAGAACGCCCTGCTCAAGACTTACAAACCGGAATCTCCATTTCCTGGCGCGACGGGCCGCCGCCTGGCACTGGCGCAATGGATGACGCAACCGAATCATCCGCTGACGGCACGCGTGGCGGTGAATCAGATCTGGTCCAGGCACTTCGGCCGCGGCATCGTCGCCAGCGTTTCTAACTTTGGAAAATCGGGCGTTGCCCCGTCGCATCCGGAGTTGCTTGATTGGCTGGCAACGGAGTTTGTTGCCAAGGGCTGGAGCATGAAGCAACTGCACCGCACGATGGTGACATCGCAGGCTTACCGGCAGACATCGCAGGTGGACGAGAAACTGCTTGCGGCGGATCCGGACAACGTTTTGCTGTCGCGCTTTACGCTGCGGCGCATGGATGCAGAGACACTTTACGACTCGATCATGACGGCCGCCAGCCGGCTGGATCCGGCGATGTTCGGTACGCCGGCGGCGATCGACATCCGTCCCGACAAAGAAGTGGTGGCGAAGCCTTCCAAGGATGGGTTCCGCCGCGCGGTGTATATTCTGCACCGGCGGCAGACGCCAGTATCATTGATGGATGCGTTCGACCAGCCTTCGATGACGCCCAACTGCACGGAACGCCGGCGGTCAAACGTGGCCACGCAAGCGCTGCATATGATGAACGGATCCATGTCGTGGGACATCGCCCGTTACATGGCCGGCCGCGTGATTGACGAAGCGGGACTGGATCCAGCCAAGCAGGTGGAGGCGGTTTATTTGCGCGCCTATGCGCGGCGTCCGTCAGCGGCCGAGACCGACCTGGCGCTGACCGCAATTGCCGAATTTGCCAAACAGTGGCCGCTACGTCTGGCCGCAGATAACAGTGACGCGCCGCGCACGACCAACGCGCAGTGGCTGGGACTGGCCAACTACTGCCATGCGATTTTGAACTCCGCCGAATTCAGCTTTATTGACTAGGATAAGGGACATGACGAACAAGACTTCACGCCGCGATTTTTTCTCCACCTTTACCGATGGCCTGCACGGCGCGGCGCTGGCCTCGCTGTTTGCGCGCGACATGTTCGCCGAAGGCTCCACGCAGCATATCTTTGACCTGAAGCCGAAAGCGTCGCACTTTCCAGGCAAGGCTAAGTCCGTGATTCATCTTTTTATGAACGGCGGCCCGAGCCAGGTGGATCTGTTCGATCCGAAGCCGGCGCTGAAGCGGCTGGCCGGCACCGCACCGAGCCGTGAACTGGCGTTCGCGATTTCGAACGGGAAAGATTCGGGCACGCTCTTCCCTACCCCGTATGAGTTCAAGCCGCGTGGCAAATGTGGCATGGAGATCTCTGACGCGCTGCCGCATCTGGCGGGCTGCGTGGACGACATTGCGCTGATCCGGTCGATGTACGGCGAGCACGCCAATCACGAGCCGGCACTGTTCCTGCTGCACACGGGCCGAACAATTGCCAGCCGGCCAAGCATCGGGTCGTGGGTGAGTTACGGATTGGGCACGGATAATCAGAACCTGCCCGCCTACGTGGTGCTCGACGATCCGAAGGGCCTGCCGATCAACGGCATTTCCAACTGGCAATCGGCGTGGCTGCCGCCGCTGTATCAAGGCACGCGGTTCCGCACGGAAGGGCCGCCGGTGTTGAACCTGGAACCACGTCCGGAAGTGCCTGCGCCGCTGGTGGAGGCCGAACGCGCACTGTTGAAGAAGATGGACGAGGCGCATCGCAAACAACGGCCGTATCAGCCGGAGCTGGATGCGCGGATTTCCAGCTACGAGTTGGCGGCGCGGATGCAGATGTCGGCTTCGGATGCGCTGGATGTGATGAAGGAATCGGAGGCTACGCGCGAGGCCTATGGATTGAATGAAACGGCCACGGCTTCGTACGGAAAGCGCTGCCTGATGGCGCGGCGACTGGTCGAGCGCGGCGTGCGGTTTGTGCAGTTGTACATTGAAAGCCAGATTTTTGATAACCACGGGGATATTAAGGCGGGATTGGATTACGCCTGCGGCAAGACAGACAAGCCCATCGCGGCTTTGTTGAAGGACCTGAAGCAGCGCGGGCTTTTGGATTCGACGCTGGTGGTGTATGGCGGCGAGTTCGGGCGGCTACCGATGTCGCAGGGTGGTGGCAAGCCGGGGCGCGATCATGGTCCGAACGGATTCAGTTCGTGGATGGCCGGCGGCGGTGTGAAAGGTGGCGTGGTACACGGCACGACGGATGATATTGGCTTTAAGGCGGCAGAGAACCGGGTGAGCGTGCATGATTTCCATGCCACGATTTTGCATTGTCTGGGATTGCGGCATCGGGATCTGTTCCATGACCGGAATGGGTTGCGGGAGCGATTGACGGATCAGTTCCCGGCGCGCGTGGTTAGCGAGATTTTGGCGTAGGCGTTTTTGCCGTCGTGGGGCAGATTGGTAATCTGCCGCCGAGTGGCACTCGGCTGTATTGTGCTCAGAACAGGGCGATTGCCAATCGCCCGCAGAATGCCATTCTGCCCTACGTCTGCGATTTGTCGGCTACGGCCAACAGCGTTTCCAAGTGGGGCGATTCGGATTCGCGGTGGACGACTGCGGAGCGGACCTCGCGAAAGCCTGCCGCACGCAGGAAGCTTTCCAGTTCTACCTCGGCAAAGCCCAGCCACAGGTCGGCGTAAAGCTCACGGGCCTCTTCAAACTGGTGCTTGCGCAGATCAAGAATAGCGATGCGGCCGCCCGGCTTCAAAATACGGTAGGCCTCGGCGACGGCGCGCTGCGGGTGTTGGGCGTGATGCAGCGCCTGGCTAAGGAAAGCAAGATCGACAGAATCGGACTCGATGGGCAGCGCCTCCAGATCGCCAAGCCGGTATTCGAGATTGGTGACGCCGTGTTCAACAGCCAGAGCCGCACCGAATTCCACCATTTTTAAGGAGTTGTCGACGGCAATGACATGCTGTGCACGCTGGGCCAACAACTGCGAAAAGGTACCTTCGCCGGCACCCAGATCGGCAATCACCATCGGCGGCATCAACTTGAGCAGCATTTCGGCCAGCCCCTGCCATGATCGCCCGGGAAGATAGGCACGGCCAAACTTCCCGGCCAGCGAATCGAAGTAGCCACGCATGCGGTCCTGGCGCTTGCGCAGTATCAGTTGCAGCGCCGCGGCGTCATGGACGGCCTCGGGAATCTCCAGCAAACCCTGGCGCAGCACGGCAAGCAGCGATTGGGGCTGCGGCTTCAAACTATAGAGGATGTTTTTGCCCGTACGGCGGTCTTCCACCAGTTCCGCTTGTTTTAATTGCGAAAGATGGGTAGAGATACGGCTCTGTCCCATCGATAAGATCTCTTGCAGCTCCGCCACCGACAATTCTTCGTTCTCTAACAGCAACAAAATACGAAGCCGGCTAGGGTCTGCGAGCAATCTAAGCGATTTGAGAATTGACGCCATCGAAGATTTAGGATAACATATCAACATATCCTGATGTGTAGATGGATTAACTGAGGAACCACAAATAAACCATGAGCACAGCAACATTGAACAGCGCGGCAATCGAATATAAAGTTGCCGACATGAAACTGGCCGATTGGGGCCGGAAAGAAATCACCATCGCCGAGTCCGAAATGCCTGGATTGATGTCGATCCGCGGCAAATATGCGACCGGCAAGCCGCTGGCTGGCGTCCGCGTAACGGGTTCGCTGCACATGACCATCCAAACGGCTGTGCTGATTGAAACGCTGGTGGACCTGGGCGCCGATGTGCGCTGGGCTAGCTGCAACATCTTCTCCACGCAGGACCATGCCGCGGCGGCTATTGCCGCAGCCGGCGTTCCGGTCTTTGCATGGAAGGGCGAATCGCTGGAAGAGTATTGGGACTGCACGATGCGCGCAGTGACCCACCCTGGCGACAAGGGACCGGAGCTGGTTGTGGACGATGGCGGCGACGTGACCTTGCTGATCCACAAAGGTTATGAGCTGGAAAATGGCGACGACTGGGTCAACACGCCTTCCGGGAACCATGAAGAACAGGTGATCAAGGACCTGTTGAAGAAGGTTCATGCGGAAAAGCCGAAATTCTGGCACGGTGTAGTTGGAGCATGGCGCGGAGTTTCGGAAGAGACCACCACGGGCGTGCACCGCTTGTACAAGATGCAGGAAGCCGGCAAGCTGCTGGTTCCGGCGATCAACGTAAACGATTCGGTAACGAAGTCGAAGTTCGACAACCTGTACGGCTGCCGCGAATCGCTGGCTGACGGCATCAAGCGCGCGACCGATGTCATGGTTGCCGGCAAAGTGGCTGTCATCTGCGGTTATGGCGATGTGGGTAAGGGCTCGGCCGGTTCCATGCGCGGCCTCGGCGCGCGCGTCATCGTGACCGAAATCGATCCGATCAACGCTCTGCAGGCAGCGATGGAAGGCTACGAAGTGACCACCGTGGAAGACACGCTGGGCCGCGGCGATATCTACGTCACCACCACCGGCAACGTGGATGTGATCACGCTTGAGCACATGCAGCACATGAAGGATCAGGCGATCGTTTGCAACATCGGGCATTTCGACAACGAAATCCAGGTGGACCGCCTGAACACGGCTCCTGGCGTGGAGCGCCTGAACATCAAGCCGCAAGTTGACAAGTACACGTTCCCCAACGGCAACAGCATCTTCATGCTGGCGGAAGGACGGCTCGTGAACCTGGGCTGCGCAACTGGCCACCCGAGCTTTGTGATGAGCAACAGCTTCTCAAACCAGACGCTGGCACAGCTGGACCTGTGGGCGAACAAAGACACCTACAAAGTGGGCGTCTACACGTTGTCGAAAAAGCTGGACGAGGAAGTTGCCCGCTTGCACCTGGAAAAAATAGGTGTTAAACTAACAACGCTCTCTCCGCGTCAAGCTGAGTATCTCGGAGTATCGGTGGACGGCCCGTATAAGGCCGAACACTACCGCTACTAGCGTAGAGTGAATCTGGGGTGGGCCGGCAAATCCCTCCTTGCTGGCCCCCCGGATTCTTTCCCGGAAACGGGACAGGCGAATCGCCTGTCCTACCTTGGACCCACTGGATTCTTGCCCGCCACCTGCTGCAAGCGCTACACTGTGATTGAAGCTAGGAGGCACGATGAAACCATTCTTGTATTTGCCTGCCGTCGTTAGCCTGAGCGCCACGCTCCTGGCGCAAAACGCCAATTCGTTCCGCCCGGACACTACTCCGTATCAAAAAAACCCCGAGCACAAGGAAGATTCAACCATCACGCCTGAAATGCGCGGCGACATCTTCATGGCGCGCAAGCAATATCGCGAGGCCGCCGAGATGTATCTGACCGGGCCGAAGGATGCAGCGGTAACGTGGAACAAAGCCGGCATCGCCTATCATCAGCAGATGCTGCTTGATAAGGCACGCAGCTGCTATGAAAAGTCGATCAAGCTGAATCCGAACTACTCGGAGGCGATCAACAATCTGGGCACTGTGTTCTATGCCAAGAAGAACTATCGCCGTGCCATCAATGAATACAAGAAGGCATTGAAACTGGCGCCGAATTCGGCCTCGATCCACAGCAACCTGGGCACAGGTTTTTTCGCACGCAAGCGATATTCGGAAGCGGCCGATGAGTACCAATTGGCGCTGCAACTGGATCCGGATGTGTTTGAGCACCGGAATTCCCAGGGTATTCTGTTGCAGGAGCGCAGCGTTCTGGAGCGGGCGAAATTCCACTATTACCTGGCCAAGACCTATGCCAAAGCCGGCGCTTCCGAGCGTGCTTTGCAGTACATGCGCAAGTGCCTGGAAGAAGGCTTCAAGGACAAAAAGAAATTTACCGATGAAATTGATTTCGCTGCGTTGCGGGAACTCCCCGAATTCAAACAATTATTGGCCATGGAGCCGCGTGTGCTGTAGGCAATCGCTGATTGCCGGACTGCTGATTTCGTCGGTCGGGTTTTCCGTTTCGTGCGGGCGCGCGCCGGTGCCGGTAGTAGACCGGATCGCGATTCTTCCGTTGGAAAATCTGACCTCCGACGCAACGCTGGACTGGGTCTCCAGAGCCGCGCAGTACGCTCTGGCCAATCAATTGACCGGCGTCGGGAATCTGTTTCCCCGTACTGTTCCAGACACCCGCGAAGCGCGTTTAGCCGGCGCCACCCGGGCGGTGGAAGGCTACCTGAGCGGCGATGCGAACCTATTGCGTATTCATGCCGTGGTGGAAGATCTGAGTCAGAAGAAGGCAGCCTCCGAGATCGAAATCACAGGACCGCGGCAGAAGGGCCTGTTGCCGTTGATTGACCAATTGGCCAAGGCCGTAAATCCGCTCGCAAGGCCCTATTCCACGAAAAGCGACGCGGCGCTGGAAGAATATGCGAAGGGAGATTTCGCGGGCGCTGTGAAGCAGGATGCGGCCTTCGGGCCGGCCTATGTGAATTGGATCGCACAGCTGCGTTTCAAGGGCGATCGAGACGCAGGTTTGGACGTGCTTTCGAAAGCGAAGATGCAGGGCGACAAGCTGAATGAGCTGGATCGCGCGCAAATCGACGTGGCCGCGGCCTGGCTGCATCCGGAAGATAGGAATGCGCGACGGGCGGCCATGATGAACCTGGCAATGATAGTGAAATACGATACGCAGCTGTTCCGCGAATTGTCGGATGCGGCACTGCTGGTGCGCAACTACAAATCGGCGGCGGAGTGGCTGGAAAAATCGCTTGCTGTGGAGCCTGGCGATACAAATGCCTTGAATTCGCTGGCCTATGCATATGCGTTGAGCGGCGATCTGGCGGCGGCCGAGCGCACGATTGCGCAGTACCGCAAGGTTGCGCCCGGCGATGCCAACACGTACGACAGCATGGGCGAAATCTACTTTGTGTCGGGCAAGTTCGTGGACGCGGAGAAAGCCTTTAGCGAAGGGTTCGAAAAAAGTCCTCAATTTTCCGGTGGAGCTTTGATGTACAAGGCTGCCTTTTCCCGTTTGATGTTGGGCGACGAAAAGGGTGCCAGCGGCCTTTTTGACCGGTACCTGGAGTTCAGACAGTCAGCAAACGATCCGACGTTGGAAGCGCGGCGCGCCAACTGGAAGTTTCTGACTGGACGGCGCAAAGCGGCCCTGGCACGTCTGGCAAAGCTGGAAACAGCGCAGGCGCGCGGGCAGCTGGCGATTCTGCTTTTGTTGAACGGCGACGCGGCGGGCGCGCGCAAACAGGCCGAATCGGCGATGCAACCACCGGCGCAGGATAAGCAACTGGCTTCGATGGCAATTTTCCTGGCCGGTCCGGCGACGACTGCCGCACAGTGGCAAGAGGCTGCGGCACGCGTCTTCGGCCCGGCAAGTGCAGCCGCAATCAAGAACCAATTCGTGGCATACGGCATGTTTTTGAAGGGCCAATATGCGGATGCGGCGGCGCTGCTGGGGCCATTGGTGACGGATGCAAGCCCGCTTTCCGGCACTTTCCAGAAAGAGCTTCTGGCGGCATCGCTGGTTGGAGCTGGGCGCGTAGCCGAGGCTGAGCCGCTGGTGGCAATGTATCCCATTCCCGATGGGGCGAACGAAAACGTCTTCACGGGGATGATGTTTCCACGCTTGTTCGAAACGCGTGCGGCAGTCCTGGAAAAACAGGGCAAGGCCGCTGAGGCGAAAGCCATGCGGGAGCTGGCTTCCAAATTTGCAGCGCACTGAGAACGCGTAGAAGAGCAGTGAGCCGATTGGTAATCCAATGCCTCTCGCTTTTCGTGGTGAAAAGTTCAATGTTTTATCCGTGTCCACCCGAGTGGATCCGTGGCTAAATTTCCCATGCATTACCCCCCGGGAAACACTTCAAGGCAAATTCGCCACGGATCCACTCGGATGGACACGGATGGAACTGGGGATGCGACTTAGCCCGCTTCAAATCCCGCGGCTCTGGCGGTGATAGAATCTTGGTCGATGAACTCCACACGCAGGCAATGGCTGGCGGCGGCGCTGGCATCACCACTTCTCGCCGCGGATTCGCGCTACAAGCTTGGCATCACAACGAACACAAAAGGCGGTTGGGAGGACGATGTGTTCCTCTCATTCCGCGAGGCAAGGCAGGTGGGCTATGTGAACGTCGAATCCTTTGTTCACTACTTTGTGAAGTATTTCGACCGGCCAGCGGCATTGGCGGAAGAGATGAAGAAGACCGGCGTCCAGTTTGTCACCATTTCAAACGGCGGCCCGCTGGAGACGCATTTCGAGGATCCTTCCAAACACGAAAAGCTGATCGAAGATCATCTGAAACTGGTGCGCTTCATTCGCAATTTCGGATGCACCCATTTGAAGATCAATTGCGGCGCGCGGCGCGAGACGGGAACCACGCCCGAGGACTTGAAGCACATGGCCGCGGTGCTTGACCGGCTGGGCAAAAAGATCTCCGCCGAAGGGCTGAAGTTCGCCGTGCATGCGCACATGTGGAGCCAGTTTGAAAACCGCGCTGAAATCGATTACATCATGGGTCACACCGATCCGAAGCATGTGTATTTCGTGCTCGACACGGGGCACATCACAATGGCCGGCATCGATCCGATGGAGTTGGCGCGCACGCTGGGCCACCGCATAGTCGAATTTCATTTGAAGGACACAATGCCCGAGAATCGCGGCGGGGCGAAGTCGCGGCTCGACAGGCCCGACATGATGAAGGCGCCCCCGTTCTTTGAATTGGGAAAAGGCGGCGTGGACTTCGCGGGGCTGAAGAAACACCTGGATGCGATTCAGTGGCGCGGATGGCTTACAGTGGAACTCGATTCGTCGCCTTGGAAGGGTCCGAAAGAGAGTGCACGGATCAGCCGCGAGTATCTGCGCAGTAACTGGAACTTATAAGCAGCGGTGGGGCAGGCGTTCAGCCTGCGGAGGGCTTAAGCCCGACGGCTGTCCCCGGAATCAGTCACCAACTATACGGGGGGAACGCAGCTCCGATCAGTGCTTTGTAGCGGCGACGCGTAAGCGTCGGTAGTCTGCATTCCAGGCACCGCCGCGCTGCAGTGTGGGCGCGGCGTATTCAGTCACCTTGGCCCAAAACTCAGGTGCTTGTTCCTCGCCGAGTGGAGCGAGAAACATGCCGCAAAACTGGCGGATCCAGTCTACCAGGCCGCCTTCGAGCGGCGTCCAGCGATCGAACAACGCAGCGTAAGAGACTCGGAGGCCGGCCTGCTCCAGCACCGCCGTATACTCATCGACGGACGGGAAATACCAGGGATTCAGCCGCTCCGGGTCGGCGATTCCGACACTGGTTAATGCGCGATTGACGGCCTCAACGATGGCTGCAACGTTTCCCTTCCCTCCGAACTCCACAATCAGTCGCCCACCGGGCTTTAAGGCCCGGGACATGGAATCGGCGGCCATCTGCGCATCCTTCACCCAGTGCAGCGCGGCATTTGAAAATACCGCATCGAACTCCGCGTCAAACCCCAGACGACGTGCATCGCGAACCTCAAACCGCAGGTTCGGAAAGTTCAGACGAGCCTGGGCGATCATGGCTTCCGAGCTATCGGCTCCGACGATAGCACCACACTGCGCGCCAATCTCGGCGGTCAGATTTCCGGTGCCGCAGCCCACATCCAGAATGCGGTCTCCCGCATCCGGATGCAGCATGCCCACTAAATCGCGCCCGTAGGCCCAGACGAACGAGTGGCTTTTTTCATACAAGTTCGCATCCCACGTTTGGCTCATCGCAACCCCGCTGCCGACAGGATTGGAGCTAAATGGGAATAGGATTTTTCGGCCGCGCGGATCGGATCGTAGCCTGGCTTGCGGAAGACCTGCGCACTGATTTCCACCAGCACCCAGCCCTTCCACCCCACAGCTTTCACTTTTCGAAAATAACGGGTGTAGTCGATAGTGCCTTCGCCCGGCAGCAGAAACTCCGGCTTGCCGTCCACGGACTTCGAGTCCTTCACGGTAAGGAAGATACTACGGCCGATCATCTCGTCCATCGACTCTTCGATCGATAAGTCGCGCAGTTGAAAGTGACCGTAATCGTAGATCGCAGTCACTGCCGGGTTGTTTACCTGGTCGAGTAACTGCAGTAACTTCCCCGGCGTATCCACTGCATTCATGGCATGCGCTTTCACCGCCAGCTTGATCTTACACTCGGCAGCCACGCGCCCCCAATCGGCCAGCCGCGAGGCCATCTGCTCGCGAATCTTCGGCCAGTCGCCGGCCTTGCCTCCAAGAACAGATTGTAGGAGCGGAGGATCTTTGGGATTCAGATCGTAGGCCAGCGCCGCGGCTGCGCGAATGCGGTCGAGCGTGGCCTTGTGCGCTTCATCGGACGCCATCAGATTGAACGCTTCAATCATCGTTGGAATCGGAAAACCCAGTCCGCGCAGCTTGCGACGGTCAGCGCCAGACAAGGCCTTCGCCTCGCTCGGCCAGCCCGGCATCAGGCAAAGCTCTGCGCCATCGTAGCCGATGCGCCGGATGTGGCCGATCGCCTCTTCCACACCCAGCGACTGCATGCCGTAGTTGCCGATCTCAAGCCGGATGGCCTTCGGCTTCGCGGCAGCCATCGCGGCTGCCAGTAAAGTTCTGCGCGTGATCACTTAGTTCTTCTCCGGATAATTCTCGCCCGAACCTTCAAAGCCTTCACGCGGCGGAGCCTCTTTCACAATGCGCTCCGTCTTCGGGTCAAAGGCGAACATCTTTCGCTGGCGGTAACTGTCGGCCGCAAGTTTGATCGCCACCATGGTCTGGTAGGCCAACTCAGCGTGCAGCACAGGCTGCTTGCGGCTGTGCATGCAATCGAGGAAGTTGCGCGCATGGTTGATGCGGATGGCATTCAGATCCTTCACCGGCGCCTCAATCTTCAATTCCGCGGAACCGGTCTTTTCCACGAACTTCTTCTTGAACTGGCTGTCCGGCGTGACCGTGATATAGCCGTTCTGGAAAACAATGGACGCCTCGTGGCCGTAGATGGCAGGCAGATGCGTCTTCTCCGGCCCGGCGGAAGCCGCCGACGATGAGATATTCACATAGAAGCTGTCGTACTCGCTGGTCATTGAAAATGTATCGGGAGTTTCGCGTTCCTTCCAGATATAAACGCCGCCATGAGCACTTACTAGCTGCGGAAACCTTCCGCCTAGCGTGGAAAGCAGTGGCGCCATGCGATGATAGAAGAAATCCGCCACCATTCCGTTCGAATAATCCCAATACTTACGCCAGCGGAAGTAGCGCTCGCCGCTGAACGGCCGCTTTGGCGCGGAGCCTAAAAACCGAGGCCAATCGACTGTCTGGGCGTTGGCCTCTTTCTCAATCTCATACTGCCAGACGCCATAGACGGAGTTCATGGAGTAAGTCGATTGCGCCCACAGCACTTTGCCGATCCAACCCTTCTCAATGATCTCGCGCGCCTGAGAGTAGCGTGGATCGGAGACCCACTGCGCGCCCACCTGCAGCACGCGGTTGGTGCGCTTCACTTCATTGACGATGTCCTTGGACTGCTCGATGGTGTAAGTCATCGGCTTTTCCAGATAGACGTCCTTGCCGGCCTTCAGTGCATCCATCGCCATGCGGTGATGCCAGTGCTCCGGGGTGACGACGTAGACGGCGTCGATATCTTTGCGCGCGAGCAGCTCATGGTAATCGTGATGAACGTCTTTGGTCTCGAGCTTCGCCTGTGCCTGCGCCCGTTTCTTGGCTTCGGTGTAGATGTCGCTGATGGCGGCCACACGCATCGTGCCTTCGTCAAGCATGGGCTTCATGTAGATGCGCAGGTGGCGCATTCCCAGGTTCCCGCACCCAATCAGACCAGCGTTTACACGCTCATTCGCGCCCAGAATCCGGCTGTAGGAAAGCGCCGAACCAGCAAGCAATGCCCGCCGTGAAATCGTCTTCAACATGCCAACATCATATCCGAAATCGGAAATCGGGGTCAGAAATCGGGGTCAGAGACCTCTGACACCTCTGGCACCAATTGTTTCGCTTATGAGTCGGGGCGCTCCGGCTCCCATTGATCGGGGATGTAACGATCGATTCTATCGTCGCGGTCTTCGCGCTTTTCGCGCTCCAATCGTTTTTCGCGTTCCTCGCGCTCTTCGCGTCCATCGCTCATAAAGACTCCTGCCACCCGTGCACAGCGCGGCATTCCAGCTTTCCGATCTCCTCACCCAACTGCCGGCAACGCATCTGCCAGCTCTCATAACGGGCTATGTGGATACGCTCTTCGCGCAATAGGAGGTTATCCTCTTTCATCGCCGTCTCAAGCTGGCGGCAGAATTCCTCTGGACTATCGGCAAGGTACACTTTTCCATCATACGCCTCTACTTCCGGCAGACGGGTGCTCACCACAGGCAGGCCGCAGGCGAAATACTCGTACATCTTAATCGGGTTGGTGGCCATGGTCAGCGGGAGTTTCAGGAATGGGATGATCCCGACGTCCATCTGTTGCAACTGTGACGGCAGATCGGCATAAGCGACTTCGCCCAGAAAGTGGACATTCGAGATATCGCGCAACTCGTCGAAGTTACCCGAACCAACGTGTCCTACCAACAAAAAGCGCCACTCCGGATGCGCACGTGCGGCATACATCACGGCCTGTGTATCGAACCAAAAGTTTAGCGCTCCGACATAACCAATTGTTCTTGCCTCCTCACGCCGCTCGCCACGGACCGCCGCCGCTGCGAAATCGCCAACGTCCACTCCGTTGCGCACCAGCACTGACTTTTTGCCAATCTCCGGGATTTTCTCCACTGTGGATTCCAGCAGCTTGGCCGCGGAGAACAGCACCAGATCGCTGCGTTTCATCAGCCGCTCTTCTGCCTGGATCAGGTCCGCCGAAATATTCCCGAAACCGGCCAGAAGATCATGACAATCGTAGACGATTCTGCAGCCGAATTTTTCGCTCAGCTCAGTGGCCACTTCGCCCCACAGCGGAAAGCTAACCACTAAAACCGGGTTCGATGAATTCGCAGTGCGAAGTAACCGCTCAACGGTCGCGGCAACCATGCGGTTCTCCTCCGGCAACAGACAGCGATGATGGAACACCGGTTCGCGGATCAGGTGTATATGCAACTCCCACACACGCGGCTCAATGGAACTGACGACCGTCTTTGGGCTATTCAGATAAGTAGTGGGAAACTCTCTACCCAGGTGCGGATTCAAATAGAAGCAGCGGTGCCCCATCGCCGCAAATGTGCTGGCGAAGTGCTGGGTGCGTTGCCTGGCCGTGTGCCAGTCACCCATTGGCAGGAAAACAATGTCGGGGCGGTCACCGGCCTGTGGCTCGAACTCCAGCGAGGGACTGTGGAGCGGCATCTGCGGGTGCCACCAGCACGAAAGGAAACTCCGCGGACAGTTTTCCGGTTTCCAGCGGAAGTAAAACCACTTCAGATAGAAGGGGCGGATCAGCTCTTTCAGATGGCGCATCTGGTTAAAATCGTTCCATCCCTAGCATTCGAGAAACGTACCTCCCAAAAATCATTCACCAAGGAATTGCATGATCAAGACAAAGTGACCTATCTGCCACCTACACACTATCAAACCGGTTGCGCGCGCATTTTCTCCTAATGCGCAGCCCAAAATCCAATGGCCCGGCATCATATAATAAAGTAATGTCCTTCCCCACCGTGCGCATGCGTCGCCTGCGCGCCAGCGACTCCATGCGGAGGCTCGTGCGTGAAACCCACCTGGAGCCGGAAAACTTCATTCTTCCCCTTTTCGCCGTCCCCGGCGAGGGCATCCGCAAAGAGATTGGCGCAATGCCCGGCAACTATCAGATGTCGATCGATGAGATGGTAAAGGAGTGCACCGAAGCCGAAAAGCTTGGCATCGGCGGCGTGCTGCTATTCGGCATCCCAGCGGAAAAAGACGAACGCGCCAGCGGAGCTTACGACGATCAAGGTATTGTGCAGCAGGCCGTGCGCGCCATCAAAGCAGCCTGCTCCAAACTGCTGGTCATCACCGACGTCTGCAACTGCGAATATACCAGCCACGGCCACTGCGGCAAGATCATCGGTAACGACGTGGATAACGACGCCACGCTCGACTGGCTGAGCCGTTCGGCCGTTTCGCATGCGCGCGCCGGAGCGGACATTGTGGCCCCATCGGATATGATGGACGGCCGCATCGGCACTATGCGCGCCGCGCTCGATACCGCGGGCTACAAGAACACTCCCATCCTCAGCTACGCCGCTAAATTCGCATCCAGCTATTACGGACCCTTCCGCGAAGCCGCCGAATCGGCGCCGCAGTTCGGTGACCGGCGCAGCTATCAGATGGACCCGGCCAATGGACGCGAAGCGATGCGCGAGATCGAACTCGACATCGCCGAAGGCGCCGACATGATCATGGTGAAGCCCGCCGGACCGTACCTGGACCTGATCCGCGCCGCCCGTGACCGCTTCGAACTACCCATCGCCGCCTACCAGGTATCCGGCGAATTCAGTATGATTGTTGCAGCGGCTAAGAACGGCTGGATCGACGGCGACCGCGTCATGATGGAGTCTTTGATCTCAATCAAACGGGCCGGCGCCAGCATCATTTTGACCTATTTCGCGAAAGACGCGGCAAAGCTCTTATAGACAGGTATTTTTCAATCGAGACCCATTCATGAAGCAAACCAAAAATGTAGAAGAATTGCAGGCAGTGGCGCGCAGCGTCCGCCGGCACATCATTCAAATGATCGGCGAAGCAAAGAGCGGCCATCCGGGCGGCTCACTCTCGGCCGTCGAACTCGTGGTCGCGCTTTACTACGACGTAATGAAGCATGACCCGGCAAACCCCACCTGGCCAGATCGCGATCGTTTCATCCTCTCCAAAGGACACGCCGCGCCGGTGCTCTATTCCACCATGGCATTGCGCGGTTATGTGCCTGAAGACCAGTTGAACACGCTGCGCCGCCTGGGCAGCATCTATCAGGGCCACCCCGACCGCCGCTTTATTCCTTCGGTGGAAGCGTCGACAGGTTCGTTGGGCGTCGGCCTTTCGGTCGGCCTCGGCATGGCCGAAGCAGCACGGCTCGATGGCAGCCCCACGCGTGTTTACGTGATGTTGGGCGACGGCGAAATCCAGGAAGGCCAGATCTGGGAAGCGGGCATGTATGGCGCTTTCCACAAGGTCGACAACATCGTTGCGATCCTGGATTACAACCACATCCAGCTGGATGGTTTCGTGAAGGACATCATGGAGATCGAACCGATTGCCGATAAATGGCGCGCGTTCGGTTGGAACGTAATCGAATTGGATGGCCACGATTTCCCTGCGATTCAGAAGGCCTTCGCCGATGCGGAAGCTTGCAAGGGTAAACCCACCATCCTCATTGCTCACACAATTAAGGGCAAAGGCGTGTCGTTCATGGAGAACAATCCGAAGTTCCACGGCAACGCACCCACCAAGGAAGAAGTCGCGCTCGCGCTCCAGGAGATTGGCTAAATGGCATCGAAATACGAATTGAAATTGGGCGCTGCCACGCGCGAAGCATTCGGCAGGGCGATTGTGGAACTGGGCAAGGAGAACGAAAACGTCGTTGTATGCGACGCCGATCTTTCCAAGTCGACCATGACCACTTACTTCGCCAAGGAATTTCCAAAGCGGTTTTTCAGCTGTGGCATCGCGGAATCGAACATGGTGTCGATCGGCGCGGGCCTGGCATCGAGCGGCAAGATTCCGTTCGTGTCGAGCTTCTCTGCCTTCGTGGTCAACAAGGGCTTTGAACAGCTGCGCGTGAACGTGGCTTACCCCAACGTGAACTTGAAGGTGGTTGGCACGCACAGCGGCATCTCGATCGGCGAAGACGGCCCATCGCAGATGAGCATCGAAGATCTGAGCCTGACCTGTTCCCTGCCCGGCTTCGTAGTGATCTCGCCGGCCGATGAAGTGGCCATGACGGCGCTGGTGAAGCAGAGTGCGGCGCACGTGGGCCCGGTGTTTCTGCGCGCCGGCCGCGTGAAGGTACCGGTGATCTATTCGAAGGATCAGGTGTTTGAAATCGGCAAGGCCATTGAACTGTTGGAAGGCACCGACGTCACGCTGATCTCCCACGGCCTGATGGTGGCGGAAGCAATCAAAGCGGCCGACGCACTGTCTGCCGAAGGCATTTCCGCCAGCGTGATCGACATGCACACCATTAAGCCCATTGACCGCGATGCGATCGCCAAGGCTGCTGCGAAGACCAAGGCCATTGTGGTTGCCGAAGAGCATCTGGTGGATGGCGGTTTGGGCGTGCGCGTTGCCCAGGTGGTTTCCGAAACCAATCCTTGCGTGATGGAGTTCGTGGGCCTGACGACTTACGCTGAATCCGGCACGCCGGAAGAGGTTCTGAATAAGTACGGCATGAACGCGGCTTCCATTGTTACCGCGGCCAAGAAAGTTTTGGCGCGGAAGTAGTTTTGGCGGTAATGGCGGAGGGGTGCGCAATGTACCCCTCCGTTTTCATTTAGCGGCAACTGCATTTAAGATGCGCTGGATCATCCCGTCCACCTGCCCTGATTCATGCCAGTGCCACACCAGCACAATGTCGTGTTCGGGATCGATCCATACGATGTTTCCGCCATTGCCGATCGCCGCAAAGCTCGTAACCGGGGCGCTCGGCCACTGCTTCCCTTTCGTATTCAACCACCATAGATACCCATAGTCCGGCCCGTGCAGCGAAGGCTTGGTTGCTTCCGCGAGCCACTGCTCCGAGACCAGTTGCCTGCCCTTCCACTTACCGTGATTGAGGATCAGCAATCCGAACCGGGCCAGATCCTGCGAGTTCATCCACAGCCCGCCGCCCCAGCGAGTGCCGCCGCTCACTGACTCCACCGGCTTGCCCTTGATCTCCACCGTGGACTTCGCGCCATAGCCCTGCCACTTCCATTCATTCGACGCGCCGATCTTGTCCATGATGTTCTCTTTCAGCACCTCAGGCAGACCTTTGCCGAACACGCGCGCCAATGAGAGCGCCAGGCGGTTGATGCGCACATCGTTATACTCATAATACCCGCCGGGGTCGCTCAACTCGCGCGGCTTTCTCGCCCCTGCGCCGAATTCTTCCACGCCCAGGAAGTTCGCGTTCTTGCCCCACATCTCGCCCTGCCATTCACTTTCCTGCTGCAAATGGTGCTTCCAGGTGATGCCAGAATTGTGCGTGGACTCGTAACCGCCGTCATGAACGTAGGCGGCAACGCGATCGTCGACGCTGCGGATCAGACCCTTAGCCACAGCGATGGATGCGGTTGTGGAAAGGAAGCTCTTCGCCGCACTGTACACCGGGTCGTTGGTCTTGGTGTCGCCGAACTCCGCCACAATGTAGCCGTGGCGCAGAATGATCCCGTTGGTTGCCGCGCGCTGCTTGGGGATCGCGCCCAGGATCTTGCCGAAAGTACGCACCTGGTCCTTTTCGAAGTCCCACTTGGAGCCGTGCGATGTTGCCCAATCGACTGCCAGCTGCAGCTTTGCCGCGTCCATGCCGGCCTCGGCAGGCGCCTTATGCTGCCATGTTCCGGCAGGAGGGAAATAGGTTGTCTGGGCTTCCAGAAGGGGAAGCAGTACGGCTGCCAGCAAAGTCAGGCACTTGGTCATCGGCGATTTCCTTTATGGCAAGTATACAGCAGGATACGGGAGTGTTCAGCGGAATGGCCGCCGACATGGAGCTCCACAAACTCAATCTGGGGACGATTCGCGGCATATTCCAACGCTGCTTAAGGAACTACGGCATTCAGTGTATTCACGTAGGGCCGGGCGGGTGCTAACATGCAAGCAATGCATAAACTCCTTCCGGTACTCGTCCTCTCAGCAGGTTTGGCGTTCGCTCAAAATGCTGTTCAGGTCTCCAACTATCTGTTTCAAGGTAATCTGAACCCGCAGCGTACGGGCAGCGCGCCGCTTGCTGAAACAAATCCGAGCGGCAACAACAAATTCGTTACTGACACGGTTTTCGGGCAACAGCGCCTGGTCTACGACGTTACGGGCACGGCCAGCCCTCGCACCGCTCAAGGTGGCTTGACGTACCAGGCCAAAGGCAAGGTAGCCCCCGACACCTACTCCATGGAATTCATTTTCGCCATGAGCGCCGGCAGCACCGGCTGGCGCCGCGTTTATGGCTGCGAAAATCTTCAGAATGGCGAAGGCATCTACGTCGATCCATCAGGCTACATCGCTTACTATTCCGGTGTCAGCAGCACCGCCAACGACAAGTTGACGAACGGCACCTACTACCACCTCATCATGGTGAAGTCGCCCGGCGCGTTGCAACTCTATCTCAACGGGGCGCTGGTCGCCTCGCGCTCAGACGGCACAACGTTGGGCGTTATGGACGCCAAGCTCAATCCACAACAACTGGTCACGCTCTTCCTTGATGACGACCCATTCGAATGGGCGCCCGCGCGCATCGCACTCTTCCGCGCCTATAACGGCGCGCTCACCGCTGCCGAAGTGAAGACCATCGCCTCCGCGCCGTTCACCTCCACCGTCGGCCTTCCGTCACCTGGATTCCAGAGCTCCGGCATCGTTAACAGTGCTTCCTACTCACCCACCAATGCCATCACACCAGGTGGTTTCTTCACAATCTTCGGCACCGATCTTGGCGACGATTTCGGAGACTGGGGCCAGTCCTTCGTCAAGAACGTCGCCCCAGTCCGGCTGAACAACGTGCATGTGCTGGTCAACAATCTGGAGGCCTTCATCGCCTTCACCAGTTCGGCACAAATCAATGCCATCGCGCCGGACAATCTGCCCGATGGCCCTGTTACCATGGTCGTCGAATACAGCAATTTGCGCAGTACCACCGTGACCACAACGGCCCGCCGGATCAACCCCGCGGTCTTCCGCTTCACACCGCAGAACAGCCGCTATCTGGCCTCAACAGCAAATGATGGCTCAGCCTACATCGGCCCCGCCAATCTGTTCGGAACCAACGGAGCGCTGAATGGTCTGGCGCTGCGCCCGGCCCGCCCCGGCGAATACGTTGTGCTGTACGGTACCGGCCTTGGCCCAACCACACCTGCCGTGCCCGCGGGACAGATTCCGGCCGCTAACGCCGCAGGCTACCCGCTTACCAGCACTTCGGAAATCCGCTTGACGCTGAACGGCAAGACCACCAGCGTGGTGCCCGCTTACGCCGGTCTCTCGGGCTTCCCCGGGCTGCATCAATTGGTTTTCCTGGTCCCCGATCTTGCCGATGGAAACTATGAAACCACACTCGTTGTTGGCGGCATCAGTTCGCCGGCAGGAACCTATTTGGCCCTCGCTAAATAGAGCAGGGAACATCTCACTGAACAACGCAGGTCTGCTCCGGACCCGCGTTGTTCAGCGTCTAAATAGATGGCTCCTTGTTTCCCACACCTCATGAGTACCAATACGCGGAAAAACGGTAGTCATGGATAGTGCATTTTTCAGTTTCATTGTTCTCTCCTATTATTCGGGGCGCGCTTGGCTGCCCTTCATGTCCGCATTAGCGGAAATAGTGGGAGAACTCCTCAAAGAAATTCAGAAGTTCTGTTGTGTTAGTACGTTGAGGGACTGAAAGCTTGCTATTGTCGATTGATAATCCCATTTTCTTTCCGAATCAAGTGGACAAATCGCGGATTTCGCCGCAGACTTGCCATTCAGGGTTTAGACTCTCTGTGCAGGCACGAGCGCAAACATTTGCGTGGTTATGTCTTCCAATTGCATTCGTAATGAGAACAGTGTGGAAACAAGAGTCTTGGGCCCATCAGAAGGCTCTCGAAAAACCGTCCCGCCTACACGTCTTAAAGAGTGATTGATAGCAGCATCGATCAATTCGATCCTTATGCGATATACCCCTGTATTGCCATGGAATGCCGATTCAATTACGTGGGTAGCTCCATAAACAGCTTGAGCTTCGACTAAGGCTTTTACGCCATCTGAAGTAGCTACCCTGTCGGAAATGACTTCGAACGAGCGGTCTAGGGGACGCATAGTTCTTAGCCAGTCCGAAAGGTCGCTGACAAACGCCCTAATTATCGCCTCATCGGCGACATCTACTTTGAGGACAGGTGGCAATACCGCCAAACGAAGTGCCGAAGCCGGCCACCATTTCTCCTTAGCAAGCTTGTCCGCCTGACCTACCGCTGCAAGGCCGGCCAACCCGGCTATCATCCATCGCCGAGAAGTGCCTCGACCAAGAGCGGCCTCTACGTCCGTCGCACTTTGAAACCGGCGCTCTTGGTCTGGATCCAGGCACTTTGAGACAATGGAGCGAATTGGCTCGCGCATGCGCGAAACGTCAGGCATCGACTCCAGCCGTTCCCTCCAGCTAGCCGTCGCCGAAAAGGGCTTCTGTCCAAGAGCCATCTCAAATAGCAACACACCCAGCGCGTAAATGTCGGACTTAACGCTTGCCGGCTGTCCTTTCCAAAGCTCCGGAGCAATATAGGCAGGGGTACCGCGGGTCTGGCTGCTAAAAATATCCCCGCTTTGTGCAATACCGAAATCCATGATTACTGCCCGAGGAAGCCCGGCGGTGTCGGTCGATAACATCACGTTTCCCGATTTGAGATCGCGATGAACCACACCTTGCGCATGGATGGCCTGGAGTCCGGCGCAAAGTTGACGTGCCAGTTGCAGGCCTTCGGCCGTTTCCAGCCAACGCTCCGGGGCTTTTGGCAAATAGGATGCCAGCGTCTCGCCCTCCAAAAACTCCATTGTGAGAAAGTCAACGTCGCCGGTATTGGTTTCAACGGTGTGGATCTCAAATACCTGGCACACGTTTGGGTGTGTGACGCGGAGCGAACTCAAGGCCTCAGGCGAAAGCCGGCGCCTGAATTCAAAGCGAGGGCATTTTAGGGCGATACGGTGGCCTAGTTTCTCATCAAGAGCTTCGTAGACAACTCCCATTCCCCCTTCACCAGCCACGCGCATAATCTGGAACCGCCGCATCACCTTCTCACCCACCGCAAATGGACGATCCAATCGTTCGGGAGGAGTCACCGGCGTCAGCATGAAGCCATTCAGCCGCTGCTCCCAGGTAATGCGCCGCAAGACTTCAGCGAACAAAGCGCCGTCCCCCGGGCAAGCTTCACGCAGGAACGGCTCGCGCTCCGCTTCTGGGAGCGACATCGCGGCCAGAACCATCGTAATGATCAGGTCGTCTTCGGAGTTCCGGTCTGCTTCATCGGTCGCCATTGCTGGTCCTACGCTTTCTCAAACAACCAGATGCGCGCGTCCTGCCAGCGGACCTGCATGGAGCGGAGTGGCAGGCCGAGAATTTCGGCCGTTTCTTCGTCTGTCGTCCCGAAGAAGAATTTCATTTCCACAATCGAGCACTCCACTGGCATTATCTCCCGCATTCTGTCCAGCAATTCATCAATTGTCAGCGCAAGCTCATACTTGCTGCTGGTCGCGGCGACCCCTTCCGGAAGGCTGGCGAGGGGCAAAACCTACAGACGAGGACGGCCGCGAGCGGAATCGATTAGTTCCCGGCGCATGGCTGTCGCAGCAATAGCGAAAAAATGTCCGCGATCCCGCAAAGAAAATTTCGTTCCGGCCAGACGCAAGTACGTGCGGCTGGCGAGTTCAGTTGCGTGCAGGGTGTGATCTGGCCGCACTCCATTCATCAGATGCTGAGCCAGCCGCAGAAGGTCCGGCATTGCGATCTCGCAGAGCCTGTTCGCAGCAGCCTTGTCGCCAAGGCCCATCCTTTCAAGGAGAATCGTCACTTCATGATTGTCGGATTCCATAACATCCTTTGCCGGAAAGTCTTGAAAGTATATCAAATTCTCCGGGGCGCGTTAAAAGGGAGCTGCTAAGTTTGTCGCGGCAAAATGATAAGTTCCTAAATGGGCAAAGTAGAAAGTTCCTATTGACAGCCTAAAGCTGTAGAGATGGAACGAATCGCAATGTCGCAACAAGAACGAGATTGGTTGGAATGGTTAAAGAG
>CAIRSA010000330.1 GCA_903881085.1 uncultured Acidobacteriia bacterium
ACAACGCTTGAGCGGGAGGGCATTCCAAATTATAAACCTCGAATTTGACGGAATCAAACAAAATCGTATCGTTTTGTTTGATTCCGATTCGGAGGCGTAATCATGCCCCTGCGTATAAAGGAAAATTTGGGACAAGCTCTATTTACCAGTGGGCAGACCGAGAATGTGATATTCGCCGCGGTCATCTGTGCGGGCGGCGTACCGGGCCATGGTGGCCTGATCTTGCGCTTCCGCTCTGGCGTTGGCGACAGCGCGGCCTGCGGGATCGTAGATGGTACCAGAAAGTTCGGCCTGCGCAGCAAAGATTTGGGCGGCTGCAAGTAGGCCGAAGACAGTGTATTTCATACGTTACAGTGTCATGTTAACACAACACTGTCGTGTATACACGCCGGCTGGAAGGGTCCGGTCAACGGTAGGCCACTACTTAACGTGAATGGTTACGGTACCCAGATTCGAATCCGATTGGGTATCGTTGGCGGCAAACGTAAACGTGTCGTCGCCTGTGAAACCTGGTTCGGGAGTATAGCTGGCGCTGGTCCCAGTCAGCACCACCAGACCGTGCATGGGCGCTGTAATCGTGCGAATGGTGAGCTTGTCATTATTAGAGTCAGTTGCGCTCAGAGTGGTTGTAACAGCGGTACCGGGCGCGGTTGTAATGTCCGCATCGGTGGCAACTGGGGCAGAATTGCGGTTGGCACCGCTGTTGCTGGGGCCAAGGTGGCAGGTGTAGCAACCGACGCGGAAGCCGCGATAAAACACCTTCGCCCCGAATTTGGTTGAGAGCGAGCGGCCAACGAAGGCCTCAGAAAGTTCCGTTCCGCGATAATCCGTTCCATGGCATGCGGCACAAGTTGATGCAGATACACCGTTGCGGCCTCCAACGATATTAGGGTGAGCATTCACCCAGTTGATTCCCGTGGGGTGCATGCCGTGCGGACCTGAAGTGGTGGATGTGTTCACATTCAGCGAACTGTGGCACATTGTGCATTCCCCGATGATACCCGGCGCATTCTGCGCATCCATGCTGCGGAGGTTGTCGGCATCTACGGCCGAAGACGACTCGGCATGGGTGGCGCCATGGCAAGCCGAGCAGACCAGACCGCCGTGCCCCGTGGAGAAGCGGACGAGGGATTGGCCCTTGGCGGGTGTATCGATGTTAGTCGCATAGGTCTGGGTAAGGGGCGTTCGAAGTGCCCCAGAGGCATCAAAGGCATTCGTAAAATGGATCGTGCCACGATTCGAGTCGGCCGTGCCGGTGTGGCAGCTACCGCAGGTGGGTAAATCCTGCCAACCCTGACGCGCTGCGTCTCCTAACATCGACATGGAACCGTGGCAGCCCTGGCATTCGACGGCGTTGCGCATCACTCCACGCTGCATTTTGGTCTGCACACCGGGGTGGCAGCGGTAACAGGCGGCCCGCGTGGTCATGTCGTTGAGTGTAGCGCCAGAATCGGGGTCGGTTTGAATGGCGTGGAAGGAGTGCATGGAGGATGTCAGGGCAGGGACTCCTGCTTGGCCCGATCCGGCGATCAGATTCGAGGAATGGCACTTCACGCAGAGAACAGGCTGACCTGCGGAGGCGGTGGCAAAGAGGCCATCGGCGCTGTATCCGGCGGCGGCCAGCGAATCGGCATAAGCTGCGTTGCGTTTGTTGCGGTCGTCATGGCGGGCAAGAATGTTGAGGCGGTAGTCGCGATTGGGGTCTGGATCGTTTATCCAGCCGGCAAGCGGCTGAGCAGAAGTGGGCGACCCTGAGGCATGGCACGCCGAACAGCCGGCCTCATCGGAAACCGGCAAAACGATGCGGCTTGTGGCAACGACATTTCCGTTGGCGTCCCGGGCTACTAAGCGGAAAAGAGGATAAGGATTCTTTTGGACAGCGTCATCGATTGGGGTGACGGGGATTCCGGCAGCGGTGAAGCGGTTGAGGCTGGGATCAAAGGTCAGCTTGCGCGAGTCGATACCGGGCATGGCGGCCGGATCGGGGATCGGGAGCGATCCGAATAGAGATTGTGCGTAGGTCCAGAAGTTGGTCTTGGTGTCTGAGGTGGAATTCGGCGTGCCACCTGTAGCGGCGTACGCTTCGTAGGTGACAGTGACAGCGCTGTCCGTCTTGACAAGCTTGCCCGTAGAGTCGATCAACTGTGCGTGGATGGTTGCTCCTGGCGGCATGAGAGCGAAGATCGAATAATCGCTATCGATGGAGTTCATGCCGAAATCGCTCCAGCCGAGCAGGGTATACCCGCTGGAATTGACCGCGGCAAAGGAGAAGACCGATAAAATCAGAACGGCTATCAAAACAACCCAAAACTTTTGCCCATTGTTATCATAATAACCCGCCGGAAGTGCACAAGACCTGCTTCTGAGGAGGCAGAGGGACCGTTTTTACATGGGCAACAAAGGTAGTAGAAGTGATATATTCGCATCTTATGAATGGCTGGCTGTTCATCCCAGTTGTGTTTTGCTATGGACTCGGCGCTGCTTCAGGAGCTGAAGGTTTTGGCTCGCAGACGCGTGGAGGAACGGGCGGAAGAAAGATTGTCGTGAACAGCTTGGCCGATTCGGGGCCTGGGTCGTTGCGGGAAGCAGTTAGTGCACAAGGGCCGCGGGAAATCACATTCGCCGTTGCTGGCGAGATTCGCTTGACTCGCGCGCTGGCGATTCGGGAGCCTTTTCTTACGCTCGATGGCAGCACAGCCCCAGCGCCTGGAATTACGCTACTGGATGATTCTGTCTACGTGAATACCCACGACGTGATCCTGCGTTATCTAAGGGTACATGCCGGGGACAAAGGAAAGACCAAGAAGCCCGATGTGCACGCATTTTCCATTGCGCATGCCAGGAACCTGGTGATCGATCACTGTTCGGCGTACTGGGGGATCGATGAGACGATTGGGATGTATCAGGGCCAGGACATAACCATCCAGTGGAGTATCATTGCGGAGGGGTTGTTCCATAGCCTGCATGACAAGGGCCCGCACAGCATGGGAGTTCTGCTTGGCGGTGACCAGACTGACCGGGTGTCTCTACACCACTGCCTGATTGTGAGTAACAACCAGAGAAACCCACGATTACAGAATGGAGTGGCCGATGTGCGCAATAACCTGATATACAACTGGGGAAGCGCGGGTGGTTACTTCACCGGCAAGTTACAGGTGAACTTTGTAGGAAACCTGTACATCCCCGGGCCAGATTCGAATCGCAAAAAGCGCCCGATTCTGATCAGTCCTGAAGTGGAGATGTATATGGGAGATAACACGATGCAGGACGGCTCCTCAGATGTTCGCGATTGGGATCTGGTGCAAACAGGCAAAGGCGAAGCCTCACGGAAATCCGCAATACCCTTCCCTGCGCCCGCAGTGACCACAATTTCGCTGAGCAAGGTGTATGAGGAAGTGTTGCGTGACGTTGGCGCGGTGAAACCTGAAAGATCCGCCAACGACGAACGGGTGATCAGAGGCGTTCGCAATCGCAAAGGAAAGATTATCGACACGCCGGAGCAGGCACAATAATGGACAATTTACGCTGGCTGGACTTATTGATCGTGTTGGCCTACATGTGCGTGATGGTTGGGATCGGCATGTGGTTTTCGCGGCGGCAGACCACGACCGAATCGTATTTCGTGGCCAAGCGATCCGTACCGTCGTGGGCAATGGGTTTCTCGCTGCTGGCCACGTTGATCAGCAGCGTGACGTTTATTGCATATCCAGGCTCGGCCTATGGGAAAGACTGGTCGTTGTTAGTGCCGGGGTTTATGTTATGGGCGGTTCTGGCGTTGGCGGGCAGCGTTATCATTCCCTTCTATCGAGAAGAGGTTGGAATGAGCGCTTACGAATATTTCGGGCGGCGCTTTGGGCGTCCGGCAAGATACTACGGGTCAATCGCATTTACTTTATCGCACTTTTCCAAGATGGGGTTTGTCGTCTACTTACTCGGCCTGACGATTAACAGCATGACCGGTTGGCCGGTAGATGCGGTGATCGTAATCGCTGCTGCGGTTACCATTTTATATTCCGTAATTGGCGGGTTAGAGGCTGTAATCTGGACCGATGTGATTCAGGGCTTTGTGATTTGGGTGGGAGTGGTTATCTGCCTTGGGTATCTGCTGTTTCTCCCGGCGGGCGGGCCGGCGGCTGTCTTCGGAGTTGCCATGGAAAGTCATAAGTTCAGTTTTGGAAGCTGGACTCCTGATTTTACGAAGCAGAGCATTCCGGTACTGATTATTTACGGCTTCTTCTGGTATGGCCAGCGCTATGTTGCGGATCAGACTTTGGTGCAGCGCTATCTTGCGGCGAAGACCGATCGCGGCGCATTGAAGGGAATCGCATTGGGTGCCGGGCTGTGCGTGCCGGTATGGACTTTGTTCATGCTGATTGGGACCTGCGTATGGTCGTTCTACAAACTAACTGGAGAGAAGCTTCCAAGTTACATCACCAAGGCCGATCAGGTGTTCCCTTACTTCCTGGCCACTCATCTTCCAATGGGTATGGCAGGTTTGTTTATGGCTTCTTTAAGCGGTTCGGCCATGTCGCTCCTGGCCAGCGATTTGAATTGCCTGGCGGCAGTTGGCGTGGAGGATTTCTATAAGGCATTACGGCCGCAAGCGACCGACCAGGCGCGGTTGCGAGTCGGGAAGATGATTGTGGCAGTGTTCGGCACATTAGCTGCTGGAACGGGAGTACTGTTGGCACACGCAGGCGGCAGTGCGCTTTCCATGTGGTTCACTGTATCGGCAATTGCTTCGGGCGGTTTGGCCGGAATGTTTCTCTTGGCGTTTCTTTCGAGCCGGGCGAATAAGTACGGCTTGTATGCCGGGATCGCAGCGTGCTGAGCAGTTACTGCATGGGCAACGCTGACAATGGGCGATAAGCGGGTGATCAATCTAGGCGCCTATAACTTCACCTGGCATGAATACATGATTGGCGCCATCGGTCATGTAACCTTGTTTACTGTTGGCTATCTGGTGAGCTTCGCGTTTCGAGGCGAACTGCGTAGCGAGGCCACGCTCTGGCATTGGTTGAAGAAGCGCCGTGAGAGAAGGCTTAAAATGGTGGATGGCAAGGAGAGTTCGATTGCGTAAATCTGGTCTTGTGTGATTGTTTTTGATTTTGGCGTTTATGGGTTGCCGGTCGAGAACAAAGGTGGTCGGGGCTATAGAGACTTCGAAGATGGTCTCGTCCATCGAAGTGGCGAACCCCGCTTATAAATCGAGGCTCCTGAAGGGTTTTTATCCAGGCACTCAAGGCTGGCTGTGGACTGAGCAACAGTTCTCCCTCGCCTTAGACCCGCCGGTTCCTCCACAAACCACGTTTCTAAGGTTAAATTTTACCGTTCCCGTGGAGTTGCTAAAAGAAGTGAATCCGGTATTTATGACCACGCGCGTGAATGGGGTAGAGGTGGACCGCACGGAATACCGGCGGGATGGACAATTTCAACTGTATCGCAAGGTTCCCCCGAAGGCGCTTGAGACATCGCCGGCAATCATCGAGGTATCGCTGGACAAGGCGGGCACAAGGGAAGGCGGCGGATGGCAAGGGCTCATTATGGTTGGCGCCGAGTTAGTCGTGGACGAAGATAGCGTGGTCTCACGAGAGACGGCGGAAAATCTCGCCCGTCAGGGATATGAGCGGCTGTTGACAGAGCGCAAACAACAGATGCCCGATGAAAAGCAGCGCGAGATGATGAAGCTGTTTCACGATATTCCGGTGTGGCGGAACATGTGGTTTCAGAACGTGAGGATTGAGAAGAACCCGCTCGATCTCTGGATGATGCAGCAGGTAATCTATGAGACGCAGCCGGAGTTTATTGTGGAAACTGGAACCTGGCGCGGCGGTTCAGCGTTGTATTGGGCACACACGCTGAACGGGATGGGGCTGGATAAGTCGCGCGTGATTACTGTCGATATCCAGAATTTGAATGGTAATGCCGCGGCGAATCCGTTGTGGAAGAAGTATGTTACCTTCATGCTGGGTAGTTCGACCGATTCGAAGATTGTCGGTGAAATTCAGAAGTTAGTGGCGGGTCATAAGACGCTGGTGGTTCTGGATAGCGACCATTCCATGAAGCATGTATTGAATGAGATGCACGCTTATGGGCCGATGGTGACAAACAAGTCGTACTTAGTTGTGGAAGATACCCATATCGATGGTGTACCTACTCAAAAAGACTTTGGACCGGGTCCACTGGCCGCGGTACAGTTGTATCTGAAAGAGCCGGGTGGCAAGGAATTCACGCAGGACTTTACTCGCGAGGCAATGATTATGACTTTTAATCCCGGCGGATGGTTGCGCCGGAAGTAATAGATAAGGGGAGAGAAACAAGTGGGAAATCCAGTTGTGCAGTTTCAGATTTTGTCTAAGACTCCAGACAAGACGGCTGAGTTCTATTCAACGTTGTTCGGATGGAAAATCGACACAAGTAACGCAATGGGCTACCGCCAGATCGATACCGGCTCAACGGAGGGGATCAAGGGCGGGATCTGGCCCGCGCCGCCTCAAGCCCCTGACTTCGTACAGCTTTTTATGGCAGTCGATGACGTGAAGGAAGCCGTTGTTCGAGCCGAAACATTGGGCGCAAAGACGCTGATTCCGCCAACCCAACTGCCTGATGGGGATGAAATGGCAGTGATGTTGGATCCGCAGGGGATGTCGTTCGCATTGTGGCGGCGGTAGGCATTACTTGGCAGGTCGCATCAGAGAGCGGAGGAGCATTAGCAGTTTCCTGGGTGCTGGCCGACGCGCTGGTTTCGAAGGGTTGGGCCAAAGACGTGGGTCGAAGTCGAGAGGCTCCTCGGCAATTTGGGTGAGCACGTTGGAACTGGCACGGACGATATAGTTGAACTGCGCGGGAAGGACGGCCGAAGGAACCTGCAGCATGTCGGCCTGGGCGGCTTCGAACCATTCCGTGGCAACCCTCTGGCAGGATTCCATGGAGGTCTGCCAATTTTCGGCCAGTTCAGGAATGGAGTGTCGCGTGGCTGAAGGATTTAACTCAAGCACCATGATCACACCGGCTTCCACTGGAATTGTCGGGTTGTTTACCCTCATTTCAAGCAGAGCTATGGCACGGGAGTCGGAGGTATAAACAAGCGGATGGGTTTTGCGGTTCCAACGGCCTCCGAACAGGGATGCGCCGGTACCGCTCAGGTCGCCACTTCACTTTTTCAGGCAGGCACGGTAAACAATTGTGGGCTTTTCGCCGATCAACTGTATATGCCGTGCTCAATGCGGCCAATCAGGGCTTCGACTTTTGCCGGTCCGTTTTCAGCGAATTCCTCGAAAGGAGTTTTGTCGTTCAGAGCTGGATTGGCGGTTTCAAACCATTCCACGGCGGCGTTGGCTGAACCGAATGTGGCGACCGATTGCGCGACGACACCGAACAGGTCCTGCATTGCGAATAGCGCCGATTGTGCTGGGCTGGCCATAGGAGCTAGGTTCCTTCTCTTCTTAATATATCGGAAAGAAGGGGGCTTAGGTTTAGGAAAAATCTGATTTGAGGATCTGGGCATGTTGAATTACGCGTTCCTTTCCGCCCTCTTTCTAGCACACTCAGTCATCTGAAATGCCACCAGATCTGCCTAGGCATTTGAAAAGAAGAGAAAAATATTACATCCTTGATCAGTGATCCTCTTTTAGCGGGCGATCAAAACCGTCTTGCCGGAGGCGGCCGACGCTCTCGCGGCATGAAGGATCTGCGTCACCACCAGATTGTTTTCGAGCGATGACAGGCCCACAGGTTTCAGCTTCCCGCGCACCACAGCGGCGAAGTACGCGAGCGAATCGTGCTCAGGAGCGGGTATGGGCGGAGCCTTTGAAGCAGCTTCCGTCCCACCCGGCAGCCTCACCCGCAAACCTTCCAGCGCGTCCGTGTGGACGTATCCGGTTTCGCCGTAGACCTCCATATCCTTGCGGGCGAAGGGCCAGTTCCAGGAGGCTTGGATGATTCCGACCGCTTTGGGATAGCGCACAACGATGGTCGCCTCGTCGTCGGTATTCGGATAGTATTGCGGCTGAAAGCGCTGCGTAACCGCCGTGACCGATTCGGGGCGCTGATTGTCCATGAACCAGGTCATGAGATTTGCGCCGTAGCAACCGAAGTCGAACGATGCGCCGCCTCCGCCAACCTTAGGGTCAATGAGCCAGCCGAAGAATTCGGGCGGCGTGTTGATGCGCTTCGGCCCCTGATGCCCGTCATGAATGACAAACTTGCGAACGTCTCCGATCTTTCCAGCGCGAGAGATTTCGTAAGCGGCGCGATTGCTGGAATACCAGGTGGTTTCGTAGTTCACCAGCACGTGGATGCCAGTGCTTTTGGCGACAGCAGCCATAGCGGCGGCGTGCTCATTACTGACAGCGAGCGGCTTTTCCATCATCACGGGAACTTTGTGCGCGCCGCAAAGTTTCACGATGGCGAGATGATCGAAGGTATTGGAGTAACACAGAACCCCTTCCGGCTTGGTGCGCGCGATCATGGTCTCTGCGGAATCGAAGACAATCGAGGGGTCGATCTTGAATTTGTCGATGTACTTTTTGCGAACCTCGGCGGCTGGCTCGGCAACGCCAACGATCTGAATGTCTGCACGCTTGCCGAAGCGGGTGAAGAAGCCGCTGGCGTGTCCATGGACTAGGCCGGCGATGGCAACGCGCAAGGGAGCCTCTTCAGAGTGGAGTGTCTGCGCAAAAGCGCCGACGCCAGCGAGCAACACAGATCGTCTGTTCATGACTGTGATTGTACATCCATCATACATGTCCGAAAACGGCTAGCCAGAGCGAAGTGCTTACCTTATAGTTGAAATTGATGAACGCATGGCAGGCAGCACGAAGATCACGGGACGCGAGATTTGACGGACGATTTTTTATCGCGGTGACATCGACGGGCATCTATTGCCGGCCGGTTTGCCCGGCGCCATCCCCGAAGGAAGAGAATGTCCGCTATTATCCATCGGCAGCCGCGGCCGCGGAGGCAGGCTTCCGGCCGTGCCTGCGATGCCGGCCGGAGACCTCGCCAGTTTGGAATGGCACGTCGGGCACCGTGGCGCGGGCGCTGCGGCTAATCGATGGGAGCGCATTGGATGAAGCCGGTGTGGACGAGTTGGCGGCGCGACTGGGCATCGGCTCACGGCACTTGCGGCGTCTGTTCCTGGAGCATCTGGGCGCGACACCGGTGGCAGTGGCGCAGACGCGGCGCATCCATTTTGCGAAGAAGTTGATCGACGAAACGGCATTGCCGTTCACTGAGGTGGCATTGGCGGCGGGGTTCGGCAGCGTGCGTCGATTCAATGCGACATTTCAGAAATTGTACAAGCGGACACCGAGCGACCTGCGTCGACTGGCGGGTAAGAGTGCAGTGAATGACCCGGGCGACTACCGCTTCCGGCTGCGTTTCAGGCCCCCGTACGATTGGGAGCGTGTGCTCGGATTTTTGCGGCCGAGGGCGATTCCAGGCGTGGAGGTTGTGAGCGAGTCGAGCTACCGGCGCACGATCTCGATGGACGGCATGAGGGGCTCTTTGGAAGCGTACCTGGACGGCGATGTGATTGCGTTGCGCATTCAGTTTCCAGGATCGAAGCAACTATTCCGCATCGTAGAACGGGTGAAGCGGTTATTCGATTTGAATGCCGACCCTGTGGAGATTGCGGCAACGTTGGGGCAGGATCCGCTGCTCTCTGCGCGGGTGGCAGCCCGTCCGGGACTTCGAGTACCGGGCGCCTGGGACGGTTTCGAACTGGCAGTGCGAGCGGTGCTAGGGCAGCAGGTGACGGTGAAGGGAGCGACGACGCTGGCGGGACGCGTGGTTGCCGCGTATGGCGTGCCTGTGGGCGATGGCTATCTTTTCCCGGAACGCGATGTTATCGCCGAGGCCGATTTTGCGGGCCTCGGGCTGACGTCGGCACGTGCGGAGACATTGCGGCAGATCGCGCGGGCAGGCGATTTCACGCTCGATGAATTTCTGCAACTGCGCGGAATCGGCCAATGGACGGCACAGTATTACGCGATGCGCGCGCTGCATGAGCCGGATGCGTTTCCGGCGGGCGATCTGGTTTTGTTGAAGGCGGCGGGTCTGGCGAAGCCGCGCGAGTTGGAGGCGCGTGCCGAGACATGGCGACCGTGGCGCGCGTATGCGGCGATGCATTTGTGGCATGGGGAGGCGTGACAATGAAATACACATATATGAAAAGTCCGATCGGGCGGCTGTTGCTGGCGGGCGATGAGGAAGGATTGCACTTGATCGGGTTTCCCGAAGGCAAGATGGTGATTGAGCCGGCGGCGGATTGGGTTGAGTCGCGGCGCACGTTCGATGAGGCGATTCGTCAGCTGGAAGCCTATTTTGCGGGCGAACGCAGGGAGTTCGACTTGCCGTTGCTACCGCAGGGCACACCGTTTCAACTGAAAGTGTGGGCGCGGCTGCGCGAGATTCCTTATGGCGAAACGATCTCGTACGGCGAGTTGGCGGCTCGCTTGGGGAATCCGAAAGCTTCGCGGGCCGTGGGGATGGCAAACGGCCGCAATCCGCTGCCGATTGTGGTGCCGTGCCACCGCGTGATTGGCAGCAGCGGTAAGCTGACCGGGTTTGGTGGCGGACTGCCTACAAAGGAAGCGCTGCTGGGGTTGGAGAGGGGTGAGCTCCGGTTGGTTCTTCGCTGATAAGATAGATGGCGATGAAACTTCTGTACCTCTTCTCCCTGTCGATGACGCTGCTTGCGCAAGAGACGATTCTGCTTTATCCGAGCGCCGCGGCGGATATGAACGCGCCCGCGGAAAAATGGGAAGAGCGTGGTAAGGGCGGCGTTGTTGACCGCTCCGTGAGCGAAGTCAGTAAACCCTCAATCACTGTTTACTTGCCATCAAAAGAAACAGCCACAGGACAGGCGATCGTCATCTGTCCGGGCGGCGGCTACACGCACCTGGCGATAGACAAAGAAGGCCACGATGTTGCGAAGTGGCTGACTACCATTGGCGTGGCCGGAATTGTTCTGAAGTACAGGCTGCCGGGGCAGAAGAATATGAACGCATCGCGCGGTGAAATCAAGGCGGCGGCGCAAGCCGTGCACGTCGCAATCGAAGACGCCGAAGAGGCGATGGTGATCTCGCGCAACAACGCGGCGAAGTGGAACATCAAAGCCGACAAGGTCGGCATGATGGGGTTCTCAGCGGGCGGCCATCTGGCCGCGATGGTGGGGATGCTGACGCCGATGGCCAAGCGGCCGAACTTCCTGGTGCTAGGATATCCGGCGATGCCGAAGACGTTCGAGGTGACTGAATCCACTCCTCGCACCTTTCTTGTTCATGCCGATGACGACAGGCTCGCGCCCGCGGCCAACAGCGTCCCCTTCTATTTGGAATTGAAGAAGGCCAAAGTGCCGGCGGAGTTGCACATATACGCTAATGGCGGACACGGCTTCGGAATTCAGAAGACGGACAAGATGGCAGCCGGTTGGACCGTGCCTCTAACGGCCTGGCTCAACATGATAAAGTAGGCCTTTAAATGACACTCAGACGCCTTGGTTATTGCCTGTTATTCGCCACGCTGGCGTGCGCGCAACAGAAGAAGAATCGCACTTCGCCCACCGGCTACTCAGACACTCCGGTGCTGCCGGGACAGAAGTGGAAAGTACATGACATCGATAGGCCGCGGCCTGCCATAGTGACGCCGGGCGAGCAGCCTGCCATGCCTCCATCGGACGCGATTGTGCTGTTCGACGGCAAGGACCTTTCGCACTGGCTGGAAGAGGGCGGCAAGAACAAAGTGAAGGGCGCGCCGGCGACATGGAAGGTCGAGAACGGTTACACCGAAGTCGTGTCAGGCAGTGGCAGCATCTACACCAAAGAAAAATTCGGCGACATGCAGTTGCATGTGGAATGGGCATCGCCAAAAGAGGTCGATGGAACCAGTCAGTGGCGCGGTAACAGCGGCATTCTGATCATGAATCAGTACGAGATTCAGGTTTTGGATTCGTGGAACAATCCGACCTACGCAGATGGCCAGGCTGGCGCCATCTACGGCCAGTGGCCGCCGCTGGTGAATGCAGCGCGCAAGCCGGGCGAATGGCAGACCTACGACATTTTCTGGGAAGCACCGGTGTTCGAAGGCGCGAAGCTCACGAAGCCGGCATACGTAACAGTGATCCACAACGGCGTGATGCTACATCATCACAAAGAAGTCGGCGGACGCATGGCGCATCGCGTAGTGGGAACCTATGCGGCGCATCCTGCGGAGATGCCGCTGGGCTTGCAGAACCACGATACGCTGGTGCGCTACCGGAACATCTGGGCGCGGCGCATTGGCAAGTACGATCAGCAGTAACTAGTCGAGCGCGGCGGCGTAGGCCATCTCAGTAAACGCGATGCGCTCTTCGCTGCCGCCTTCGCGATGGATCAGGAAGATGCCCATCATGTCCTTCTTGGGGTCAATAAAACAATAGGTCCCGTAGCGTCCGCCGTGCCCGTAGGTGCCCACCGACATCAGCGGCCAGGCGGCCTGCGCATCGCGCACCACAGCCCAACCAAGGCCATGACCCATGCCAGCCCCACTAGCCGGCAGCTGTCCTGTGTGGACCTGCGTCATCGTCTCAACCGAGGCAGGTGAAAGAATGCGCACTCCATTGTAAGTTCCCTTGTTGAGCATCATCTGATACAGGATGAATAAGTCCGAAGCCGTGGAGTAGAGCCCGCCTTCCGGCAGCGGATACTTCGCGCCAACGCGGAACTTCATGGCGCCTTCGCCCAACGGGTCGGACGTGTACTTGAGCGGCTTGCCATCTTTCAAAATGTACGCCGTTGGCATGCGATGAAACTTCTCTTTCGGCGGATAAATGTAAGTGTCGTTCATGCCGAGCGGTTGAAAGACGCGTGCGTGCAGATACTTTTCAAACGGCATGCCGGCGCGCATTTCAATGATGCGGGCAAGCACGGCAATACCCGCGTTGCTGTACTGCCACTTCGAGCCGGGCTCGAACTCCAACGGTTGCTGCGAGTACACTAAAGCCACTTCGGCGAGGGTCTTGTGTAGCGCGCCGTGCAGTTCCTTGATGCCGGCGGGCGGGTTGAGCGGCAGTCCGGAGGTATGGGTCATCAGGTCTCGAATGTTGATGGGTCGCGCCGGTTTGTGAAGTGAATTGTCCTTTTTATCGAGCACGGACATGCCGCGGAATTCGGGCAAATGTTTTTCCACCGCATCGTTCAGGCCGAGCTTGCCCTCTTCGGCCAGCAGCATGGCGGCCATGCAGACCACGGGTTTGGTCATGGAATGCAGCTGAAAAATCGCGTCCGTGCGGAGCGGCTGTTTGGTTTCGATGTCTGTGTAGCCCGATGCATCGAGCGCGGCGATCTGTCCATGGCGCGCGACCAGCGTGACGATTCCGGCGGCCTTGCCTTCGTCGACGAAGGCCTTCATGCGGATAGGAATCTGCTTGAGTCGAGCCGGGTCGAGGCCGGTTTTAGCAGGGTCTGTGACGATGGAAAGCAGGAAGAGCGCGGCGAATCGCATGAGATGAATTCTATATCACTCCGGGTTAGGAAGTGTGGAGCGCCATTTTTCGGCGAGCGTTTGCAACTCGTCCACGACGGTTGGATGCTGGCGGCGAAGGTTGCGCGTTTCGCCGGGATCGGCTTCCAGATCGGAGAGCCAGATAGCATCCTCGCCCTTCAGCGGTTGACCGCCTTCGGCTCGGCGGTCATACAGCCGGCCGTTGAGCACAAGCTTCCATTTATCGCGGCGGATTGCGAGCTGGCCTCCCTGAAACCAGTACAAGGCGTCGTGCGGAGACTTGGCACTCGCAGTAAGCACTGGCAGGATGTTCGAACCATCGACAGCGGCCGGAAGATCGGCACCGGTGGCGTTGCAGATGGTGGGCAGGATGTCCATCGACATCGCAAGTTCCTTCACCGCACCCGCTTTGGGAATCCGCGCGGGCCAGCTCACACAGGCAGGCACATGGTGGCCTCCATCGAACAAACTGAACTTGAAGCCTTTGAAAACCCCGTTATCGCCGGCGGTGGCGAAGTTCTGGTTAAGGCCTGCCCGCTTTTCGACGGTTGCACCGTTGTCGCCCAGCAGAAAGATCAGTGTATTGTCGAGCTGGCCATTGCGCTCGAGCGCCTTGCGCAACCCGCCGATGCCGTCATCGACGGCAGAGATCATCGCAGCGTAAATGCGCCGTTCGAGAGGCAGTGACGCAAACCGCTTCACATATTTATCGGGCGCATGCATCGGATAGTGCGGCGCGTTATAAGCGATGTAAGTGAAAAACGGTTGCGACTTGTTCTGGTTGAAGAAGGCGATGGACTCTTCGGTGATGCGTTCGGTCAGATACTGGCCGTCTTCAAAGATCTCCTCGCGATTTCGCCACAGGTCGTGATAATTGGGCGTTTTCGGTTCGCCCCAGTAGTAACGGTGCGAGAAGAAGTCCACGCACCCACTGTGGAAGCCATAGAAGTAGTCGAACCCACGTGCATTGGGGCAGGAATCTGCGCTGCTGCCAAGGTGCCACTTGCCGATCGCGGCGGTGCGGTATCCGGCGGGCTTCAGCATTTCGGCGATCGTCTTCGCCTCTTTGGCGAGTTCCTTGCCGTTGTTGGAGACGCCGGCTTTCGCCGGGAAACGGCCGGTAAGGATTGACGACCGCGCTGGGGCGCAGACCGGCGCGTTGGAATACCAGTTAGTGAACCAGGCACCGGAACGCGCGAGGGCATCGATGTTAGGAGTTTTGATGTCCTTTACTCCCAGGTAGCCGAGATCATGCACGCCGAGGTCATCCATCACGATGACAATGACGTTGGGCTTTGCGGTAGCCGCCGGGACGGATGCAGCCGTGGCGGTGGCCAATAGAAAACTGCGACGAGTGGCGGTCATCTTATGGCAGGACTTTAATTCTAATATTCTTAAATTCAACGCGCATCTGTTCGCCGGCATGCAACTGCAATGCGATGATGCCGCTCTTGGCCTTGTCATCATGCGTGTCGATCGTCACCAGCCCATTAAACGTCAGTTTGATGTGATCGCCGTCTGCCAGAATTTCGTAACTATTCCAATCCTGTTTTTTGAGTAAGGACTTGGCCTTGTCCCAACCTTCGCCGGGCGTCTTCATCATCGTCCGGCTGCGGCCGCGCTCCTCGTAGAAATTCCCCCAAGCCGACTTCTCGCCCGCTTCGGACGCGTCGGCCTGATAGCCCATCACCTTCCAGCCTGGCCCGTCCATCAGCGTGCTACGGAATTGGATCCCGCTATTATGATTCCGGAGTTTAATATCCGCTTTCAAAATGAAGTTGGCGAACTCTCGTTTCTTGTACACAAGGAACGAATTCACCGTGAACGGCTTGCCATCGCTGGAGCCGACGATTGCTCCGTCCTGGACGCTCCAGCGGTCAGGATCGCCCTCCCAGCCGTCAAGAGTGCGGCCATTGAACAGCGGCACAAATCCATCTTCCGCAGCGAAGGCGCACGCGGCGACCAATACTAAAAACCATCTCATGATTTCATGACCTCTTCCCACGTCACCGCGCGGCCCGCTTCCATGGCCATGCGGCCCATGATCGCAGTAAGTGTGCTTTCGGCCGATTCCACGGCGGTGTTGTGCGGCGTTTTGTTTTGGATGTTGCGGATAAACGTTTCCAGCGAATCAATCGTTATTTCGCGCGGCGACTTTTCCGTCACCGCATCGTTCTTGCCACGATAGTGCGTCCAGTATTCGCGAGCGGTTTCGATCACGCCATCGTGCCCGAAGAACTGTTCGTTCACTGAGCGATACCACGTTGGCGCGATCTGCGAGCCGGTCAACACGGCCTGCACGTTTGAGGCGTAATCGAAAGTGACTTCGCAGTGGTCCATGATGTCGCCGCGTTTTTCCACGGTGCGTCCGCCGCAGCCAAACGCGCGCGTGGGATGGCCGCCAAGAAACCAGTTGAGCACATCGACGCCGTGGACATAGGTTTCAACCACGATGTCTCCGAACGTGTCCTTCCAAACATGCCATTCGCGGATCTTCGCTTCTTCGTTAGTGGGCTTTGGCAGGACCTTCTGATTGTCCGGCACCGCACCCTTGATCCAATGCGCGTGCGCATACCGAATGGCGCCGATGCCGCCGGAATCGAGCAGCTTCTTGGCCTTCAGGTAGACCGGCGCATAGCGCTGCTGAAATCCGAAGGTGATGTTGAGCTTACGATCGGCCGAGTCGGCAGTGCGAATCACGCGGCGGCAACCTTCGGCATCAAGCCCGGCGGGCTTTTCAATGTAGATGTGCTTGCCGGCTTTCACGGCTGCTTCGAAGTGTTCAGGGTGCAGGTAGACTGGCGTGGCAATGATGACAGCTTCGACGTCGCTGGCCAACAGGTCATTCAGATTCTTGTAGGTCTTTGCATCGGGGATGGGGAGCTTGGCCTTGGCGGCGGCAAGCTTGTCGTCAAAGATGTCGCACACAGCGACAAGGCGGGCGTTGGAGTCTTTGACAAGATAGCCGGCATCGAAGGTGCCGCGTCCACCGGCGCCGATGAGGCCAACTTTGACTGCGGAGTTGGCAGCCGATCCGCGCACCGCTCCAAGCGGGAGCAGCGCGGCCGATTGGAAGAGATTCCTGCGCGTGACAGATTTCATACACTAGGGTTATATCATGTCAGCGACCAAGTATGAGATTGTCGATTTTGCCGCCCTGGCCGGAGTGCCCTGCCCGTGCGGCACGGCACGGCGCGCGTTCGGTGAGACGGCCGATTATCCAGCGACGATTCACATGACCGAGATTTCGGCCGACGCGCAGCTTCACTATCACAAACGGCTAACCGAAACGTACTATTTTCTCGAGTGCGGCGAAGACGCGAAGATGCAGTTGGACGACGAGATTGTGCCCGTCAAAGCGGGCATGTGTGTGCGGATTCCGTCGGGCGTGCGGCACCGCGCACTGGGCAAAATGCGGATTCTGAATATCGTGATTCCGAAGTTCGACCCCGCGGATGAGTGGATGGACTGACCCGGCATGTTCATCTCCGAATCGAAATTGAAGATTGCGTGGATCCTGGCCGGCTCCCTGCTGATGACGATGTGGCTATGGAGCGATAACCTGCAGGCTCAGTGGGGAATGATCGACGACCATGAGATCATTCGCATTCTCGGTACCAAGAACACTGTCACCTTGAGCGAAATCAGCGAGCAGTTCCGCTATAGCGAGGCGCGTAACCCCGGTATGCTGCCGCGCTACCGTCCAGCTTACTCCATACTTAAATTCGCCGAGGCCTGGATGTGGGGCGCAAATCCCCATCTCTGGTACATCGCGCGAATGTCCATGTTCTGCATATCGTTGGCTATTTTGTGGTGGCTGGCGGCAGAGGGTCTGGGACTCTTGTTGGCGGCCGGCTTCTGTATGTACCTGCTAACTTCTCCCTACTGGCCGGGTCTTTGGGCTTGTCTGGGAGCGGGAGAGAGCTACTGTTGCTTCGGATTGGCGCTTGCGGCGCTCGGCACCTATCTGTTGTGGATGCGCAACCAGACACCGGGCGCCTACGCCGTCTCATGGATCCTGGTGGATGTGGGCGTTGTGGTTGCCGCGGGAAGTAAAGAAAACTTCGTTCTGCTCGCCCTGCCACTGGCGTGGTTGTTAATACGGGAACGGCGTGCGGGGCGGCTGCGGCCTGGGCTTGGCGTTGCGGGCGCACTTACGCTTACTTATTGCCTGTTTATCGGCGGCGTTGTTGTACTTATCATGTCAAGGCAGGGCGCGGATATGTATGGCAATAGTGTCGCTATTGGGAAACGCAGTTCGCTGGTTCTCAATTTGCTTTCCGGCTCTGAGGGTTTTCGATTCCTGGTAACCGTGATTCCAATTGCAATCTGGGTAAGCAGGTATATTTTTCACGATTCCAGCCAGGTCAGAGCAGCCACGATGAGAGGCATTCTGCAGCGGTTCGCACTTACTGAGAGCATTCTAGCAGTAGTCTACGCCGGCCAGATCATCTTTTACGATGGCGGCTGGCAGGCCGATAGCCGGTACGCATTTCCAGGAGATACGGCCATCATATTCGGTGTTCTGTATGTTCCACTATATTTTCTGTTGGAGTGCCGGCAATTTATGCCCCAGGCGGCGGCGCGGCGCGTGGCCACATATCTTGGATCGGCTCTCATTGTGTTCAGTTGTTGGCTTGGCTACGATGCGTCCAAATTGCCCGCTAAGGCCAATGCCAGGCGCACCAAAGCATTTTCATCGGCCCTCGTCAGAATTGAGCAGGCGGCCGCAAAAGATCAGGCGGTGCCTGTGGTCCTGTGGAGCGCAGAGGTAGGTGACTTCGAGAAGATCATTGCAGTCTCGGCATTTGTAAAAGCGCGCGGTGTAAAGAACCCGGTCTTGTTACAAACAGCGAGTCCCTATCCCTCCGCGGGGCTTACCCCGCAGTTGGCGGCTCTGCTTTCGAAAGAAATTGAAGGCATCAAAGCCGGCGAGCGCGGGTTCGCCAGATCACAGTTATTCGAAGAGGCACGGAGTTGCGTCGCGATTGGGTTTTACAAAGATGCTCCGCTTGGGAAATGTACCAGCCTGGGCCACATTCTGGATGAATGAGACCAGCTCCATGATCAGACCCGAAGGCGGTGTGCCCCCACCGGGATCCGCTGCCTCAGCCAAAGCGCCTACTCCAGTATGCATGCTTGATCCCCAAGGGTGATCTTCATATCTTTGACGATGACCGCGAGTTGGCGCGGGTCGGGGGGCGCACTTGCACCAGGCTTGTCACTGACAATTTCAAGTGTGTTCAGGCCCGCCTTCAGTGTCGCGGCGAGCGAGAACTTGTTATTGGAATCCTGTGGATAGCTCCGCCTTTGCACGGGGGCGCCATTTAAGAGTATGGAGACGGAGTTCGGCGTGACGAAAGATCCGATCTGTGCTTCGATAGAGGCTTGACTGCCAGTTGAAACCATGATGTCGAATTTTCCTTTCCGCGAAGTCCAGACATGCCAATGACCTTCAATTATCTCTCTAAAATAGAATCCATCGGCTGGACGAAAGGTGCAGCCGGCGAGGAAGCTATTCTCCCCTATTAATCTCTGGACGCGTTCCACGCGGCCGGCAAACAAGGTCTCGCGTATCACGCCGGCCGGTAACTTCAGATCGGTATGCCCATCCCCTTGGATGACAACGCAGGGGGAAGTGCGCAGCAGCGATTCAAAGCTCGTATTCACTCCGCCTTTGAGAAGGATGTTCGACCAGGCATTAAACGCGTAATTGCGTGGGTATAATGCTCCAATCGCCTGGCGGTTTGTTATACTCGCGAAATCGTCTCCAAAACTTAGGGCGTAAAATAGCGAGGATGCCGGGTAATAGGTGATGATCTGGCAATTGGAATCCAGAGCGTTCAGCTTGGTTTCTACTTGTTGTATCTCAGCGAATCTTGCCCTCGCCGCCGTCACGGAACTCCCGAACGTTACGGCCGCGGAAATGAAGGCGAATCCGATTGACCCTAGAACAAGAACCCGAACCGCGGATGCACGGCCAGGGGGGAGCAGATATAACAAGCTCAGGCCGATTGTTAAGGCAACCGCTGGAAAGGCGGGCATGAGGTGGCGATGTTCCGAGTGTTTGGCGACCATCAGGATTTGCAGTAGGACCATGAACAGGAAACACAGCAAAAGCCGAAACGATTGGTCAAATTTCCTGCTGGCAATAAGAATGGCCAAGGAGACACACGCCAAGGTAATAGCCAAAGGAAAGAGCGGTATATCGGTAAGCAGAGTCCTGATAGAAGCCAGCCACTCCTCTTTGACAATCACTCCTTCATTCCCCGCGCCATAACGCCCCGTATGCTTTACTAAGTTCACCATCCAGGTGAAGAATGCTGGATACTGCGAGAGTATGGGGGCGGTGCCAATTAAGAATCCTAAGATCGTTGCGAAACCGAAAGAACAGCGTTGCGCGACCCCTGCCCGGGTCAGTAAAATTGCAGCCGGCACTGGTAAAAAGGTGACCTTCGTTGCGACACCCAAACCGCAGAGTATGCCCAGGATGAAATCATCGAGCTTTCGAATTGTTTTTCCCAAGCTTCGTATGATCAGGGCGCACACAAGCAAGGCAAGCCCAAGCATCATTGGCTCCGGATCAAACCGGTGCAGATGCCGGCCTAACTCCGCGTAACAGTTCAGGTACCTTGGTCGAATTAGCTGGACAAAACCAGCCTGATCGTTTATCGTAGGGTGGATGAGTGCGGAGCCAACTCGCGGCAGAGGCCAATCCAGAGCAGCGGCAAATCGCCATGAGCACACCAACAAGA
>CAIRSA010000331.1 GCA_903881085.1 uncultured Acidobacteriia bacterium
AGTTTGCGCAGTCTCGCCACCCATCCGAATTTGCCGTCGACTGCTCTATTTAGGATTATAGGAGGGATGATACAAGTGATGGCTCTACACCGGGAGGGAGAGGTGATGCAGAGCCATCCCTATACACGCTAATGGGAGCACATGAGAGGCTCCTCTAAGGGCGGATCGGGGACTTGTACGATTGGCGACGAACGCGAAACTGAGATTCAGTCGCCCTATTCATTGTTGACAGTACTAGTGCAATCGATGTGCCATTACTGAGGCCATTTCAAATGCATGAATCTACGTAGAACCCTTTCCTCGCCGTGACAACTTGTCTAGTACCATGAAGACAAAATGTCCCGAGCCTCAAGCAAAAGTGCCCTTCGTGATGCTCCATCCACCATCCACGTGGCGTTTCAGTTGCGCGCGGAAATCTTCAACTACCGAAGGATGGTCAGCCGCCACGTTTTTCAACTCCAACGGATCGTTCGCTAACTTGTACAACTGTTCGAACTTCGCTCCTGGGCTCCAACGCCCAATGTAAACCCACTCGCGCGTGCGAATGGTCGCGTGCTCGCCCCATCCGGTGATGATTGTGTCGCGCTTCGGCGGCGTCAATGATCTTAGGCTGTCCCCGGTTACCCGCTTCGGCACCGCCACGCCTAAGGTCTCAAGCAGCGTGGGCATAAGGTCCGGATGCTGAACGTACCCTTTTATTCTCTTGCCTGCCCACTGCTCGCGCGGGTTGTAGATCATCATCGGCACATGCGTCACCTGCGTCCGCAACCGCGGCTCGCCTTTGTGCAACTGGTTCTGCTCGCCCATCATTGTGCCATGATCGGCCACGAACACGATCAGCGTGTTCTGCATCAGCCCCATGCGTTCCACCGTCCGCAGCAGTTTGCCGATGCGGTCATCCACGAATGTCACCAGCCCCTGATAGAGCGCCCGCGCATGCTCCACTTCTACCGGTGACATGTTGGTGGTCATGTTGGGCGGCATGATCAGCTTCGGGCCGCGATAATTCGACTTCATGTACTGGCGGTAAAACTCCTCCGGCGGATCCCAGAACTCATGCGGCGAAAATGATTCGATGTGCAGGTAGAACGGGCTGTTCTCCGCCACGTTGTTCCCCAACCACTGCTCGGCTTCACGAAATACCTGCGCGGCCAAAAAGTCGTCGGCAGTCTTCCAGTTCTGCCGGTTCAACAGATATTGCAGCACGCCGCCAAGCTTCGCCTTCGGATTTGGCATGGGCTGCGATTTGTGCATGTAATCTGCCAGGTTGATGCGGCTGCGTCCGCCCGTCTCCAGCCGGTCCGCCTCCTGCCCGCGAATGTAGCGCCAGCAATCGAACCCGCGATGGAAATTCTTGTTCGGCTTGAACTGGTGATACACGTCGCTCATGAAGGCTGTAGTGTAGCCCGCGGCCTGCAACGTTTCCGATATCGTCACGTCTTCGGCATACAGCTGATGCCAGCCGCGGATCTTCACCTGATCGTCCGGCTGCGGAATCATCTCCGATGGAAAGATTCGGCGGCCGGTGTAGATGCAGCGGCGCGCAGGAATCGTGGGCAGCACTTCCGGGTAGGCATCTTCGAACACGACGGACTTGGCCGCCAGCGCATCCACGTTCGGGGTGTGGATGGTCTGGTTGCCGTAACAGCCCAGGAAATGCGTGCTCCATGTGTCGACGCCGATGTGGATCAGGTTCATCGGCCCGTTCGCCGGCTGCGCCAGGGCAGGCATGGCTGCGGCGCCTTGCAATAAATTTCGTCGTGATAGTTTCATGATTGACCGATTGTGGACTACTATTATCACAATGAAGCTTCTTCTTGCATTGTTGACCGGAATGTTGGGCGGCGTGGCGCTGTTCGCCCAATCGCCCGGCGTAATCGATACGCACAATGACGTGACCAGCCGCACTCTTGAAGGTGAAGACATTGGCGTCAAGACATCCAAGGGCCACACCGATGTCCCGCGCATGCGCGAAGGCGGCGTAACGGCGACCTTTTTTGCCGTCTACGTCGGCTCGCAGTACGTGAAGGACAACAAGTCCGCCCACCGCGCGTTAGAGATGATCGATACGGTCCGCTACGACATCGTGCAAAAGCACGCCCGCGATTTTCAGCTGGCCTTTTCCGCGGCTGATATTACGGCTGCAAACAAGAAACACAAGATCGCGGCGTTGATGGGTCTGGAAGGGGGCCATGCCATTGAGGACAGCCTCCGCCTGCTGCGCGACTACTACGCGCTGGGCATCCGCTACATGACGTTGACCCACACTAACACCAATGGCTGGGCCGACTCCTCTGGCGACATAACTGACAACAAAATCCAGCATCACAATGGGCTCACGCCGTTCGGGCGCGAAGTCATAGCCGAAATGAACCGCCTCGGCATGATCGTTGACGTCTCGCACGTCGCCGACAAAACGTTCTGGGATGTATTGGAGGTCAGCCGCGTGCCTGTGTTCGCATCCCATTCCAGCTGCCGTGCGCTGAGCAACATTCCGCGCAACATGACGGACGAAATGATCGTTGCGCTGGCCAAGAAAGGCGGCGTGGTGCAGCTGAACTTCGGTTGCGAGTTCCTCTCGCAGAAATCCGCCGACACCTCGTCGTGGAGCAATCCGAAACTCAAAGACCAGAAGCCGCCGGCCGTGCCGACGCGGGCAACTCTTGACGACGTGGTTGCGCACATCGAGCACGTGCGCAAGATTGCCGGCATTGACGCCGTGGGAATCGGCAGCGACTTCGACGGCGTGGAATGCACGCCAGTCGGCCTTGACGACGTTTCCAAATTTCCCGCGCTCACACGTGCCTTGAAGGCCAAGGGTTTCAAAGACGCCGATATCCGCAAGATCTACGGAGGCAATGTGCTGCGCGTGATGCGTGCGGTTGAGAAAGGAGCGGCCACCCGTGGCGGTAATTGATCTTTCCCGCCGCGAGTTCGGCGGCATGTTCGCAGCCGCTGCTGCGGGCACGCGCAAACCGAAGGTCGCCTGCATCATCAACGCGTACTTTCCAAACTCGCATGCCGACGTGTTTCTCAGCCGCCTGCTGGAAGGCTACCGCCTCAATAGCAAATCGTACACTCCGCGCGTCGAAGTGGCGAGCTTCTTCATCCATCAGTTTCCAGTTAACGACATGGCCCGCGAACAGGCCGCCGAATATGGCGTGAAGATCTATCCGACAGTCGCCGAAGCACTGCGCTGCGGCGGCGCGAAACTCGCCGTCGATGGCGTAGCCGTCCTCGGTGAACACGGCGACTATCCGCGCACGAAGCGCGGCAACTTTATGTATCCGCGCAAACGCTGGTTCGATGAAGTCACGGCCGTGATGGAGGCTGACCGCAAGATCGTCCCACTCTTCAACGACAAGTATTACGCCTACGAATGGGCCGATGCGCGCGCGATGTATCAACGCGTTCGAGATTGGAAAATTCCCTTCGCCTGCGGTTCCTCACTGCCCCTGACATGGCGCAGGCCCGCACTGGAATTCGAACGCGGCATCAAGCTCGATGAGGTTCTGGCCGTCTCCACCAGCGATCTGGAAGAGCACGGCTATCACGCAATAGAACTGATGCAGGCGATGGCCGAGCGCCGCCGGGGCGGGGAATCGGGCGTGGCGCGCATCCGTTGCGTGGAAGGCGAAGCCGTTTGGAAAGACCCGTTCTGGTCGCGCGATCTTCTCGATGCGGCTCTTTCGCGCCGCGTCAATCCTACGCCCGAAAACAAAGGCCAAACGCCGCAAGCGATTTTCATTCAATACCGCGATGGGCTCAAGGCATCTGTGCTCAACTTAAACAGCCACAGTCGCGACTACTTGTTTGCCGCGCGCGAAACCGGCGGCCGCCTGCACAGCTCGTGCTTCTACATTCAGCTATACGTGCACAACCACTGGAGCTTCATGGTGCGGCAATTTGAAGATCTGGTGTTGACCAAACGAACCCCCACACCGCCGGAACGGACACTGCTTTCCAATGGCATCATGTTGTCTGGACTGGAATCCCGCTTACAAGGACAGAGATGGCTCGATACTCCCGAACTCGATATGCACTACTAATTTTGCTCGCTGCCAGCGCTGCGGCCGATGATGTCACAGTTGTTGATGTGGAGGCCGTGCGCGCCACCGGCGACCCCGCGAGCTTCTTGCGCACCGTCACGATCCCCAGGGATCTCGACCCCGTCACGTGCGACGTACTGGTGGCCGGCGCAGGCATGGGCGGCGTTTCGTCGGCGATGGTGCTAGCCTCGCGCGGCCACTCCGTCTGCCTCACCGAAGAAACAAATTGGATCGGTGGACAGATGACCGCTGGTGGAGTCTCCGCCCTAGACGAGCACAAGTTCATTGAGATCAGCGGCGCGCCGCGCGCCTACATGGCCATGCGTGAAAAGATCCGCGACGTGTATCGCAAACGCGGCGGCATTCGCCCGGAGTATCAGTGGAGCAATCTGAATCCCGGCGCCTGCTACGTTTCATCGTTATGCTTTGAACCCAAGACCGGCGTCGACGTGCTGGAAAAGATGCTCGCCGCGTATCCTTCGATTCGCTTGATGAAGCGCACCATTGTCGTCCATCTGGAACGCAATCGTGACGCGATTGTCGCGGCCATCACTTACAACTTCGACACCAAACAGGTCTCGCTCATTGTGCCGAAATTCGTCCTCGATGCAACCGAAATGGGCGACCTGCTGCCGCTCGCCAAAGTGCCGTACAACATCGGCTCCGAATCGAAGTCGCAGACCGGAGAGCCGCACGCCGCTGACACGCCGAACGCCGCCTGCGTGCAAAGCTTCACCTATCCGTTCGTGATTGAGCATCGCCCCGGCGAGACGCACCGCATCGCTGAACCGCCCGAATACGCGCGTATCCGCGACCATCAGCCGTTCTCGTTCATCGTGAACTACCCGGCCGAGTTCGGCTGGCGCGGAGCCTACACTTACAAGATGTTCGGCGAAGATGCTCCGGTGCCCAACAACATGTCGCCACTGCCGTTCTTCCCGTGGCGTCGCGTACTGGCCAGCAAAGTATTCGCCAACGTGCCGCATGATCTGGCGCTCATCAACTGGCCGAAACAGGATTACCACGATGAATCATTGCTTGACCGCACTCCGCTTGACGCCGCGCGCATTTTGCAGCAGGCCAAACGAGTGGCACTGGCGTTTCTCTACTGGCTGCAGACCGACGTGGCCCGCGACGATGGCAATGGTAAAGGTTATCCCGAACTGCTGCTGCGCAAAGACGTGATGGCGACCGAAGACGGCCTTTCGAAAACTCCCTACATCCGCGAATCTCGCCGTCTTCAAGTGCGGCGGCCTGTGGTGGAGCAGGATATCGTGGAAGAATCGCAGCCGGGTCCGCGCGCGGCGTGGTTTGCTGATTCCATCGGCACGGGCTTCTACATGGTCGACATCCATCCCTGCGGCGCAAATGAAAAGGGTCGCATGATGATGCCGCGTCCGTTTCAGATTCCATTGGGCGCAATGTTTCCTCAGGGCCTCAGCAACTTTCTTCCGGCCGGCAAAAACCTCGGCGTCACGCATCTGACCAACGGCGCATTCCGCTTACATCCCATCGAATGGAATGTAGGCGAGGCCGCAGGCATCGTCGCCAGCCTGAAAATGATGGGGACTTACTCAATAACCGAAGTCCAAACTCAGCTCACAGCGCGAGGTGTGCCCATCGTGTGGTTTGACGATCTGCCCACCACGCATCCCTCGTTCGCTGCTATCCAGCAGGCCGCGATCTCCGGCTACTACCCGCTTGACCCCACCGGCCTGCACGCTTCGCCAGATGCGCCCATGACGCGCCGCGAAGCCGCACAGGCCTTGCTGCGCTACTTCGACATGACCGCCGCCGATCCAATGAAATTCGCCGTTGAGCAAGGCTGGTTGGCGGTAGATCACCGCAACTGGTTCCACGGCGATCTGCCGCTCTACTGGACCGACATCAGGGCCAAACTCCCCGAGATGACTTTTAAGAAAACCGGCCCAGTCCTGCGTAAAGAATGGGCCGAGAGACTAACTCAACATCGTTGAGTAGGCAGAATGGCATTCTGCGGGCGAGTGGCACTCGCCCCTCTTACTAATTCGAAACTCGCTACACTGTAGCGGTTTCGGCCGCGAAAGCCGATTGCCAATCGGCTGCAGAATGCCATTCTACCTACCGTCCAAGCCCTAATTAAAATAGGGGTCCGAAACCAACGGCCCCATCCTCAACCCCAAATAAAAAGTCCCAAACAAAGCATAAACCGCGCTGACCTCATCAAACCGCATCTCATAAATCAGCTTCTTGAAAACCAGAGCATCGTCAGCAAACAGATCCACGCCCCATTCCCAATCATCAAACCCAATCGACCCAGTGATGATCTGCCGCACCACGCCCGCATAGCGCCGCCCGATCATGCCATGCTCTTCCATCATGCGCTTACGCTCGGCCATGCCCACCTGATACCAGTTCTTATCCTCGCCGCGCTTGCGGTCCATCGGATAGAAACAGATGTAGCGGGTGTCCGGAATTTCAGGGAATAGCCGCGATGCCATCGCCGCGCGCTGGCGCACCAATACCGCTTCGATCTCCTGATTCCATTCCGGCGTGTGCGGTGCGATGCCCTTGCTCAGAAGTTCGTTGTAGACCTTCATCGTCGATTCATACAACCCCAGCTCAACCACCGAAACATACGACGAGGTCTGTTCCAGGTAATCCCAAAGATCCAGCTTCATCACCGCGATCTCAGCCTGATTGATCTCCACGAAATCTTTGCGGAAGTGCACCAGCATCAGGTCGCCCTTGTGCCCCAACAGCGAAAACACGGCGCTTCCTGCCGCTTGCAGCACCGGCGCAGCCTGCGCCAGAATTTCCGCGCGGCGCTCGGCGGAAAGCTGCTTCCACGCCGCCCACTTCACGCGCACCATCTGATGCAACACCGCCGAACCTTCCATTGTCAGCGGCACTTCAGGCATAGCTACTTGATTTTCCATAATTAAAAAGTGATCTTCCCCAATACTACGTCATGTGCCGCGCCAGTGGCTGACGGCAGGTTGCCGGACTTTCTGTGCCACGTGCGATGCGCCAACATCGCAAACGCAATCGATTCCTTGGCATCGCCAGGAACTCCGAATTCATCGCTGCCGCGCAGCCTCGTCCCAGATATAAGGGCAGCCAGATAGCCCATCAATATAGGGTTGTGCGCACCGCCGCCCGAAACAATCAGCTCGTCCACCGGTTGCGTGGCAAAGCGGTGGATCCCGGCCGCAATCGTCGCCGCCGTCAGCGCTGTTGCCGTCGCAATCAGATCGTTCATCTCCAGGCCAGTGTTCTTTAGCCGATCCACAAACTCACGCCCGTACTGTTCGCGGCCCGCGGTCTTGGGCGGCGTCGCACGGTAATAGGCATCTCTCATGAACGAGTCAATAACAACTGGATGGGCCTTGCCCATGGCTGCAAGGCGGCCACCGCGATCGAACGACTGCTTGCCACGAGTCGCCTCGTGCACCAGTGCATCGATCACCATGTTGCCAGGCCCCGTATCGAACGCGATCACCTGGGAAGCCTCGCACCTGGGCGGCAACAGCGTAATGTTGGCGATCCCGCCGATGTTCAACACCACGCGGCATAGCTTCTTGTGGCGGAACAGCAGGTAGTCCACAAACGGCACCAGCGGCGCGCCCTTGCCACCTGCGGCGATGTCCCGCGGACGAAAATCGTTGACCACAGGAATGCCCGTGCGCTCAGCCAG
>CAIRSA010000332.1 GCA_903881085.1 uncultured Acidobacteriia bacterium
CGCCAACCACCAGCACCGCGTCATATGTGGCCGATGGGAGTTCGAGAGTTTCGCCCAGGGCCTGCCGGTGCAGGGCTGTGTAGCAGCCCTTCTTTGCCGCTTCTTGCAACATTCCCGCGGATAGGTCAAGCCCTTCGAGATTGCGGTAGCCGCGCGCCGCCAGCATCCCGCCGAGAAGGCCAGTGCCGCAGCCGGCATCGAGAATGCGGGCGTCCGGGCCCGCAACGCGCGCCAGCGCCTCGACGGCTTCCCGCGGTCCTCCATGATCGCCTAGGTCGGATTCATAAGTCGCGGCCCAGGCATCGTAACTTTCGGCCAGCTCCTTCGAATTCCGCGCCTCGAAAACTGAGTGAACTTTGGAACTCATTTCGCAACCTCAAGAACACCTTCGAAGGAATAGCCAAATAACTCAAGATCGCTCTTGAAATGTTCGGCTACCAGATCGCGGGTATGGTCATTGTAATAGGAGCGGTAGTCCTTATGGGCGCTTTGGTTGAGGTGCGGCAACGGCGCTTCAATTCCTATCCGTTCACAAATGCGCGCGTAATCGGCGGATATGGTCTCGTAGCGCCCGATGAATTCAACCAACAGCTTGCCCTGGGAATCGGCCAGCATCTCGCTTTGCCGTTTTGTGATTCCTTTCGGATACGGATCCGGGGTTTTAACAACCCACTCGACAAAGGCGTCGAAACTACCGCACGCTTTCACTTCGGCGTGTCTGGGAATGTCCGGATCGCGCAGCATGAAGTGGTACATCGAAACCTGCAGATCCCAGGGATTGCGCACGAATGCGAATTTGAAAAACTCGTTGAAGACCTCTGGGGGAAGTTCTTTTTGGACGTCCCGTGCCTTGGCGTGAAGCAGCATCGTTTCCCACACCGTATACATCGGGTTGGGCTGATCGCCCTTGAGTTTCGGCGGGCGGCGAATCTTGAACTTCTCCGGTTCAGCGCAGAAGGGCTGTAAGACCTCACGCATACTCATCCCGCCGGTTTTTCCAACGTGAATGAAAATAAATCGATGGCTGTAGGAGACAAGCATGATATCTATGAATTATACTCACGGCGCCCGGCATGCGCTTTCAATTCATGCACCGGCGGTGACGGCACAAATCCAATTTTGTGCCAATAACTCAGATACGTCCCCATCAGCGATTCATCGATCTTCGGATAGGTAAGTCCTGTTCCGTTGAGACCATCCGTCAGGTTACTCGCATCGAGTGGCGGCCGTTTGTAAAAAAGAAAATGCGGGGCGGTGAGGGCTAGCAATGCAGTGGAGAAGAACTTCCTCAGTTCGACGGGATTTTCCGCGTTGGAAACGTGGCGCTTCAGTTCGGACCACCAATCGCTATAACTCATTTCGTCGAGCGGATAACCAAGGTTCCGTAGGATATCCATCATCCGGTCCCATTCAACCGGCACCGGATGGAAGAAATGAAACGCCTGTCCCCACGATTCCGGGCGGCTCGCCAGATGCACCATTGCACTTGTGACGAAATCCACCGGCACCATCGTCACCTTGATGTCCAAGTGCGGGCACTTACCCAGCAAGATACAAGCTTTTACTAACAATGGAAAAATGTCGCTCAAGTCGTTCAAGGCACCGGTGCTGGCCGCCCCCATGGTCCTGACCGGACGGTAAATCGACGCCGGCAGGCCGCGCCGTTGCGCCGCCGCCACGAGCCTATCCGCGACCCACTTACTCTTGCCGTAACCGCCCTTTAAGGTCGCATGACAGCGAGGTTCGTCTGTTTCAAGTAATAATTCGTCATTTGTATGTGCGTCTGTGAAAAACACCACCAGGCTTGATAGAAAATGGACGGGCTTGGTACGAACCGCTCCAGCGAGCCGCAACACTTCGAGGGTTCCAGTGACGTTGGTCGCTTTGAGACGGCTATAAGGGAATGCCATATTGAGCGACCCCGCGCTGTGATAAATCACATCGGTCGAGGCTGCGAGTTCTTGGTATTCGTTTGGCCCCAATCCGAAATGAGGCTCCGCGAGATCCCGGACCGGGATGGCGCGGACCCTGCTGGCAAACTCATCGCGCCAAAGATCGTAGCTGGATAGGTTTCTTACGATCCGGCTGTAGGCAGACTCTACGTTCTCGGCCCGCACGAGACAGAACGCAACGGCTTCAGTCTTGGCCAACGCCTCATGGAGCAGATAGGCGCCCAGAAATCCCGTTGCTCCGGTCAGGCACACCGCGCGTGGAGCAAGCGCGTTCGGCGAGACCGGATTGGGAAATTGAATCTCAGGATCCAACTCCGTTTCGGCCATTAGATCGATTTCGTTCATAGGAATGCGTACTGGCATAGTTGCGGAGCGCTTGTCTTTAGAATGAGAAGTGAGTTTGAGTATGACCTGATACTCTGCGCCAGTATAGCCTATGCCGGATTCGAGTGTCCATCCTCCCTGACTGAGGTTTTGGAGCCACTGTTGTTCACATGTGCCCCCACTTCGCCGCGTGCTTATCCGTTTTGGGGAGCGTAAGAAGAAGTGAGAACTCTGGCGGAAGGCAAACCGGGGGACAAGCCGCAGCTTGCGGTGACTGTACGGCTTGCTCTCAAAACGGTTAAGCACCTCCAGACGGATAGGTAGCGGCCTATTGTCAGATAGAGCGGGGCCGGGAGATATTTGCAGCGGAAATAACTTGGGTTTACGCTGAAATCCCGGGGTTTCTTGGGTTTTTCTTGTGGTCCGGTCCTTTGCTTTCAACAGACACGTGTTGGGATCCGGCGAAAATGGTGTTTTCGTGCGTTTCGGAAGTTGTCCACAGGGTAAGATCTTGATGGAGTGAGGGTTATTGGTCCCCGGGATCGGCTCGGGATGGTCATTAGACCTGAGCGGCCTGTGGTTTGATGGCTGACGCATACGAAACGGCCTCCCTGGTGTATGGATAGCATGGCGAAGCGCATGAAGAGATTGCGTAGGCATTGTTTGCATTGCAAATAAAGGAAATGGAGATCTTTTTCGGTTGTGAACCGTTAAGCCGCCTCAAGATTTCCAGCGTCTGCACTCCCAGGCGGTGGTTAGTGCCTTTGTCGTTAAACGTTGCGTTTTCTGGCAAGAGGTTTTTGCGTTGCTGTTTGGTCCTTTATCCATGCGGGTTCGCATCACCTCAGGCGAAAAATGAGGAAACATTGGCCGGGCAAGCCGCACACCCACTTAGTCCTTTCTAAACGCGCCGGTGAGAACAAATGGTATATAATGGAAGATCATTTCGGCTCACGGGGAAGCCGACATTAACTTAGTTCCACAAAGAATCCAAGGAGATCGTCCGATGTTATCCACTGTTCGTGTGTTCGCCAACTTTCTTCTATGTTTCGCATTGCTGCCACACCTTGGCGCACAAGATAAGCCGGGTACGGATGTGATCCTGTTCATCGATGGCGGGAAATTGATCGGCGATCTCAAAGGGGCCACTGCCAAACAGGTTCACTTTCACAGCGACATGGGGTTTGACGTGAACGTGGGATGGGACAAGGTCAAGGAACTGCATTCGAGCAAGCGGTTCGCCGCCATCCCGAAAGATGTGATCGTGCGGACACCGGCCGATGCCGGCAAAGTCCCCCACGGAACGATCGAGCTTGCCAATCAGAATAAGGACCTCGAAGTGAGGACGGCGGCCTCCGCACCGCCGCAGAACGTCCCGCTAAGCAACGTGTCGAGCCTGATCGGAGAACCGGCGTTTGAGCAGGCGCTCAAGCAACAGAGCTTCCTCCACGGGTGGAAGGGAGGCGGGACATTAGGTGTGTCGCTCACCAGTGCGACGGTGAGCAACCGCAGCGTTTTCACCTCCTTCGACATGTCGCGCAGCGATCATTCCGAAGGATGGATGGAGACACGCAACCGCACCTCGATCGCCTTCAACTCGGTGTACTCGATGACGACTCAGGCCTATTCTGACCCCAGCACGGTTTCCATGTTTCACGCCGAAGCGGTCCAGGACCACTTCTTCAAACCGCGCTTTTTCGGTTTCGCCGGCACAACTTTCGACCACAACTTTTCACAGGGACTCGATTTGGTGCAGGCCTACGGCGGCGGCCTCGGCGTCGAGGTAATAAAGAACGAGCGCACGCAGTTCGACATCCGGGGAGGCTTGGGCTTCATGAAGCAGACGTACTCTTCAGATCCCTCGCTTAACCGCAAGTTGGTAGGCTCCAGATTCGGGCAGAACTTCTCCCATACATTCAAAAACGGGATCACATTCTTTGAACAAGGCGGTGTCCGGCCGGCCTGGAACGACATGAAGTACTTCTTTGCCGGCATGAACATGTCATTGCACGTGCCGGTTTACAAGAGGTTTGGCCTGAACGTCTCCGGCTTCGATAATTACGTCAACAATCCGCCGCCCTATTTCAAACGGAACGTCGCCCAAGTCACTATGGGCATCAACTATTCGTTCCGGTAGCATTGGCGGACCGGTGCAAGACTGTGGTCGCGGATCGATTAATTAAATCAAGAAGTGCGGGTCCACGCCTTGGAAGCGGTGAGGATTCAGGTGCTTTGCGCCCTTGCACTCATTGCCACTCTCACTCGGACCAGCATACAAGTCTAAAAGCGGTGTAGTTTGGCCGTATTGCCGCGCAGCACCATGTGCGCCAATTCTTTCGCGCGGTCCGTCGTGATGTTCCCATCGTTCCGCATTTCGGTCAGGGCCACGGCCAAAGCTTCCCTTGCGCTACGGGTGTTGACCCATTGGAATTCTGCCCAGCCTGCGTGAGGCAACTTTTCGGGATAGGCATCGGTTCCGAATAATACTTTTTCAGGCATGTAGTCGAGCCAATAGCGAAGAACCTCCGCGAGGTTGCGGGGGGACAAAAAATACTCCATCCCTGAGAAATCGATATACACATTACTCTTTCTGAGTAGAGCCGTCGCCGGTTTCGAATTCGGCCATCCCCCATGGAGGATGACGAAATCCGTCTCCGGCAAATTGATGAAAGCCTGCTCCAACAGGAGCGGATCCGCTCCGCTCAAATTGTACTGTGCGCCCCCACCGGGGCCGGAATGGATGTGAACGGGCAACTGAAGGCGGCCGGCCGTGCGGGCTACCTCGAAAAAGATAAAGTCCTGAAGCTTTTTGTATTCATCGGGCCCCGGCGCGCCACCCCGAACGAAAGTGGCGTAAATAGCGGCGGCCTCCTTCGCGCTTACAGGCGCGAAATCCAACGGCCGGAAATACGCAGCCGTGAACTTGATGGCGACTGCGCCCTCGCGCTTATACTTTTCGAGGTCTGGCGTGACGACATTAGCAAGCCATTCTTTCAGAGCCGGGGGAGTGGTCTTAACTCCGCGTCCGGAATGCAGACCTTTCGCCCGTTGCTCAAGTCCCTCGTAGAAACCGGCATAGAGCGGGTTGGCTGACCGGATCTTTGCGGTGCTCAGCGGAAACATGTAATGATCGACGTAAGGTACCCAGCGGAACCGGGGCGATGTCAGGCCACGCTGCATGGTGATGCGATTCGACAATGCTATCTCAACTCCAGCCTGGTCAAGCACCCATGCCGGGTAGGAATCGCCTTTTTCCTTTATGATCCGGCGCTTATTCTCCATCGCTTTGTTAATGGCTTCTTCCGACCATTCCAGGTCGGGAATGCCCCATAGCGCGCGCCAGGACGCCACAATCAAATGACTGTGCGGGCGCACGTTTGCAGGCAAATTCGGAACCAGCTGCGCCTGATAGGAATGACTGGAGAAGCCATCCCATTCGGTATCCATCTCGCCATCGGCTAAGACTCGCTCCGGATGTGAGTGGGTATCGATCGCTTTAATGCCCGCAATCACCTTTACGAGTTCAGGATCGGGCAAAGTTTGGGCCTGCCCACTAGCCGCAGCCGCAACAAAGAGCGCGGTGGCCAGAATTGGCCGTTGGGGACTTGTCATTACTCTATGCTACTGCATATTGTTTAAGACCACTCTGGTTTACGAGTGCGCAAAAAAATGTCGAACTCTCCATTGCCAGATAACGCGCAACGACAGCTTCAACGATGCCTCGCGCTGATCGATGCCCGTGCGCCGCAACTGCGGGTAAGCCGTCTGACAGCTCACCCGCGGCGGATATGGAGATGAAATAGCGGCCGACGAAGCGGATAAGAGTGGTGGAACTGCTCTGCTGTCCCCTGGCGCTGGTGACGGTGAGAGTCACCGGATAGTCGCCTTGTAGACCTCCAACCTGGATCCGGGTTTGCGCCGCTGTAGGATCGAGGATTGCAACGCCGGAGCCCTGCGCGGTCCAAAGGTAGGTCAGTGGGCCGGTGTCGGTGGTGCTCGAAGTGCCATCCAGGACGAGCTGGCGGTAGAGAGACTGAATCATCGGGGAGCCTGCGATAGCGGCGGTCGTTACCGCTGGCGTTACCGTTACGCTGCCCATAGCCGCTTGAACTACTGTCGTGCCAGTGTTCACGACAGTGATGTTTGCCGCGTTATTGATGTTCGTTGTGCTTGCAGGATCGAAAGAGAAACCGAAAAAGTGGGTCAGGCCAACCATGCTGCCATATACCGGAGTCCCGCCTGTAACTGCGCCCATCACCGTGATGGTCGGACGAGGAGAACAGGTTGTGTAGACCTTGTCAGCGGCAACGACGACTTTAGCGATGGATATAGCTTCGAAATTGCCAGTGTCCGGTGTATATGCCGGCGCCCCTTTCGGGACAGCGAATGAATAGGCGCGGAAGATCATGTCAGAGGTGCTGAACGTGAAGCGCGTATGCACTTCTTTGGTGGGATCGAAGAAATCCGCCAACTGAGCGGACGAGAAGCTGGGGATAAACGCCGAGATGAACGCCGTGGGCTCGAGTATGTGCTCGAGGACAAAGCTCTTAATTCCACCTGGTATCGGACATGAGGCTACGGGGGGAAAGGGAGGAGGATAAGCGTTGGGGTTTTGAGCGCCCAAATGGCTCACCGAGCCCACGACGGCAAGGGCCGCGATGGCAAGAGAGAGGTTTTTTGCGGTGAAACGTCTTCTGGTAATTTCTAGTTGCATTTTTGTCTTCCTTTTATTGTGTTATGGGTTTAGATCGAGTTATCCGTTAGTCCGCACGTCGCGGCCTAGGAATTCGATCGAGGCTGGAGATACTTCACAAGGTTCCACTTAGCGCCTTTAGGTCCCGGCGAGGCCGCCGCGGCCGGTGGTTGCCAGCTTACTACGCTCCCCTGGCGTGCGATCACCGTATCGATTGCTGTCTTCCAAATTGTGTGGAAGGAGTGGAATGACGCGCCGGATAGCTTGTCCGATTCCAGATCCTTGACCGCGGCCGCGAAAAGTTCCAGCAATTTTGTCCCGACCGCGGCCGGCGATTCGGATTTATAAGCCGCTTCCATTAGTCCGGCCACCTTCAAGTTGTATGCGTCGGCGTGGCGTTTCTGGGTGTGCGCGGAGTGACGGCGCAACTCAGCGGTCCAGAACACCAGAAACACGCAGACGGCGAAGGCGAGAGCGAGCGAGTTCTCATGTCTTCGTACAAAGGAACCCTCTTGTTTCTGGTAATCAAGTTGGGCGCCTGGATGCAGCGGAGCGTTCAAACCGGCGTTTAGCGCTTCCTGGGTAATGTGGGCCAACAGATACCTGACGGGCTGAAATTCAAGGGGGAGGGCCGCAGCCAATTCATGGCGCCGGTCCATCAGTACTTCTGTAATGGCGCTAACCACTTCAGGATCGACATCCTGCCGGGCCAACAGAATGCGCTGAACCTGGACGGTCGTCACGTCGGCGCCGGGCATAAGTGGACTCACCGAGTATGTTCCCTTCGGGATAGTGGTGACCGTGTATGCCGGGTTCTTAATGTGCAAAGTAGGCGCGTTTTCGAGAGGAAGGAAAGCCGCCCCTCCACCCGTCAACAAGGCCGCGATGTCAGGATTGAGTAACGCCCGGATCCGGAACACGGCGTCAGCCTCGTTCTTTTTAAAAGCCGCGTCGGCGGTTGCATCGTCGCCACCGACGAAAGCGAAATCGGATTCCTTGAGGTTGTATTGCGCGGCCAGGAAAAGAAACGCCTTGTATTGTCCGCCTATTTTGCTCAGTCCAATTCTCTTTCCCTGAAGGCCGTCAAATCCGAGAATCGCCGGCGAAGCCGCTGCAGCAGGAGCGGCGGGGACCGAGTCTTTATGCACCACGAGCTGGATACGTCCTCAAACAGGACTGCGACGGTGCGGGCCACGGGAGGGGCATCCGCGTCGGATTGGGAGACGGCCAGTTCCGCCGAGCCCCATCCGAGACGATTCAGGTTATCCTCGGTGCCGCTGGTTTCATGCAGCGTGATCCGGATGTGGGGATAGTGCCGCGCCAGAACCGTCTTCATAGCATGCATTATGGCAAAGGTGTCGGACTTAGGTTTTCCTACCGCGATCCTAATCTCGTGAGTCTTCAATTGCCCATAAATACTCAATCCGCAGACTATCAATAAAACGACGCCAGCAAGCGCCAGGATCACCAATACGATGTTTCCCGTGAGTCTTTTTCGGAGTTCTGTCATCCTCTGTCTCCTCTTCGGTTTGGGTGCGGGTGGATCGCCACCGGCACCCATGGCACTTCGAAAATCCCGCCGCTACTCTTTGAACAGCTCTGCTGGATGGATTGAGTACGTCTCTAGCAGATCCCTAGCCTGCTCGTTTAGAGGTTCCTCGCGCGGTTGTGTCAGGAATGTGGCTATCGAGTGTTTCAATTTAGGCAATTCCGGCAACTCTCCCTTCGTGCCGAGCTTGGACCGCACCGAGTACCGCAAACGGGCGCTAAGGGCGATTTCAAGCCAGGCTTCGGTCCTCCCAAGCTCGGTCCCTATCTGATCTAGTGCGCCTTTAAATTCCAGAAAAATGAAGGGGGTTTTCCACCCCGCACCCGGTTTCAGGCCACCCTGTTTCAGGGTCTCCAAAATTTGTCTTCGCTTTCCCCTGATCTCCACCAACCGGTCCAAACAGGAAGAAAACTTTGGGCCCATGAGGTCCTCCGCTTCCTCCAAAAGGATGGTCAGTTCGTTTGCGACGAGGCGCTCTTTGTCGATTAGCTCCGCGGCTTCTGGCGCCATTATCTTCAGGGATTTCGCTAGAGCCTTCGCCTCGGCGAGCTCATCGAAGTGCATGCCGAAACGTGGCCCGATGTCGGTCAAATACAGGACCAGAATTGCCACGAACACCGCAATCAAAGTGAAGCGCTTTCTGAAAATCCAACTCTTCATTGCATTACCGCTCCCAGTGTGCAAGAGTTGAAAGCGCCGTGACCGCCAGGGAGCAGTTCTTCAATGGAATGGTTTCTGAAGAGTGTTGAATTGGCCATGTCATTTTCCGGAGAGATCGGGGACGTTACCTAGCATCAAAGGCAGATTGTCATGGCTACCCATCACGATAATCTTAGAGTTGGGGGATTTCGACAACTCGAGCGTCGCCTCAATGCCTTTGTAGATCAGCACGCTTTTCGGGATCTCGCCGACTGTTGCGATGTAGCTCTTGAGAGCGTCCGCGTTTATCTTCAAGCGCAACTGTTCCTGCTCCTCTTTCTTCACCATGTAGGCGTGGGCGAGTGACTGTTGCTCGGCCGCGGCCTTATCCTGCACAGCTGCCTGCACTTTTGACGGCAGTTTGATGTTGAACAGTGCGATATCATCGACTGAGATCAAGATGCCGCCGATCAACTGCTTGGCTCTATCGAAGACCTGCGCCTTGGCAGCGCTGCTGTCTGTGTTGTACAGATCCTCCGGCTGAAATTGACCGATGAAATCCTGCACCGCCTGGGTCAACTGCGGCACGACAATTTTCGTCACGTAGTCCGGACCGTATTTGCGGTGCAAGTAAGGGACGGCTCCGGGGAGGATATGGAAGCGGATCTGTGCGTCAACATTGACTTCCAGGGCATTTTTCGACATGACAGTCATTGGCGTCAGCAGTGTCTGCATGCGTACAGTGTAGACATACGCCTTATCCCAGGGAGCCAGGAGGTGCATGCCTTCGCGTCCGATCGAATTGTGACTGGTTCCGCCAAAGAAGCGGTAGTACACGATTAGTACCTCACCGGAGTCCACGGTGACGAAGATCTTGTCGCGAAAAATCCAAAGCACGGAGGCGAGTAACACCACGAATACTAACGCCTTCACGCCTCTCTTCAGTTTCCGCCAGCGTCTACCCCAGCGCTCCCGAATCGATTCCTTCGGCTTCGTGCCGACATCCGCCGGAGTGGTTCCCGTGCTGGCGTCGTCTGTTTCGAACTTGACGTCCGTGCTCAAAGTGGACTCCCTCCCTCTCTCCCGGATCCGCGCTAAGACTTGCGGGGCAAAACAAGAACATCGGCCGGCAGGTTACTATCGGCCCAGCCCATGCATATAGGAATGAACAATACTAGCCACGATGAGGGCTATTCGTCAACATCTCTACACTCGATGATGCCGGAGACGTCATTGAACGAACTCACTCGGCATGTGCGCGGCGCCATTCACTCGCCCGCTATAGCGTTTGACCATCAAAACACCGGCTAAAATCACTGCCATCGCGCCGAAATCCGTGACATGAAAATCTTCGCTATATAGCAACGATCCTACAATTACCGCCACCACCGGATTCACATAGGAGTAAATCGACACCAGCGATACGGGCAGGTGCTTCATTGCGTACAGATATGCACTATAACCGACTATGCCGCCAAACACGATCAGGTACAGGACTGCCCACACTCCCCGCCAAGCCCAAGTAATGGGCTGATGCATGAACCACGCCGGAACCAAAAAGACGAGGCCAGTGGCCAATTCCTGAACGCCCCCATTAATCACTGGATGAGTCGTCGTGACGTGGCGGCGCTCAAGAATCGATCCCACTGCAAACCCCGCGCAGCCGAGTTGCAGAACGAGAAATGAAATTACGATGGATCCCCCGAGGCCTTGCTGCATCGCTCCGGGCGTTACCAGGAGCAATGTCCCAAGCAAACCAATCAACATGCCGGTTATGGTGGGAAGATTGGGCCTCTGGCCGCCGGGCAGCAGCGCTTCGACACCTACCATCCAAAACGGCGAAGTGGTGGTAAGCATCGCTGCAAGACCGCTAGGAATCCATTGCATTGCGAATGCCAGCGTCCCGATTCCCATCCCAAGAGTAATAACCCCGTAAGCGGATGTAACCAGGAATTCCCTCCACGAAGGCATCCTCGCCTTGAGCGCTGCCGAGACTGCAAGAATCGCCACTCCGGCTACGAAAAAGCGCCCTCCCATAAGGATCATGGGAGGGAAATACTCGATTGCGATGCGAATCCCAAGGTAAACCGTGCCCCAGAAAAAGCAGATCGCAATCAACGCCAGATAGGCAGGAAACAAGGCCGTGCGCATTTCGTTAGCCTTCCGCTCCAGGGAGCAGAAAGCGTACTATTCCCGATGTCCTGTCTGCATGTTGGCCGCCTTTTGCCGCAGGCGAGCCCGGTGGATCTCGATATAATCCGATGTCTCCGGAATGTTGTTAATACCAACGCCGTCAGCAGCCGGTACGATTGCGATGCCGCCAGCGTTGATGTTGATCACCATTAAATCCACGCCGGGCGTAAGCGGACCGGCGTAGCCTGCCTTGCGGGTCCTGTCCACCAGGTCGGTAGCGGTCGTTCCGGGCGGCGTCACCATATGGGTGAAAACCACCTGTTTCGGTGTCGCGGCATTGAAGACCCTCGCCGCATCCTCGGGCGATGTGTGGTAGTCATAAATCTCCGGACCGTCTGCCCGCGGGTAGCCGTAGACTTCGTGAACCAGCAGATCCACGTTCTTGGCTTTGCTGATGAGGGTTGGGCTATAAGTTGTGTCGCCAGAGTAAACGAAAGACTTGCCCTGGTAGTCGACGCGGAATCCGTAGGATGGCGACATTGGACGGTGATCTACCTGGAATGCGGTTACCGTGACGCCGTTTTTCGAATAAACCACGTCCTCCCACAGTTCGATCGTGTTGTTCAGCGAGTCAACAACCGGATTGAAAATGGAAAAATCATTTGGATTCGTAAACAGTTGCCGAACGTAAATGTCGGTATCGTATGCCAGCCTGAAGGCCTGCACCATGGCAAAGGTGGGCACCGGTTGGTTCGTGCCGCCTCCCGGTCCCCACACGCGCAGAGGCAGGTCCGCCGCCGCACCGTTGACCGGGTCAGTGTAGCGGTAGAGCGCGCCAACAGCGAACAGCGCTCCGAGGTCGCCGATGTGATCGCTGTGCAGGTGGCTGAGGAACACTTTATCCACGCCAATATTCGGATTCGTCGTCGCGCTGCCGCCGCCCGATTGCACGAGCCGGGAATAGACTCCCTGGCCGCAATCGAAAAGCATCCGTTCCGTTCCGGCCTCGACCAGCAGCCCTGACAGCGCGCGGCCGTTTTTGGCGAGGGCGGCCGCGTTTAGTAGAGGCACACCCGTTCCAAGAAGTGTGACTTTGATGATTGGTGCTTGCGCTTGCAGCATGGTGCTGGCGCAAATCGCCAAACCAATGATTAATATCTTTTTCATTTCTTTTTCCTTCGGTTTGAGATAGCCGCGCATGCGGCCGGTTTGTATACGTATAGTACTTCTATTACGGTACTTATAGAGCTTCAGTTTTGGGCATTCTTCGGAGTAAAGCGCGAATATTCTGAATTATCTATAAATTTTGTGAGATACCACACTAGCTGGCTTTTACTTCCGGCGCCTCAGGGACTATCGTTCCACCAGCTTTCCTGAATTCCTTCAGGAAGTATTCTCCAAAGGCTTTGGAGTCGAACGTGAGAAGCGTCCCGCCGCTCTCAAAATGCATGATGAATGCATTGCCGACCGCTTGCGTCATGGCGTAAGCGAGGATCGGCGTGGCCACGAAATAGACCACGGTTCCAGCAATCATGGCGGGGATTGCAGCGATCGCCGCCCCGGCGCCGTGGCCGATGCCCGCTGGGATCACCGCTCCAATCAGTGAGAGTACAGATCCACGAATACGGTCCTTCCCTTCGTTATGCCCAAACTCATTGGCGATCTTCCAAACCATCGTAACGTCAACGGCGAGGACTCCCGCGAAGTTCAGAAGCCCACCCGGCAACAGCCCCACTCCGGCGGCTACCTTGGAATAAAAGCTTACGATCTCCAGCGACTTATCGACTGCCGCAACACCAAGCTGGTCGCCGCCATCCTTTTCCGCTGTTTCGGCACCGTCCGCGGTCTTGCGCTTCGGCAACTTCGCCCGCAACGAACTGATCATCCGTTGTGACTCAATCTTCCATTTCGGCGGATCGGCATCCAGTTTCTCCGCTTCGTCAAGTGCGCTCTTGGCCTCTGCAAAACGGCGCTCGGTCAGCATCTGAGCTGCCCGCGTTCTGGCGGCCTCCGCCTGAGCGGCGCGTTCCAGCTTCCACTTTGGAGGTTCGGACTCAAGTTCCTCGGCTTCTCCGAGAGCGGTCCTGGCTTCAGCGTAACGCCGTTCCGTCAACAACTTAGCCGCCCTGGCTCTGGCCGTCTCGGCTTGGGCGGCGCGTTCCTGTACGGGTTCCGTCTCCGCTGTCTTGGGTTGGCCAGCGGGCGGCTCGTCCGTGGTTAAAGGTGCATCTTGCTGTCCAGGTTTCACTTTAGATCTTCTCCTTGGGGTCATTGAATAAATTGTTTCTGGGTCGAGAATACCGGCATCGTGAGTTGCGCAGTGGACAATTTTCACGAGCGGAAGTTTCTATGCCTACAGGGTTAGGCAACAGTATACCATGATTATGCCGATTTTCGCAACACCTAATTTTTACTTCTATTTTACAATTCAATTCTATTTGTGGCATAATAGCGCAATCCGTTCCGCAACATCCTAATGCTTCCAATTGCCGCAGCTTTGCTCGGAGGCGCAACAGCCGCCGCGGGAATCTTTTCCTACCGCAAGATCAAGGAATCAACCGCTCCATTCCGCATCGCGCTCGCCGACTTAAAGGAAGTCGCGTCCGTTGCTTACGCCGAAGCGCGGGCGGTGGCAAGCGAACTTCCCGAAACCGGATTCGGACAAGCGGTTGGGCAACAGGGTCAAAAGCTAACCGCCAAGTTAGGCGTATTCCGGGATGGGACGCACATTGTGGTAGTGGCGGTGGTTGAGGAGGCCAGGTCCTCGCTCAAAGAATTAAATGAATCCGAAATCATCCCCTTGCGAAAAATGGCTTCGGAGGAGTGGCGGGCCTTTAGCGACGCGGTGAAGGAAGAGGATGGCCTATTAGTCGACGGCGTGAATTTAGCGCGCGAGGCCATTAGCGCTGCTGCGTCCGGAGTTGTATCTCGCGGCAAGCATGTCTTTGCGCAATCCAAAGCCCGCGGCTCCAGCCCCTCTAAACCTCCGTCGAAGAAGAAAGTTTCGCTCCGCCCTCAGGACGTGTGGAGTTCTTTGAAGCAGGCCAAGGATCTGGTCTTCGACGAAACTCGCGACAAGCAATTCGAAGCGATGAGCACACCCGGGGATGGCGCGGCCCGTTCGCAGATTGCGAAGGCTGAGGAAGCGGTTGAGCGCTATCTGAAAGTAGCCGCTTCGGCCGTGGTCATTGCAACGGCCGGTACGTTTCTGTTCGCTCCGTTGAAGCTAGTTAGCGGAGCCTTGATCCTCTATGCCGCCATGCCCGTTTTCAAGGGTGCGTACACCGATATTTTCGTCAACCGGCGAGTGAGCGTCCGTATCCTCGATTCCATTTCTTTCATTGGTCTGCTGGGCGGCGGGTACTTTCTGATTTGTGCGATTACTTCTACCATTTTCCATGCCAGCACGAAAATGATGCTCAAGACCGAGGACAAGTCCAGGCAAATTCTGGCGAACATGTTCGGCAAACAACCGCGGTCGGTGCACATCCTTCTTGAGGGCGAAGAGATCGAAATCCCCTTCGAGTTGTTGCGCACTGGCGACATCCTTGTAGTGCATGCCGGCCAAATGATTCCAATTGACGGTGTAGTCACGAAAGGGACGGCTGCCATCGACCAACATGTTCTGACTGGTGAGGCACAACCTGCCGAGAAGGGCTTGGGAGACCCGGTTTTTGCCGCCACCATGATGCTGGCCGGAAGAATCGAAGTCCACGTCGAAAAAACGGGAGCGGAAACCGCAGCCGCCCAAATCCGCGAAGTACTCGCCAACGCAACCGATTTCCGCACCGCCATTCAGGCTCGGTGGAAGGATGTTGCCGACCGCACGGTGCTGCCGACCTTGGGAATTTCCGGGCTCGCGCTCGCGACGCTCGGTCCAACCGGCGCGTTGGCGGCGCTCAATTCCAACTATGTCGCCGTGATGAAGGTTGCGTCGCCGCTGGGGATGCTGAACTTCCTGCAGCGCGCGTCGCAATTCGGCATCCTTATCAAAGATGGACGGGCGATGGAGGCGGCAAGCGGAGTAGACACAGTCATCTTCGACAAGACCGGCACCCTCACCGAAAATGAACCGCACGTAGGTGGGATTTACCCATTCGGCTCCATCGGCGAAGACGAGTTGCTGACGCTTGCGGCCGCCGTGGAAGCGAATCAAAGCCATCCCATCGCCATGGCAATCCTCAAGGCCGCGGCATCGCGGAACCTGGTTCTGCCGCCGCTCGAGGATGCCCGCTACGAAGTGGGCTATGGCATTGAAGCCCGGATTGAAGGCCGCCTGGTCCGTGTCGGCAGCGCCCGGTATTTGGGGATGCTGGGAATCGCCATTCCCGACGAATTCCGTGACACGCGCGACCAGATGCAGGCGCGTGGCGCATCCGTGGTTTATGTCGCTCTGGAGGACAAACCCGCCGGAGCCCTGACTCTCCACCCAACGCCACGGCCTGAAGCCAGGGAGGTGGTTGACAAGCTGAAGAAACTCGGCCTCACCCTCTACATTATCTCCGGCGACCAGGCCGCGCCAACCGCGGCTCTAGCGGCGGAGTTGGGCATCGATAAATATTTCGCTGAAGTTCTGCCGCAGGACAAGTCGTTGCAGGTAGAGCGGCTGCAAAAAGCGGGCAGGAAGGTTTGCTTCGTTGGAGACGGAATCAATGACGCGATCGCGCTCAAAAAGGCTGACGTCTCGGTTTCGTTACGCGGAGCTTCGTCGCTCGCCACGAACACGGCGCAGATCATCCTCATGGATGAGAGCCTCAGGCAATTGCCGCAACTTTTCGAAGTGGCGTATGAATATGACGCCAATCTCAAGACCTTGATGACGACTACATTTCTCCCTGGTTTGGTGTCCTTGGGCGGCGTATTTTTCCTTGGCGCCACCAGTTCCGCCGCCCTGCTACTATTCAATCTCAGTCTGGTCGGTGGCCTCGTGAATGCCATCTGGCCCGCCTTGCAGAATCGAGCCGAAACGGAAACCATTGAAAGCGCGGCGCACACGGACGCGATCGCAGAGAGAGATTAAACCAGATGGCTTGGCATCAAATCCTTGACCAAATTACAACGCAAGCGGATACTCGCGAGAACGTCCTCACCGACGGCACGCTGACGTGTCAGTACATGGACCTGCCCGGGTTATTGGACGAAGTTGCCGCTGTTCTCAGCGCAAACCGCATCGGGGCCTATACGTGCTTAGCGGTCGAGTGCGTCAACTCCGTATCAGGCGGATTGCTCTTGCTTACTCTGCTGCGCGAGGGGATCAGCTTTGTGTTAGTCCCTCCCGCCGTGACCAGTCAAATCAAACCAATCCCGCATTTTTGTTCGCACAAGATCACGGTGCGGGGCGGGGCGGCATCGCTTTCGGCTGCCAGCTTTCTAGCCATCGAATCGAATCCGGAGTTCAATGGCAAACCCATGCCTGGCGGCAAGCTCCTCCTACGAACCTCGGGTAGCATGGGAGCCTCGAAGCTTGTCGTCCACGATCATCTGAAGTTGATGGGCAACGCCGCGAACTGCGTTCATAAATACAATTTTAGCGCTGCCAGCCGATGCGTAATCCCGGTGCCGATCGCCCACATGTACGGATTCGGCGCTGAGTTTCTTCCGGCGGTCATGGCTGGCGCCTCAATCGACCTGCAGGAGAAGACAAACGTCCTCAAATATCTGGATCGTGAAAAGCGATTCCAGCCGACGATAGCATTCGTAACTCCCGCGATTTGCGAGATGTTGTTCAAGGCATATAAGAAGCCGCGCACGTGTTACGACGTGATGGTCACCTCCGGCCAACGAATTAGCGAGGAGCTCTTTCGCGCCTTCGATCCACTCATCAGCGGACGATTGATCAACCAGTACGGCAGCACCGAGATGGGCGCCACCGCCGCATGCGACCCGGGCGATAGCCTCGATCGCCGGATCTGTACCATTGGCAAGCCAATGCCTTGGGTAGAACTCCGAATTGAGGGAGACACCGGCTCCGGCGAATTGTTCGCCAAGCACCCTTACGGCTTTGAAGGCTACCTTGATGAAGATGGCGAATGGCTGCACAAGGTAGAACCCGATGGATGGTATCGAACCGGGGATCTGGCGCGGACTCAACCAGATGGGTCGATTGCCGTGTTGGGCCGGGCCGATGAGAGCGTCAATCGCAGCGGATACCTGGTGCTCTTGTCGGATATCGAGCGTGTGATCGAGCAAAATGACGCTGTCGGCCAGGTAGCCGTGGTGGCCGGAAAGAGCGAAGGCAAGCGTGGAGAGCGGATCGCCGCGTTTTGCGTACCTCGTACAGGCATTCAGGTAGACAGTGCGCAACTGCGAGCGTACTGCTTTGATGTGCTGCCAAAGCACGCCATTCCAGACGAAGTCCATGTGTCTGAGAGCCTGCCGCTGCTTCCAAGCGGAAAGATAGACAGGCAAGCTCTTGCTGCGTTGATCGAACAATCGTAAATTCAGGAGGCGCGAGTGATCGACGACACAATTGAACAATTGAAGGATTTAGTGGCCAGTAAGCTGGACGTAAATATCAAGCGGGAAGATATCGACCCGGACGCTCCGTTACTTGAAGAGGGTTTGAACCTGGATTCGCTGGCCCTCATCGAACTAGTCACACTGTCCGAAGAGCAATTCGGCATTGAGTTCGGCGAGGACGATTTGAACATGGAGGTCTTTGGCAGCCTGCGTGCTTTGGCCGAAGTGATCTCCGCGCAGCGCGCCTCGACGGAAGTCGCCCAATTGAGCGATGAACTCTTCAGTTCCCATGGCGAACTCCTCGGCAGCAAGAATATCCTCAGCAAACGGCAGTTGATCCAAGCCATCAAACTGGATCTCGACAAGCTGACCCACGCCTTGTTCGAAGTGAAGGGGAACGGCGCTGCGGCGGTGCTGGAGAACGTCTTCGGCGGATCTTCACTCGCTCCCGCAACGGTCGCCGAGCGCCTTGCGGAGCAGGAGATCTACCACGTCGGATTCGAAATTTACGAACCGATGTCACTAGTGCTGCACGGAATTCATCATTGGATCGAACACAGCAGGCAAGCGCTCGAGGCGGAGATGAAGGTGCTCACATATCTCCGTTTTCCGGCTTCAGAGGCATTCCAGAAGCGGGTAAACGCGGAAACGGAAATCATGCGCATCTGGCTGCAGGTGAACGGCCGCACCTTGATGCTGGAATTGTTCGACATTCATCGCCCATCCGCTTCGGTGCTCAATGACGCTCCGAGCCTCACGCACAGGAATTTCCATGGTCTTGCCGAGGAGGACGACGCGGCGATTGCCGGCGGCCATCCGGAACGCCTGACGCGCTTGTTTTCAAAGGACGAGATCTGGCACTATGCGCTGTACGCCAAGCGGCCGGCCGATGTGATTCATCTACATGAGGAATTTCAGGCATTGGCGGCGCGGGATTTGAAGTTCGTTCTACCTTACCAGGCGCCGGTTCATAATACGTACGACGATTCTTTCCACACCAAGATCATCCATCGTTCGGACCAGGGTGGGCGGATCGAATTGGAGATCGTGACGAAATACAGCAGCTAAAGGGGCGCCCCATTACCGGCCGCGCCCCTTCGGTTACTCGTCCAGTTACTGGTACTTAGTAAGTTCCGGCTTCGAATCCGTCTGGTGCGTGTGCACGCATTTCGGCAATTCCGCCATTTCATAGCGCTGCTCCGGCGTCCATGGCGTGAACTGCCCGATCTCGCCATCGGGCATGAAAGTATTGGTCGGCAATACATCTTCGCTGACTTTGACAACCCGGTTGATGAAGTTATAGATCAGGTTGTGGGGCTTGCGCTTATCGAATTCCACTGAGAAGTCGGCGTTGGGAGCATCGTAACGAACAAAAACGCCGGTCTGCATATGCATCTCATCGCGCAGCACACCGTCGCAGTAATGACGGAACACGGGGTGAATGAAGGCCACGCAACGTCCTTCGCCGCCGGGATCGTTGGGGTGGATGAAGCTCAGGGCATCGGTGCCCTTGGGGAAATTCTCGAAGCCCAATTCGAGGGTGATGTTGATCAGATCCTTGCCCTTTGTCAGTTCCGGCTGCATCATCACGTACTTCATGGGCATCTCAGACAACCACTGCACCTGGCCGTCCGATATTACTAGTGATTCGCCAAGCACTCCGAACATCTGGAACAGAGCCGATGTCGTGCTGATGCGGGTGAGCAGGGCCTGAACCAAATCCTCCAGTCCTTCTTCTGTGTTGAGCGGCATGACTCGGGCCGGCAGCGGAACCGCGTGATAGCGCTGCTCGAGTAAGTGGAACAACGTGCGGATGTTATAGCGGAAACCGTGGATGAAGCCGGCGGTGGCCTTGCGGTCGTTGTTCGCCATTGCCGCGCCAATAATGAACAGATCAGGAACGGTGCTCTCCCAGATCGGGCTGACTACCGGGAACTTGCCTTTGGCGTCGGCCGCGGGAACGATGTCTTCCGCGAACAACTTTGGGTCAATATACTTCCAGCCGGTAGCACGAATTACGTGGTCGTAGACCGCCACGCTGTGCATGGTGCCCGGTACGGCCCAGTGCGGAACGTCTTCCGTGTAGTGGACCCGGATAGTGCCGTCGGGATTCTTCGAGAGCTTGGTAATCTTGGCGCCGCTGATCAGGTGCGGCATCTTCAGTTGGTTCATTTCGACGAACGTGTTGTTGATCGACCGCAGATCGCCGACAAAGTGCGTTTGCCATGCATGTTTGATCAACTTGCCGCCAGTGTAGATCTGAATTGTCGCGGCGTGTCCAGAGAGGTGATTGGCGATCTCGAACCCCGAATTTCCATGTCCGAGGATGACGACGCGCTTGTTGATGAACCGCTCCGGATCGATGTCGTGAACTTCATATCCTTCGGCTAGTTCAATGCCCTCAATGTCCGATGGTATGTTCGGCTTCACCGTGCCGGTCGCCATCAGGAGACACTCGCCGCGATAGGTTTCGCCGTTCCCGTCAGTGAGCACGAAGTCCCGTTTGCCATCGGCTTCCCGCGCAACGGAAGTTACGGGTGTATTGTACTTGATGTTGAGTTCGAACCTGGCGGCGAAGTCCTGCATATACTTCACAAGCGAATCGGCGTGCGGATACAGCTCCTTCGAGTACTCCGAAAAGCGCATCGAGTTATCGTTGGTAACCAGCGAATTCCAGTCGTACCGTAAGTTGAAGTCGGGTTCGTCGAACCAGTTATAGCACTTGTTCAGTGAGATCAAGGTGCGGTGTCGGGGAAATTGAGTGAAGAAGGAACCAGCGCATTCCTTCGCTTCCAGAATGACGTACTTCCTGCCTGCTTGTTGCAGGAAGTAGCCCATCTGCAAACCCGCGGGACCCGCGCCGACGACGATGTAGTCGTATGAATTCATTCGTTTGATGTTTCTCCTTACAAGGTTCGGACAAAATTACAAATAGTTCGCCGGATCTGGCCTGAAGTCCGGCTGATGCGTTCGAATACACTGCGGCAATTCCGGCGCATCCTGCCGCAACTCCGGTGGCCAAGGCGTGAAACCGCCCGTTTCCGAATCCGTGAAGGTGTCGACCGCCAATGTCTCGCCGGTCACGCCGACGATACCGTTGATCATGTTAAAGATAACATGGTGGGGCTTCTGGCGGTCGAACTCAATGGCGAACTCCTCATTCGGAGCGTCGTACCTCACAAAAACGCCGGACTGTAAATGTACTTCGCTCACCGCCTTGCCCGAGCGGTAATGCCGCAACACCGGATGAATGAAGGCAACGCAACTACCGCCGCCGCCCGGATCGTTGGGATGGATGAAGTTGAGCGCATCGGTATTTTTCGGATACCCGTCGAAGCCCAGCTCAAGCGTAATCGTTAACAGATCTTTCATTCCGCCGAACTCGGGTTGTCGTAAGAGATACTCGACGGGCAGTTCAGGGTACCAATCGACGTGGCCGGGGCTGAAAACCAAGGCGTCCGCCAACACACCGAACATCTGAAATAATGCCGAGGTCGTACTCAGCCGCGTGAGCACCGCCAGCACTAGAATTTCAAGCTCTTCTTCGTTCGTCAGCGGAAACGTCCGGCCCGGGAGCGGCACGCCGTGATAGCGCTGTTCGAGCAGATGGAACAACGTCCGGATGTTGTGGCGGAAACCGTGGATGAAGCCGGACGTCGTCTTCGTGTCGTTGTTGGCCATGGCAGCGCCGATATAGAACAGGCCGGGCTGGCTGCTTTCCCACATCGGGCTAAGCGTTGGATACTTGCCATTGGCGCCGGCTGCGGGGGCGTCTCGAGCTAAAAATAACGACGGCTCGTAGTACTTCCATCCGGTCGCCCGGATCACGTGATCGTACACCGCCGCGCTGCGCATCGTGCCGGGAACAGCCCAGTGGGGCACATCTTCTTCGTAGAAAACCCGGAGCGCGCCATCGTCTTGGCGGACAATCCGGGTTGCCTTGGCGCCGCTCAACAGATGCGGTATTTTGATCTGGCCCATCTCAAGAAGCGTGTTATTGACTGCGCGTAAGTCGCCAACATAGTGACTTTGCCAGGCATGCTTGATCAACCTGCCGCCAGTGTAGATTTGAATCGTGGCTGCATGCGCGGAGAGGTGATTGGCCACTTCGAAAGCCGAGTTGCCGTTGCCCAGAATCAGGACCCTCTTGTTGGTGAACCGCGTTGGGTTGATGTCATGGTTCTCGTAACCCTCGGCCAATTCAATCCCTTCGATCTCTTCTGGGATATGCTCCTTCACAGCGCCGGTGGCCATCAGCAGGCAGCGGCAGCGGCGCTCGCCGCCTTTCCGGCAGCTCAGGATAAAATCGCCGCTCGCGTCGCGGGCGATGGATTCGACTTTCGCGTTGTATTCGATTTTCAGCGCGAAACGTTCGGCGAAGTCGTTCAGGTACTCCACAAGCCGGTCGGCATGTGGGTACAATTCGCCGCTGTAATCCGGAAATCGCAGGGCAGAGTCATAAGTCAGCAGCGAGTTCCAGTCATAGCGTAGATTGAAATCGGCCTCGGAAAACCAGTTGTGGCTCTTATTAAAGGAAATCAGTTTGCGGTGCCGGGGTTGCCGGGTATAGAACGAGCCCGCGCAATCCGCGGCTTCCAGAATGGTATAGCTGTAGCCCGCCTGCTCCAGGAAATAACCCATCTGCAGACCAGCTGGTCCGGCACCGACAATGATGTAATCCCGCCAACTCACTTGAATATTCTAACTCATGTTTATTCGATCCGCCCCACCATTTTCGTTGACAGAGCCACTCCCCGGCTTTATACTGATGCAGTCACTCAATCACGTCAACCAAAAGGACCATAATTTCATGGAAGACCTAAAAAGTATTGTTGCGCCATTTTATACGCAGTGTCTGACTGTGAACCCAACCACGGACGTAGCCGCGACGATGGGGAGCCTGCTGGCAGACGATTTCCAATCGATCAACGCCGCGGAGACGAAGGGCAAGGCCCAGTTGACTGGTCAGGTCCAGTTCTTTTGGAAACTAATTCCGGATTTGAAATGGGAGATTCAAGAGATGCTCCAGGACGGCGACAAAGTCGTGGTTCGCTGCATAGCGTCTGGGTCGCCCAAGGGAGACTTTATGGGTCTTGCCCTCGACGGCACGAAGTCCTTCCGGATTATGAGCATTGACATCCACACCGTTGCGGGCGGTCAAATCAAGCAGGTTTATCATTTGGAAGAGTGGCCCACGGCCATCAAACAACTGAAAAGCTGAACGCTCATAGCGACGGCATAGAGGTACACGCTTTGGCGATCTCTCGGGGAAACACCGTGTTCCGGTGCGCATCCTGACAAGTCAATCGCGGGAAGCGCCACGTTTGAGCGATTTACATTGCCGCACAGTGAGAGAATTGAATCCAGGGACCAAACGCGATAATCTCTGAGGTACGATGAAACCGTCCGAAGCTCTTACAAAACACCGTGCGGAATTGCGGCAGCTAATCCGGCGCTACAAAGTCATGCGCCCGCGCGTCATCGGATCGGTGGTGACCGGCGCAGACACCGAGGAAAGCGACCTTCGATCTGCTCGTAGACCCCACGGACTCCACGACGTTGTTTACACTGGCGGGGTTAGAGCATAAAGCAGGCAAATTGCTGGGTGTGCCAGTGTCAGTGTCGACGCCTAATTTCTTGCCGGCGTAGTTTCGTGACGAAGTTTTGCAATCGGCTCAGCCGCTATGAAACGTCCTGAGCGCGTCGAGGATTATCTCGCGCACATTATTGAAGCCATTGAACGAAAAGCCGGCTACCTTCAACCCTTGAGAAATCCGCAAGTTTCAAAAAATGGATGTAACCAAAAATCGTAACAGTTCAGGTACCTTGGTCGAATTAGCTGGACAAAACCAGCCTGATCGTTTATCGTAGGGTGGATGAGTGCGGAGCCAACTCGCGGCAGAGGCCAATCCAGAGCAGCGGCAAATCGCCATGAGCACACCAACAAGA
>CAIRSA010000333.1 GCA_903881085.1 uncultured Acidobacteriia bacterium
GTCCCCTGTTTGCCCCGGCGATACAACCCGCAATACGAACTCACCCATTGGGTGACCATTCGGATTCCCGCAACATCTTACAAATGAAGCGGATTGCCGCAATACGAAGACTCAACTGCTTTTTTAAGGTTCATCCATACGCTCAGGGGGAATGAGAAGTGTAGTTGGCCGCCCGATCACTTCTTCGGCTGCATAGCCAAACAACCGCTCACCACTTCTGTTCCAACTAGTGATGACGCCGGTCAGATCTTTGCTGATAATGGCATCGTCTGAAGAATCCATGATAGCGGCCATTAGGAGAGCGGCTTGCTCAGGCAGAAGGGTCCCTATTCCGAAGGGAGTAGCATGGCCACCCTCCTTCGCATTGTCGGAGGGCTTACTTTGTCGTCCTCACCAGGGTAACGCAAAGTTGATTTGAATGAGATTGCCAGTGCGTCTACGCCTTGTCGTAAGCGAGGAAAGCCGCGCAAAAGGCCGGCCACGTGTCAGCGCAAGCGAGTGAGACGCTGGGAACTTTCATCAGGCACCAACAGCCAGACCTGACGATTGCCAAAGTATTTGAACAGTTGTTCATTTCTCGAGACCTCCATTTCCCTCGCCCACACGACTTTTGCTTGATCTATATCGGCAGAATTGTACACCCATTCCTTCAATACATCATGCTGCGAGGAGTAGCGCACTATCACCAAATGTTCACCCGGAGTTTTCTCCAGCAACTGTTGAAGCAACTGGCGGTCCAACGCGAATTCCTGCAATATGTTGTGATCCTGCAGGTTTCGAGCTCCAAACGAGACAAAGATGGATGCTAACAGTGTGGCAACGATTACGAAACCTGAGCGATCCCCAACTCTGTTTGGTCTGGCAAGCTCCGAAAGAAACACTAAGGGGACCATGATGACCAACCCCATCACGGGCGCAGCGTAACGCACTTCGAAATAGGGCTGAAGGAATGTGCCAAGGAGGAATACGGACAGCACTGAAGCCAAAACCCAACGATGCTTCTGACCTCCGCTGAATAGCAGCAGCAACAGTGAATAGGCCGCGGGAAGAAAAAAATCCCAATAGTGCACAAACCGCGTCAGCCAAAGGCGAGGCAGTTCCTTCAATGAACCATAATTAGAGCTGTCCTGGAATTGCGGCTCCCATTCCAAGTAAAGACGTTGCATCGCGGGGTGGCGATACAGAGGCGTTGGCCGGGGCTTCTCAAATATAAGAACTGGAGAGATCGCATACATTTGTTTGTTCAAGACATAGGGGAACAAAAATGCATCGCCGGTAATTCTCCAGCAGTAGTAGGCCAGTGCCGCACCGGATATTGCCAAAACGACAAAAGCGGGGACGAGTACATGACTGATGCGTCGCTTTAATTCTTGCTGCTTCGATTTGAAAACCCAGGCCAGTAGCCACCCAAGAAGAGGGATGGCCGTCAGCAGACCCTCCCAAGGCCTGCTATTTGCCAGGATTACAAGTCCTATGGAAAATACGATCGCCATGAATGTTGGCGAACCTTCTTTTTCCAATAATCGCACTAAGGCGCCTAAGGCCAGGCATCCGCCGGTTGCAGCTACAGCACCTCCGTAATAAGAATTGATCCATAAATTGGTGCCGTTGAACATTATGCCAATCAGCAGCGCTCCAATCAGCGCCCAACGCGGCGAGAGCCAGATTTGCATCATCCAAAACGCCGAGGCGGCAAATGCGGCCATTCCAAGTAACACTCCAGCCCATGGGTGTCCCGTAAGCAAAGTGCCAATTGCAAGGGTCAAGCCCTGGAACGGCGGAAATATCGACATGTAAGTTGGCTGTTGCAGGATGTGAAAGCTCTCGAAGAAGACCCACATCGGATGAGGAGGGTTCGTGATTCTCCCATGTGCAAACGTGTCTGCTGCAAGTAGATAGCTGAATTCGTCATGGATTGCAGGTAAGGGTTCTGGAAGAATAGGAATCAGCACGAGCCGGACCGCGATTACGGCGATGGCAGCAATGACCGGACCGAAGAGCTTCCAATGCGACGCACGTGAACTCATGGGGACCTCGCTCAGACTTAATTTAGCGAGAATCACGCAGTTCAAGCATGCAGGCCGGAAGAATGTGAAGTAGGCTCGATCTGAGAACAGTCCGGCTGCGGAATGCGGCCACAAAAACAGAACCAGACACGAGACGGAGGCAATGCGGCGAGTCGAAAACAGACATATTCATCCCCAAAATACTTAAGTTGGCCGGCAAAAATAATCTTTTGATTATACCACGAGGTTTGGTTGTGTCCATTACGCGTCAGGGGGTAGAACCAATCGCTCCCCTCTTGCCTACCCTGCGCCACGGCAAACTCGATGGGTGATTGCACCTGGCGCAAGCCAACGTTGGAATGATTCAGCACCACGGAGTCGCGGCTCGCGGTATGGATTCTTACGGCTCAAATCATAAACAGAAAAACTTCAACAATTGGAACGGGCGTAACGATGTTACGTTGACATTACGTTCGCTCGTAGGCCCCTGGACTTGAACGGGAGTGAGGCGTCCGGTGATGAGGAACTGGTGACGCATGCTCACCGCGCTCATGCCAAAGCTGAAGGCTGACTGCTGATCGCTGAACCTGGAAAAAGCAGTTGGATGGGCTTA
>CAIRSA010000334.1 GCA_903881085.1 uncultured Acidobacteriia bacterium
CGAAGCGAGCCCGAAGGGTTGCCTTGACAAGGGACCCATCCCCGTCCTATTCATAGTTAAGAGGGTGAAGCGGACTCACGCTACGCTTCATTTCTGTGGGTACTCACCCACAAATTCTGCGGTAGAGCCAGAATATTGAACCCGACCGCCATCGCGCCTTGCAGAACAACCGGAATCGCCCCGCCGACTACGGCGAACAACAGGGCCGCCACGGCAAACATCAGAAGGTCGGTCTTCACTAACTCCCATGCTTCGCCAATCCACTTGCCCGTCTGCACCTGTGCCGTCGCGGGCGGGGCATAGGGCTGCGGCATATTCGGTTGAGGTGGTGGCACATCCGCCCCCACGGTTTGTCCGCAGCTGGGGCAAAACTGCGCATTGGGCTCTACATTCGCTCCACATTTGTGGCAGAACATAACTTCCTCCTTTTCCTACGGGCTTTAACCCCTCAGGCCTGCTAGCACCCCGCGCATGTATGCGAACGACTTCTGCATGCCCGGTAGCGGGTTGTCGCCATTAATCTCGTACTCCAGCATGACACAGCCTTGGTAATTCATCTTCTTCAATTGCTTGAAAATCGCCACGATCGGCATCTTGCCGTCGCCCACTTCCACCTGCGAGTCTTTGGCCATTAAGTCTCGCAGATCTTTGATGTGCATATCAAGTAGCCGTGGCCCGGCTTCCTGGATCGCCTCAACCACATTCTGGCCGGTGCGAACCGTGTGCCCGACGTCGATGCACAGGCCCACGCGCGGATCCATATTGCCGATCACTTTCAGCGCGCTTGCCGGAGTAGGGAAGTGCTTGTCCTCCGGTCCATGATTATGGATCGCCACTTTGATGTCGTACTGCTTCACGAATTTTTCGATGCGAGGCATGGACTCAGCGGAAGGTCCGATCACCATCAGCGGCATGCCGCACGCCTTGGCATATTCGAAATAGAAGCGGATCTCGGCCTCGTCGTCCTTCAGCATGTACACGGTGCCGCCGCCCATGATCTTCAACCCTGCTTTGGTGAACTCCTGCCGTGCCTTCGCGATCTCTTCCGGCGTGCTCTTATATGGCAGATGGAACTCTTTGATATTGATGTACGGCGTGTTCAGTGCCTTTGTTCCGGCGATGGCCAGCTTGCGGCTCCATTCGCGAAACGAATAGCTGGCCACACCCAGCTTGACATCGCCATCGGCAGCGCCCGCAGGCATCGCCGCCGCCATGGAACTGGCCAGCCCAGTGATAAACCCTCTACGACTACTCTCCATCTGTTTGCCTCCATGGGTACGACAGGCGATTCGCCTGTCGCTACTTGTAATTAATAAAAAACGGACTCGACCACGCGATCATCTTATCTTCCTGCTGCAACCGCACATAGTAATAATGCCGTCCACTGATATCGCCGGTATCGGTAAACTCAAAATCCACATTCTGCATGTTCGGCTTTGTGGAATAGATCACTTTACTGTCCTTCAAAATCTCCACCAGCGCAACTGGCCGCGTGCCATGGGCCTTCACTTTGATCGCCTTCGATTTGCTCAGTGCAAACTCATCGCCCATGAAGTAATCGCCCATGCGAACATCCAGGATAATATTATCCGTTGCTCCATAGGTGTGGCGCTTGCGGATCGCATCCAAGATGCCCTGCCGGTTCGGCTCATCGGTGTAAACCATCGCATAAGAGATGTGCGTCGATCCGTGATCGGAACTCGTAATGATGCCCAGTTTGTAGCCTTTCGCCCAAGCGTTTGACACCACGCCCGCAGGCTCATAGCCGGCCTGGGCCACGTGTGGCCCGTCGTTTTCCGGATTGGCCATGAACGGCGCATCCATCGCCTCGTAGTTGGTCCGCGCGCCCTGGAAGATCTCGACCACCGGCTCCAGTTCTGGATTGTTGTCGCGCCAATCCGTTCCCATGCGAGTCCCCGAAGTATGTGAGATGGCGATACCGTTGCGCCCCTTGATCTCTTCATACAGGAGCTTGGTATCGTTTTCTACCAATTCTCCGGTGCCGATGCCCGGCTCGTCGCCCATCGGTGCCTGCGGCAGCAAGAAACCCGCCGCACCGGCCTTCAAGTGGAACGGAGTCACGCGCGATTCCGAACGCCGTGCGAAGAACACGTTGCGATGACCATTCGGATAAACCGCGCTACGTTCGTAACCGAAGATCGGCACATAAGATGTCGGCACATGATACATGTCAGTCATCTTCTGCGTGTACCACCACCAATACGGCCACGCGCCGCCCTGGTGATCGGTCGACGCGCCAAAGTCCATCGCGGCCGCGTCGATCATGTAGCGATAGAAGTCCTGCAGCGAACCATCGGCCGTGCCACCCCCATCCCAGCTCAACTCCGTGTGGCGGTGGAAGTCGCCGCGCACAATCTGATGCTTGCGCCCGCCGATCTGTACGGAGTATGTGCGGATCAACTTCAGATCGCCCGCTTCGCTTTCATGGGCCGGCTTGTTCTCAATCTTCTCCATCTTGGCTTCCGATAATGTGGGCTGCGACGCCTGGGCCGCCTCCACATAGCCGGCGTAAACCTGCTCGTGCAGCGGCCGGTGATACATATCCTGCGAGCGGTTATCGGTGTCCCATGTCATCCACAGCTTGCCCGCTGCATCGAGCGCAGCGTTGAAGCGCGTGCTGGAGCGGCCCTTGCTGTTCGGTAGCGAAACTGCCGGCGACCACTCGCCGCCATTCAGATGCGTCATGCGGTACTCGAAGAATCCGCGCGCATTGCCTGCCTTTTTAGCACCTTGCTTCTTGGGCTGTGCCGGGCGCTCCTGCACGCGCGCCTTGGCAATGGCCCATACTGAGCCTTTGCCATCGCTATAGATGTGCGGTTGGTAGACATTGCCGCCGCCCAGCGATGCGGTTAACTCGCCCGCCGTCTCCATCCACTTGCCGCCGTCCAATACTTTGACGCGCGGCTTGCGCAGTCCGCCCAGTTGCACGCCCTTCGGATTGGCGCGTAGGATATACCCCTGATCCTTGCCCCAATTGGCGCCGCCCTCTTCGTAAGCAACCCATACGCGGTCGCGCGTGTCCACCGCCACCGTGGCCCGCGCTTCAAAATACGGCGTCACCGCAACCGGCATCTCCTCGGCCTTGCCGTTCGCAACTTTCGAAAGATACACATCGAAGTTGCCATTGCGATAGCTGTCGTAGGCGATGTAGATGGTGCCTTTGCTGTCGAACGCTGCTGAGGGCTCCCAATCGTTGGCAGCCTGATTGGTAATGCGCATTTCGCGCGCCCACGAATCGTTCTCAAAGATCTTTAGAAAGATGTTGGAGTTCTTCGCACGGAAGCCCTGCCAGACCAGCGCGAATTGTCCTTTTCCATTGGACACCAGCCGTGGATTCACATCGGGCAATGCGCTTGTGGTTAGTTGCTCAATCGCGCCCCACTCCTGCTTCGCCGGATCGAACCGCCGCGCATAGATGTCCCAGTTGTTGTCCTTCATCTGCGACCATACCACCCACACGCGATTCTGCGGGTCTACGGCCACCTGCGGCAACCACGAATCGCCGCTTGTGCCCGGTACCCACTGCAGCGTGCCCCACTTGCCGTCTTTGTATTGGCGGATAGCAACATCATCGCGGTCGCCGCCAAAGCTCAGCCAGGTCTCCCACGCGGAGCCATCCGGACTGATGGCGACGGAGGGTAGGTCGTCTTGCCGGTATTGATGGCCAACCGCAGTCACCTCTTTGATCACGCCATCGCCTGACGCAGCCTGCGGCGGAGGCGCAGCCTCGACAACGGCCCCTTGTTTTGCCGGACGCAGATAGACCACTGCGAGCACCGCGCAGAGAATGGTGATGGTTACAACGATTCGTTTCATGCGGCTAATATTCTACAGGAAACGAAGGATGTGGGGTAGATTGGCAATCGGCCTCTACCGTTTGGACTTCAACATTTCCGATGAACACTTGCCATTGCCTTATGCCACGATTTAGTGGCAGACTTGAATGAGAGAAATGGCATGAAGAATTTTCACCTACCCCTTCCTGAACAGACTTACGATCAACTTAGGGCAGTTTCCGCGAAGACGAAAATCCCCGCGACAATCATTGCACGGGAAGCAATTGACGAATGGCTCAAGCGCCAACTGAGACAAGCCCGGCATGACGCGATTGCCGCTTATGCGAAGGAAGTGGCCGGAACCGAATTCGATCTTGACCCGTTGCTTTTGGCGGCATCCGAGGAACATCTCCTGGCAACTACTGTTGAGCCAACTTTTCGCAAAACGTCCTCGAAGAAAAGCACCAGGAGAACGCCAAAGTGACAAGAGGAGAAGTCTATTGGGCGGATCTCGCTCCGCGTTCAGGTTCGGAACAATCAGGCCGGCGCCCAGTCGTGATTCTTTCGCACAATGCCTTTAACCACGCGCCGGGTTGGAACTCCATCATTGTTGTGCCACTCTCGACGTCTCCCAAGCAGCCGAAACGGGGCCCGACTGTCGTCCTTGTTCCCGCCAGCACTTGGGGCCTTGCAGGAACAGGCGTGGTTTTGTGCCATCAAATAACCACGTTGGATCGATCCAAGTTCTTTAATCGAATTGGGGCTGTCTCCAATACACTTCTTCGTTCCATCGAGAACGGAGTGAAAGCAGCGATTGACTTTGAGTTGTGATTCGGCTTCCTATCGCACCACCGGCAAAACCACACTGGAAGCCGCGCCCTTCGCCCGATAGATCCGCTGCGTAGCGGCCTTGTAATCCTCCGGACGCGCCAGGAAAATGTTCGGCACAAACGTCTGCGGATTACGGTCATACAAAGGAAACCAGGTGCTCTGAATCTGCACCATAATCCGGTGCCCCTTCAAAAACGCATGATTCGCCGTATGCAGGTCGATCGTATACGGCACCACCTCGCCCGCGGGAATCGCCTTCGGCGTCTCGAAGCTCTCACGGAACCGCCCGCGCAGAATCTCATTCGCAACCATCAACTGATGCCCAGCCAGAGCCGGCTGCTCCGGATAAGTCTCGGGATAAACATCGATCAGCTTCACCACCCAATCCGCATCGCTGCCCGTCGTCGCCGCATAAAGTTGCGCGGTGATCTTCCCGGCGATTTTCACATCCTCAGTCAGCACCGGAGTCTGCCAACTCGCCACATCGGGCCGGTTATCGACAAAGCGCTGATCTTCCGTCAACCACGCCGGCCAGCCGCCGCCAGGATACGTGGGACTAATCGGACGCTTGCGATAAGGCACCGGGCGCGCCGGGTCGGACAAGTAACTATCGTAGCCATCCCCGGCAGGCGCATCGAATGACAACGCGCCGCCTTCGCGCATGTAGATCGGACGCGCAACAGCCTCGCGCGGCGGCCACGCATCATACTTCATCCACTGGTTCGTGCCCGTCTGAAAGATCGTCGCCTCGGCAAAATTCCGGGTGCCCTTGTCATGCAGCCAATATGCGAACCACGGCGCTTCGATCTCGGCCTTGAAGTGCTTGCTGGTATTGCTGTCGAATGCGATGTCGCCCAGCTTGCTTCCATCCTGCCGGTGCCACCCGCCATGATTCCAAGGCCCGATTACAAGATGGTTCAGCTTCTTCGCGTCGTACTTTTCAAACAGGTCGTAGACCTTCACCGGACCGTAAAAATCTTCCTGATCCCACCACCCGGCAACGTTCAGGTTCGGCACCGTCGTGGCTGCTTTGATGTACGGCCAGAAGGCCAGCTTCTGCCAGAACTGATCGTAATTGGGATGCGCCACAAAGTCGTTCCAAGTGGGAATCTTGCCTTTGAGATACCGCTCGTTCACGTTCGACAACACGCCCAGCTTCAGATACCACTGATACGTATCGGCGCGATCAAACGCGAAGTCGGTGTTGGCATCCTTTGCGCTCTCCATCATCGCCGCGTACTCGAAACCGTAGCTCAAGCGGAACGCCCCGTTATGATGGAAGTCGTCACCAAGAAACATGTCAGCGGGCGTCGCCTGCTCCGACACGGCCTTCAACGCCGGATGCGGCTCCAGCAGCGCCATCGTCACCAACCATCCCGGATAGGAAACGCCAAACATGCCGAAGCGCCTGTTGTTGCCCTTCACATTCTTCAGCATCCACTCGATGGAATCATACGCATCGGTCGATTCATCCACGCTGCCTTTCACCGACTTATCGCGCACCGGCCGCTGCATCACAAACGTGCCTTCTGATTTGAACCGGCCGCGAATGTCCTGATAGGCAAAGATGTAGCCGTCGGCCATCAGCTCTTTGCAGTTATAGATTACGCCCTTTTCGTCGCTCGTTGCGCCGTATGGCGTGCGCACAAACATCACCGGCAGCGGCTTCGATGCGCCCTTCGGCGTGAAGATCACAGTATGAAGCTTCACCCCATCGCGAGCGGGAATCATGACGTCCGACTTTTCAAAGACGCTCGGATCCTGCGCCAAAGCGCAGCCACATACAATGCAGGCGAGTAAGAAACGCATCTGCCTAAGATATCGCTTTTGCAATCCCAAATGCCGCCGCCGCCGCCAGGCCGCCAATGATCGCAGTGCGCAATCCGCTCATCCACGGATTGGTCCCCGTAAAGGTTCCCTTCATATAGCCGAACGCCCCCAGCGCCAGCAGCGTCATCACCACTGACCACAGCAAGGCTGTCTGCGGCACCGAGTTAAAGAAGTATGGCGACAACGGAATCAGGCCACCCACGATATAGGAGCCTGCGATCGTCAAGGCGCTCTTCAAGGCGCGGTTCGGATCCGGCTCTTCCAAACCCAACTCAAAGCGCATCATCCAATCGACCCACTCTTTGTGATTGTTCTGGAACCGCTTTACAATGGTGTCCACTTCGGGGCCAGTCAAGCCATAGCCGCTCAAAATGTCTTTCGTTTCGCGGATCTCTTCGTGCGGCAGTTCGACCACTTCTACGTATTCGCGCTTCCGTTCGCTCTCGTAGTGCTCGCAATCGCTCTTCGCCGCAAGATAACCGCCCAGTCCCATGGCAATCGAACCGGCCGCGATCTCGGCCAGTCCGGCAACGATGATCACCTGCGTTCCATTCACCGCGCCGCTCAGGCCTGCAGCCAATGCGAACGGCACCGTCAAGCCATCGGCCATGCCGATCACAACATCGCGAACGGTCTCCGATGCCGTGAAGTGTTTTTCTATGTGTGGAGTTTGGGGCATTCTTTTTATTGTACCGGGAAGGCCTGTGATGCATACTACAAGCTATGCTCCTACTGGCATTCGCAATCACCGTTTCCTCCAACTTCGACGGCGGCAGCATCGGCAAAGTCGAGCAGCCTGCGCCCGCCCACCTGCGCTGCGCCGTGGAAGGCCAGACCGATCAGGCCGGCCGCAACCGCCAGGCCAACTGGTATTACTTCCGCGTTGACGGCGCTAAGGGCGTGCCGCTGACCATTGATCTGGTCAATCTGCCCGGCGAATACAACTTCATCCCGAATCGCGGCGCGGTGCAGAAGGACACGATTCCGCATTACAGCTTCGATCAAATCACCTGGCATCCGGTGGAGCAAACCGAGTTCGACGCCGCCGAACCGCGCATGCGCATCAAGATCACGCCAACCTCGAACAAACTGTGGATCGCCCACACCCCGCCTTACACGGTTGTGGAGCTGAAGCGCATGTTCGCCCGCCACAAGCTCAAGCCGGAAATCATCGGCAAGAGCGTGGAAGGCCGCGACCTCTATTTGCTCACTATCGGAAAAGGACCGAAGGTCATCTGGTTGATGTCTCGCCAGCACAGTTGGGAGTCGTTCACATCGTGGGCGGCCGAAGGCTTCATCGATCATCTGCTCTCGCCTGCCGGTGCAAAGCTGCGCGAACAGGCCACATTCAAGATCATCCCCATCGCCGACCCCGATGGCATGGCCCACGGCGGCGTGCGCTTCAACCGCCATGGCTTCGACCTCAACCGGAACTGGGATGTCACCGACGAAGCGAAGATGCCCGAAATCACCGCCCAACGCAAAGCCATCTTCCAGTGGCTCGATAGCGGCAAGCCGATCGACCTGTTTCTCTCCCTGCACAACACGGAAACGGCCGAATACATCGATGGTTCCCAGGCTGCCAAAGATCTGGTCGCCCGCGTCTACGATCTGCTGGTCAAAAACACTAAATTCGCCCCCACGCGCCCGCCGCAGATTGAACCTTTGAAGGTCGACACCGGCCGTATGAATGTGGTCCAAGGCCTGCAGCGCGACCGCCAGATCCGCGCCATGCTGATGGAGCAGCGCATCACCTTCAACCCCAAGCTGGGCCGCATCCCGACTGTCGAAGACCGAAAGGCCTTCGGCGCCCAACTTGCCGAAACACTGGTCGCCGCACTGGGCCTATAATTATAGAATGTCCCGAATCGTCGTAATCCTACTCAGCCTCACGCTGCTTCCTTCGGCGTTCGCCGCCGGTGTGCGGGTCTCGTTTGACCCCTCGCGCCCCGAAGTCGGCCCCTTCCCGACAGACTTTCTCACGGTGCCCGACACAGCCCAGCGCAACGGCCTGCGCGTGAATCTGCCACTGCCCGACTGCAAAGCGCAGCCCAGCGACTGTGGCGAAATCGGCCAGCTCAACCTGCTCGATGGCTTCAATCCCAACACGCGCATCACAATCAAGTTCACCGGGCCGATCAATCCCGACACACTGCGCGACGGCGTCTTCTACATCGCTCTTGATCCTGTACTGCCCGGCCGCTTTATGCTCGGTCCTGTCGGTCAGGCCATTCCTATCGATCAGCCGATCTGGGATCCTTCCACGAACACCGCTTACGCCAAGCCCGATTCGCAACTGGAAGCCGGCCGCCGCTATCTTATCGTAGTAACCGATCGCGTGCGCGACACCGCGGGTGACCCCGTGACAGCGGACCCCAACTTCAACGCCTGCATCACACAAGGAACGGCCACCATCTATTGCGCAAAACTCAGCTCGTCACTGCCGCACGTGCAGCCACTCGCCGCAGGCAGCACGGTCGTCAGCGCCAGCGTCTATACCACGGTGGCCGCCTCTGCCTGGTTCGAACAGGTGCTGCCTATCGTGGATAAGACCCCAGCCAACTTCGCTCGCACCGGCACCGCCAACACTATATCGATGGCAAAGGTATCGGGCATTACGGTGCATCAACACACCGGCACCAATCCTGATAGCTTCACCGATAACGTCCTGCCGGCAACCGCGGATCTGATCGCGCAGTTGGGCATCGGCGGCATCGCATTTGGCTCCTTTCAATCGCCACGTTTCGCCGACAAAAGCCTCTCCATTCCGCTGATCCCCACCAACAGCGCACCGCAAGTGACTGGTACTGAGGAGGTTTTCTTCCATGTTTACCTGCCCAAGACGCCTGCTCCGGTGCGCGGCTATCCGGTCATCATCGCTGGCCACGGATATGGTGACGACAGCTTCGGCATCGCCTCCGTCATTGCCGCTGCAAACGCGGTCGGCTACGCCGTCATCGGCATGGATGCGGTCGGACATGGCGGCGGCCCCAAGACGAGTGTTATCTTCACCTCCACCGATGGCACCAAAACCACATTCCCCGCGCCTGGCCGCGCCGTGGACTTCGATGGCAACAACAAGTTCGACTTGCCCGAAGGCTGCATCATTCTGCTCCCGGGCAACCCTGTCGGCGGCCGCGATTGCTATCGCCAGACTGTGGTTGACTACCTGCAATTGATCCACGCAATCCGAACCGGCATCGATCTGGATGGCAACGGCACCGTGGATCTGGATCCCACGTTCATCAACTACTACGGCCAGTCATATGGCGGCGGTTACGGTGCGCTGCTCACCGCGGTTTCACCCGACATCAAGTCGGCCGTGCTGAACGTTCCGCCCGGGTCGCAGGCCGATACGCGCATGTCCGTGGGGCAGCGCCCGCTGGCCATTTTGGCGCTGGCGTCTCGCCAGCCCTCGCTCCTCAACAAGGGCGTTGATTTCATTGACGATATTCCGCTGCGATACCAGGCCGTAAAGCTCCGCACCACCCCTGGCGCTGCCGCGATTCAGGAATTCATTGAGCGGCTCGACTGGCTGGAAGCCCCCGGTTCCGCAATCATCCACGCGGCTTACATGAAACAGGCGACCCTGCCCGGAGAGGCGATCAAGAAGGTGTTGTTCCAGTTTGCCTTCGGCGACCAAACCGTGGCCAACCCTTCAACCTCCGCGCTCATCCGTAGCGCCTATATGTGGAATCAGGTGTCGATGTACCGCCACGATATCGCCCGCACGCTGGACCCGACGATCCCGCTGAATCCCCACACCTATCTGGTCCCCTTTGGCACCACGCTCCAGACGATTGTGGGTTTCGCCGCCCTACAACAGGGCATCACCTTCATCGCTTCCGGATCGGAACAGGTGCCCGACGCTAACCAACTGGTCCATGCCCTAACCGGCAAGGACCTGTTCGAGACCCCAACGTTCGACCCCGAACAGTAGCCAAGGGTAGGACCGGCGATTCGCCGGTCCACTCCTCCCCCAATGTAACCATTTGTGACAAAAGTGCAAACTCTGCCCCTATTGTCTTGTGTAGAACCCTTTCATGTAATACCATGAAACAATCGCCGCACTCTCGCGGCGAAATAGTAGGGGGCTCCATGAAAGAGTTTTTGTACAGATCCGCATTGTATGCGGCTGTGATCTTGTCGTCCATTTCGCTGCATGCGCAGCAGACCACCGCAACATTGTTAGGAACCGTCACTGACACATCCGGCGCAGCAGTCGCCGGCGTCACCGTGAAGGCCATCAACCTCGCAACCAACTTTACCCGTGAAGGCGTTTCTGAAGCCAACGGTTCTTATTCCATCCGCTCGTTGCCTGCCGGCGGCTATAAAGTCACCGCCAGCCACGCTGGTTTCCAGGCCCAACAGATTGACAACATCGTGCTGCAAGTCGAACAGTTGGCCCGCGTCGATATCAACCTCAAAGTCGGCAACGTCTCTGAAACCGTCAACGTCAGCGCATCGGCTGCTGTCCTCCAAACGGAAAACGCCACCGTCGGTACCGTCATCGATGCCGGGAAGATCGTCGACCTGCCCCTCAACGGCCGCAACTTTATCCAGCTCGCACAACTGACCCCCGGCGTAAACCCCGGCACCCCTGGCTCCATCACTGTCCGCCGCGGACGCGGTTCCGTCGGCCAGACTGATGCTGCTTACGGCTCCACCGCAGCGAACGCCAACGGCGCGCGCGACACCGCCAACCGCTTCTATCTCGATGGCATCGAAGTCATGGATTACGACGCCATGACCTACAGCTTTTCTCCCTCCGTCGATGCACTCGGCGAATTCCGCGTCCAGACCAGCACTTACTCCGCCGAATTCGGCGGCGCTCCTGGCGGCCAGGTCAACATGCTCACCAAGGGCGGCACCAACAACTATCGCGGTACGCTGTGGGAATTCAACCGCAACGATCAACTGACCCAGAGCTACGACGCAATCGCAGGCAAGAGCATCACCTCGCCCCGTTTGAACCGCAACCAGTTCGGCGCCAACATCGGCGGTCCGATCCTGGTTCCAAAACTCTACAACGGAAAAGACAAGACCTTCTTCTTCTTCAACTGGGAATCGGGCTACGCCGCACAGGGCGCATCTCCGTCATACCGCATCGTCCCCACCGTTGCTCAGCGCGGCGGCGACTTCACCGGTTTGAAAGACGCGACCGGCAAGGCCATCACGCTCGCCGATCCGCTCAAAATCGGCATTGTCAACAACGTCATTCCCAAAACCCAGCTCAGCCCGCAGACTCAGGCGTTCCTCAACTTCGAACCGCTGCCCAACACCAGCAACGGAGCCTTCAACTACCTCACCGCCGCCGCGAGTGCTGTTTCCCGCCAGCGCAACTTTACGGTGAAGGTTGACCACGCGCTTTCCTCGAAGGACCAGATCTCAGGCCGCTACGTCATCAACGACACGTATGAAGCCGGCACGCCCGCCTGGGGCCACGACGAACGCAACAACAACGGCCGCACGCAAAACGTCTCCATCTCCTGGAGCCGCACCATCCGCCCCAACATCATCAACGAAGCCCGCGGCGGCTGGCATCGCTTCAATGAAGCAGAAGTCTTCGGCACCACCAACGACCCGAACTTCGACGTAGTCGGAAAGATGGGCCTGCCGCTGGTTTCCCGCCTACCGGAAGAATTCGGTCCGCCCTCCATCTCCGTCGGCGGCGGCGCCGATGGCAGCTACAGCATGTACGATCTGCAGCGCCAGATCGGCCCGCGTATCCGTTCCAACTCTATCGCACCGTTCACCGATACCTTGTCCTGGCAGCTCGGCAAGCACTTCCTGAAAATTGGCGGTGAGCTCGATCGCCGCGGCGCAACCTTCGGCCAGGCCCGCGCACCTCGCGGCCAGTTCAGCTTCAACGGAAACTACACCGGCTCGTCGCTGGCTGATTTCATTTTGGGCTACATCTCGTCCGATAACATCAACCCCACGCATACCAACACCGACCTCCATAACTACTGGACCGCCGGTTTCATCAACGACGATTGGAAAGTAACTTCCCGCTTGAACGTTACCCTCGGCGTACGTTACGATTATTTCCAGCGCTACACTCAGTCAGACGACAAGTTTGCCAACGTCGAACAGAACGGCTTCGTTCTCGCCAACACCGTCAACCCGTCCACCTCAAAGTATGGCCGCCAGTTGATGGCTCCAGACCGCAACGACCTCAGCCCGCGCATCGGCTTCGCTTACCGCCCCACCTTTGGAGGTGAGTTGGTAGTCCGCGGCGGCTACGGTATCTACTACACGCCGCAGATCTCCAACGCCATTTTCGCCATGGCTGAAGGTGCCCAGGCAACCGCCGGTGCAACCATCATTGGCAACCCTGTTGGCGGTATCCCCAACGTTCTGTTCAGCAACCCGTTCGCGCTTGCTGCCAACACCGGCGGCCTGCCGTTCGCCGTCAGCAACGATCAGAACATGAAGGACAGCTACATTCAGCAGTGGAACTTCAACATTCAGCGCAAGCTGAAAGGCGACTTCATTCTGGATCTCGGCTATGTCGGCTCGAAAGGCACGGACCTCGTCGTAACCTTCTCCGATCTGAACCGTCCGGTGGCTATCGTCGATCCACGCACCGCACCCAGCCTCAACTCGCGCCGTCCGAATCAGACTTACTTGCGCGCTGTAACTGGCGATAAGTCGATCGGTAACTCCATCTATCATGCATTGCAGATGAAAGTGGAACGCCGCATGTCGAAGGGGCTGACTTACCTCGCTGCCTACACCTACTCCAAGTCGATTTCCGGACCTTCCGATATCGGCGGCCAGATCGGTGGCGGCAGCTTCATCGGCTCCATCCAGGACTACAATAACCTCCGTGGCGAACGCTCGGTGTCGGGCTTCGACGTCACGCAGCGTTTTGTTCAGACCCTGCTCTACGACATCCCGTTCGCTCACAATATGCGCGGCGTAGCTCAGAAGGTTCTCGATGGCTGGCAGGTTTCCACCATCATGACTTTCCAGAGCGGCTTCCCGGCAGCCATTGGCTACGGTGTCGACACAACCGGCACCGGCATCGGCTCACGTCCTGACATGCTCGCTGGCGTCAGCGGTAACCTCCCTGCCGATCAGCGCACCTGGACGAAGTGGTTCAATACCGATGCGTTTGCCTATCAGTACGGTGGCCAGCAGTTCTTCGGCCGCTTCGGTACTGCTCCCCGGACGAACAACATCCGCCTGCCTGGCATGATCAACGCTGACTTCTCCATCCACAAGCAGGTTCGCTTCAAGGAATCCCGCTCGATCGAGGTCCGCTCGGAGTTCTTCAACCTGTTCAACCACTACAACCCCGACCCGGGCACCGTGGATCTGGGCATCCGCAACAAGACCTTCGGTATGGTCGGCGGCGGCGTCCAGGGAATTACAACCCGCGTCATTCAAATCGGCGCGAAGTTGAATTTCTAAAGCAACAGACTCGCAGGGGCAGGGAATTTGCTTGCCCCTGTGGGTCAGAATGGCCATTGGCATCCGTCCTCGTTTGCGCATGGTGGCTTCGAGTTTGCCCTATCTGGAAACCTGAGAAAAAAAGTTGCAAAAAACCTCTTAAAATCATTTTTTCAACAGCCTAATCGATTGATTCATCAGGGGTTGATGCTGTCTCTGGTTTCGCTCAGGTTTTGTTGGGCCGGCCTCTCCGCGTTTCAGGCCCCATCAGGCCAAGGCCATTGCCATGTCATCGTGTACTCCTCTTCGGCCGCCTTCTCGCGGCCGCATTCACTTTCATTTGTTCGCCAAGATGCGGCTTTCGGGCGGTTCCTTGGGCATTCTCAGATCCAAGCATTCCAAAGCCACCAGTAACAGCTTGAGGAGTTGCCCTTTGGGGACGTACCACCATTCGGCCTCGCCGCGCTGAGTCGACGAGGACGAGACTGCCCGGTTTGGAGGGGGCGTTGTGGTGAGCCTTGCAGGCGGTTAAGGCGGACTTTCCCCACTGGTGGGAGCTGTCGAATTGTTCGATAAACGTATCCATCACGGCCCATTTCTAGCATTGGCGGTAGGGCAAGTACCTGGACCGGAGCAGGGGCCGGGTGCGAGAACACGCTATTCAGATCTGGATGTTGCGTTGTTTTTCAAGCATTTGCGGGAAGGGGCCTGGCAGTTGGGGCGGTCGGAAATATATTTCGATGGGTGGTGACTGGGTGTCGCCAGAATGAACCGGGAAAGAACAGTTGAACGCATCTGGAAAAGCAATCTCCAGCATTTGGCACTGGTTGCATGCAACGTGCTCGTTACCTGCCAGGTGACTCGCATTGCGGGCAGTGTCGCGTGGGGCAAACCGGGGACAGCCCGCATGATTCCGGCAAAAGACGCCGGAAACATGTAGGCAGTCCCCAGTTTGCAGAGTCGTGCATTTCCGCACGATTTATGGGCAGCAGCTTTTTTTAGGCTCAGGCAGTAAGCTCGGTCAACGCTTGCCGACTTGTGGGGAGGGATTCGCCCGGAGCCGTGGCGTCCCCCGTCAATGCTGGCGTATTCGAGCACGATTGCTGGGCTGCGTGTTGATCGTATGATTCCTGCTGGAGCGGCAGTCAGGGGGCGGTTCGAACGGCGCGGAATCCAAGGCCGAACAAGCGCCTGGCACCGGCAAACGTCGCGACATTCCGGGCCGAAACGCGAAGATCGAGTTCGGGATTGTAGAAATCTCCACCTCGATAGCCGAAACCATTCCGTATCGTTTCCGGCCCCGCAGATAAAGGGACGCCGGGCGCGACTGCCCGGGGCCAGAAAGCGACGTTGGCGAACCCCGCATCACTCAGTTCGCCATCGCCATGATTCCCTGTGAAGCGGCGTCCGTCGGCCGTTCCCGCCGTAACCGCCATCTCCACCACATTCCCGCTCAAGTCGGGAACTCCGTAGAACGAAACGCCAGACAACTCGCGGGTGGCCTTCCCCAGTTGGATGCCGGCACGAACCGGCCCCAGAACGGTCCGGTTGTAGAGAGTGTTCGCATCGGCAGGTGTAGCCAATTCCGAACCGCTGCCGTCGGCACCCTGAAATCCGGTCTGTGCGACAATCCTGGTGCTTCCCCAGGCGTATTCCCCCGCCACTGCCGGTTGCCCCGACCCGCGGCAGGCTTTCTCGAACTCGAGCTCCGTCATCGGACGAAGTCCAGCCCAGTCCGAGAACGCGATGCCGTCCTCCCAAAACACCCAATTCGCGGAGCGGGTTGGGGCGGCCGCGCTGTAGGCGTCGGCGGCGGTTTGAGCAATCGTATAGCGATACGAACCGTCGCCCAAATCACTGGCAGTGGGAATGCGCGCTGCAGCTTGTGCAGGGGCCAGCGCGTTCAGAAAGGACGCATACAGTCCTTGCGTGATCTCGTATTTCATGATGTAGAAGGCGCGGAATCCGGTCGGGAATTGCGCCGGAAGCGCGCCTTGCGGATCGTCCCAAGGCGCTGGACCCGCCACTCCGGAGGGTAGCGGAGTGATCGTCCCGTCCGCCCAAAGACCTCCCCTGCTGTTCGCCAGGCGTGGCGCCTCGGCCGTCACTTCAAAAGGCGTAGACGGGTCGCCGCCGGTATGGAACCTGCCCGGCGAAGCCCCGTCTCCCGCCAGAAATCGTCCCTCCGGTATGTAGACCATCTCAATGCCGAAGACCTGCACGTCTGCCGAAGCGCCGGCAGGTAGGACGTCGGCAGCGGCATTCCACAATAGCCGCACTCCCCGCCAGGAGACGGAACCCTGGCCATCGGTGTCACGGTACAGCAGCACTCCCTTGCCATCGGGCGAGGGGGTCAGTGTGCCGTTGGGAGCGCGGTGATCCTCAGTGGAAGTGGAGAGCGTCGCGTGACGCCAGGCACCGGTTCCACCGGAAAGCCGGTACTTGGCGAAGATCCAGGCGGCGTCCCAGTTGAGCCGGTTCCGCCAGGAGTTTTCCCAGGCGATGTCGAATTCGACCGTGCGCCGTGCGCCATCAAGAGCTGTGACCTGGAGATTCGCAATCGTCGCCGAGCCTCCGTTTGCCTGGGGGACGGGGGCGGTGGCCGGGAACAAAGTCCGGATCGTGAAATCGAGGAGCGGTGTAGCGCGATAGGTGGGAAACCTGGCGGTCAGGCGTGTGCGGAAATCGGTGCCGCTGGCCGTTTGCCCCAACGATTCGCGGGCAAATTCCAGGTACTCCCGGTTGAGATCCCAGAGATCCACTCCACCCGGCGGCAGGTGCCCGGGAAGGATCAGGTCGTAGCCGGGAACTGCCTTCAAAGAGTTCAGCGCTCCAATCCAGTAGTCAAAGTTCTTTCGCCCCACGTACAGATGACCCCGGTTGATTGCGAGGTCGGTGGTGAAGACAGCCCTGGCTGATGGAATTCGGATTACCAATTGTTCCGGCGACGTCGCGTCGCGGATGACCTGGAACTCGAAGCGGATGCCATCGATCGTTTCCGCACCCTCGGCGATGGTGGCGGCCGGGTTCACTTTCACGTTGGACACATCGGCGCCGAAGCGGTCCCGAAGGCCGGCAAAGGCCGCCGCCGACATGTTCGTGATAGTGGCCCGGACTCCGGCGGAGGCGTGGATCGGAAGGTCTCGAAAGGCTTCGTTTCCGATCCAATGTTCTGTCTCGGTCACGGAGTTGATTACGCGGTCGATGGGCTTTCCCAACCGATTTGCGTATTCCCGCACCTCCCGCGCGAAGGGCAGGTAGAATTGCGTGTCGATAATCACCAGTCGCGTGGGCAATTCGAGGATGTGGGTGGAGACGTCGTCGCCGCGTCCTAAAGGAGGGTTGTAGGTATGGATACGGATTGGGGCGCGATCTGTAACGGTCACCGTGCCCTCGAGTTGCAGTGTACCGCCAAAGGCAACCATCATTGTACTCGTATTGCTTACCTTTTCGCCCACCGCCAGCGCGACGGACACCGAACCCTGGGCAGCGCCCGCGGGCACCGTGAAATTCACCTGATTGACGCCGGGAAGCCCCGGCGCGCCACCGGCGTAGGATGGGGCAACGCGCGCGGCCCCAAATTGCACGATGGCGGAACTGGCGGCCGCTCCCAGGCCTGTCGCGTAGATGGAAAGAATATCTCCCGTCCGCGCCGGGCGGTCATTGGTGATGCGCTGGCCGGCGTTCGTGCCGGCGGCAAATACGATGGCGAAAATACCCGGGTCGGCAGCTTCGGTGGTGGCGTTGATGTTGGCCATTGCGCCGTCCTCGCGAGAGTATTTGATCACAGCCGCACCCAGAGGCTGATCGGGCGGCGTGCGGAAGTTGACCTGCGCGGGAGAGGTGAAGACCACCGAACCGGTACGTTCCCGCCCGGCGCTGTCGTAGACCGAAACGCTTCCTCCGCCCGTTCCCAGGTCACTCCCAAAGAGCGAGTAGTAGGCGTCCGGCGCGATGATGCCCGCGCGGCCCCCCGCGGCATTTGCCACGGCTGTCACTAGCGGTGTGCCCGCCACCGCAAGTCCGCCATCTGACGCGTATCGCACCACGAAGATATCTGAATCGCCGGCGCTGACCAGCGCCGGCGTCACGGAACCGGCGAAGCGTCCCGTCACCGTCACCTGCCCCAAGCTATCCACTGCGATGCCGCCGCCGAGAGTAATGTTGGCTACCCCCGTCACCTCTGCACCAAACGGTTGGGCCCAGACGAACGCTCCGGTGTCGGCGCGGTACTTCGCGGTGAAAGCATCATTCGCGCCTCCGGTGCTTCGGGCGGTGTAATTGCGCGCAGCCTCGCCGCGTGGAGCGAGGTTGGCGGTGCCGCGAAACCACCCGGTCAGTAGGACGAAGCCCGCAGGATCGATGGCTACCTTGTGTCCCGAATCGCCCGAGGCGCCGCCCAGCGAATTGCACCACACCAGATTGCCGTCGGCATCGTACTTGGCAAAATAGGCATCGTCGCCTCCCGCGGTCGTGATCGACCGCGCTTGCGCGCCGGCGCCGAACCTGGCCGTCTGCTCAAAATTGCCGGTAATATAGCTTGCGCCGGCAGCATCCACCGCCAGGTTGCCGGGAGTGGCCATGTCCATCCCTGCGCCTCCCGCGCTGGTAGCCCAGAGCAGCGTTCCGGAGCGTGAGAATTTGGCCAGCAGCAGGTCGTTCTGCCCGGCACTAGTCAACGTAACGCCATCCAGTTGCGCGGTCTGGCTGAAGACCGTGCATACCACCACATTGCCGCTGCGATCGAAGCCGATGCCGCCACCGAGGGTGGGGTCGTCGTCCAGGCTCGATAGCGCGCGCCCCCAACGGAAGCGTCCCTGGCTATCGTAACTGGCGATGAACGAGCCAATCCCGCGCGTGTTTTCAATTCGCGCAACGCCATCTCCCGGGTCCAGATCGAGTGAGCCGTTGAACACCCCTACAATGGTGACGTTGCCTTCGCCATCCACTGCCACGTCCATCGCTTCGTCGTCCTGCGTCCCACCTAATGTATTTACCCACACGAGCGTGCCTGCACTTGTGAATTTGGCCAGGAAGACGTCGCGGCCGCCGGCACTGGTCCTGGTGACAACGCCTGGGCCTGGATCCAAATCCGCGGTTCCGGAAAAGTAGCCTGCCAGGTACACGTTGCCCGCTGAGTCCAGCGTTACGGAATGCGGGATGTCCGGCCCAGGTCCGCCCATCGTCACCACCCAGACCAAGTTTCCCTTGGGATCGTACTTGGCCAGCGCGATGTCCACTGCGCCGGGGCCTGTGCCGGGAGAGGTCCGCAGTGCCTGGCCCGGACCCGGATCGAAGTCCACCGTGCCGGTGAAATAGGCGGCGACGTAGGTGTTACCCTGTGCGTCCACCGCCACATCTTTGCCATAATCGACCCCGGTGGAGCCGAGGCGGAACGAGAATGTCTGGGCCATGGCGGCCAGACACACTACGGGTATCAAGAGAATTATTCGTTTCATTTCGGTTAATCCTGATGTGCTGTCTTGCCGGACTTCCTGGTCAATCCCATGGAGGGTGCGGCCTGCCGTTTCTCCAGTTCATCCCACTGCTTCGCATTGAGGACCAGACGCATCTGCAGACTCATCTCGGCCACCGCGCGGCTCAGCCGGCCTCTGGCCACGATGCTGCGTTCAATGGCCTCCCGGGCTCTAGCTGCATCAACTGGATCCACCTTCATCAGGGTGGCAATAACGGTTTCCTCTTTGCGCAGTGCCGCGCTGGCCTCCAGCAGTTTCCCGCGGTGTTCGTCGGCAATCGCGCGCAGGCGCGTCTTCTGCTCAGCGGAAAGTCCCAGATTCTCCGCCACTGGCAAGTCCCACCACGGCGCAAGAGGCAGCACCTGCGCGCTGGCGGTGGACAGTGCGATCAACAGCAGCAATAAGCGCATCATTTCGACTCCTCCTCGAAAAGGAATTGAGTGGCGGAGACTGCCGCCGGTTCTATTTGCGACGCCTCCGCCAGGATCTGTTCCATGGCTCGTGCTTCCGCCGGTTTCTGTGTGTGCGGCATCAGGTTGAACACAACGGCGATGCAGAGGGTGGCAACAGTTGCGGGCGCCCACCACCAACGGGCCCAGGTGCGGGCATCGCGTCTTCTTTCCAGGCCGGCACGAATGTCGGCTAATCGTTCTCGCGAAACCGGCGGTGGAAGCTGTATTACCTGCCGCCGCAGTTCGAATGCGTGCCACAAGGCCGCGCATTCCGCGCACTCTTCCCAGCGGTGCACGCCGTCCGGAGCCGCGACACCGTAATAGTGCGCAACGATCTCGTCGTTGTTCCAGTGCCTACCTTCCATAAAGGTCCTCTAGTTCCTTGCGCAACTTCTCAAACGCCCGGCAGAGATGCGTCTTTGCCGTGCCTGTATCGACGGCCAGCGCAGCCGCGATCTCCTCAAAGGCCATACCCTCAAAGTGCCGCAAAACAAACGCGGCTCTTTGTTTTTCCGACAATCGCTCCATGGCATCGGCGATTCTGCGGGCGATCTGCCGGGAAAACAGCAGCCGCTCGGGATCCGGTCCAGCCGCCGGCGCAAACGCCAGAACCAACTCTTCCTCGGCCGGGGCAGCGCGCTTCCGGAAGAGATTCCAGCGGCGCAGTTTCAGGCGGTCGACACAAACATTCACGGCCACCCGGGTCAGCCATCGCGCCGGCTCCTCAATGGCCGATACCCCCGGCTTCCTTTGATGCCGGTAGGCGCGCAGAAACGCGTCTTGAGCGGCCGTCGAAGCCTCGTCTGGATCGCGCAGCATTCGCAGGCAAAGCAGATAGATCCGGGGTTGTTCCCGCGCCATCCACCGTTCGAATGCCTCCGCAGAGATCTTCTCCTCCGTGGGTCGTCGCGCGTCTTGTTCGATTGCAGCCACCTATTTGACTATGACTGGCGTTTGTCGAAAAAGGAATACGAACACTATGAAGATTCTTGGCGGCGGACGTGCAAATTAGGATCGGACGCCAGCGGATGACGGTTGGGAAAACCACACAGATTGGCCGGTGACTTTAAAAGAACTTGCGCTCGTGGAGTTGGGTTGGTGGCTCCAGAATTCCTATTGAGGGCCATCTGGCGCCAACCTACTGAAACTGGACTGTTTGCCATCGCCTCAAATCCACGCAGTAGACGCCAAACTGTTTAACAGGGAAAGAGTAGTTGAACTGGGTTTGATACAGCGATCTTCTGCATTTGCATTCGATTGCGGATGAAGGC
>CAIRSA010000335.1 GCA_903881085.1 uncultured Acidobacteriia bacterium
GCCTTCATCCGCAATCGAATGCAAATGCAGAAGATCGCTGTATCAAACCCAGTCCAACAGCTTTTCTTAGGTTCATGGGTGGGGCAGGCAATTTGCCTGCCCGCTACCAAATTGTCTTTACCTCATACCTCTTGATGTCCTTATCCCGCGTTACCAGAGTCAAATCCTCTTCTCTTGCTTGCGCGATCAGCAATCGGTCAAAAGGGTCCGTGTGCAGCATTGGTAGTTTGAACAAGCCCGCCGAATGCCTTACGCCCATCGCAAGTGTCTCCGCATTCAAAGCCCTAATATGTTCTTGATAGAAGGCGGCGTCATCGGGCGCCTCCAATTTGCCAATTTGAACCTTTACGGCTATCTCCCAAAGTGAAACGACACTGATTAAACGCGGAACATCGGGATCTTCGAGTAGTTTCCGCACCTTTTTCGAAAGCTGTTCAGGCTGCTGAATGGCAAACAGAAAAAGCATGCGTGTCTAGAAGGAGTCTCATCTGCCGAACAGTTCTTCGATTTCGTCATCAGTTAGCGGCTTGTCCCAGGAATCATTCAAGACGAATGCACCCCGGGCGCTGCCAAGGATAGGGCGAGGTTGTTCGACACGCACCAGTTTCACAACCGGCTTCCCAGCCTTTGCCATGGTGACTTCTTCCCCTGCCACGGCCAGTTCGATCAATCGCGAGAGATGCGTTTTCGCTTCGTGGATATTTACTTCCATAGAATAAAATTCGTCTAGTTCGATGACTAAGTCAATTTCAGATCTTCTCAGCTGTCGTCCCATTGTTGTATGATCGTCGCTTGGAGATCTCATGAACCGACGACTCTTCCTCTCCGCCTCCGCGTTTTCCTCCCTACGCATTCTTGGCGCCAATGACCGCATCCGCTTCGCATTGATCGGCTGCGGCGGCCGCGGTAGTTATATCGCGGGCCTGGTCAAGGCCAACCCCAACACCGAAATGGTCACGGCCTGCGACATCTACGAAACGCGTCGCAATGTGGCCGTGGAAAAATTCGGCGCGCCGTGCGCTGGAGAAACCGATTTTCGCCGCGTGCTCGATAACAAAGAGATCGACGCAGTGGTGATCGGTTCGCCCGACCACTGGCACGTGCCGATGACCATCGCTGCCGTGCAGGCGGGCAAGGACGTGTACGTGGAGAAGCCCATCAGCCACACCATCGAAGAGGGCGAGCGGGTGGAGCGCGTGGTCACTGCGTCGAAGCAGATTGTGCAGGTGGGCTATCAGCAGCGTAGTTGGGAGCACTTCCTGGCCGCGCGTGAAATCGTCGCCGCGGGCAAACTGGGCCAGGTGACGCTGGTGCTCACGTCGTGGTATCAGGACTATTTGAGCGGCATGAAGACTAAGCCGAACGTCGATGCTTCAAAGCTCGATTGGAAAGCGTTCCTGGGCTCCGCGCCCGATCAGCCGTTTGATCCGCTGCGCTACACGCGTTGGCGCTGGTTCTGGGACTTCGGCGGCGGGCACCTCACCGATTTGTATTCGCACTACGGCGACGTGGTGCAGTGGTTCATGGGCCAGTCCGCGCCCGATTCGGCGCAGGCCAGCGGCGGGAACTTCGCGATTCCGCAGATGGAATGCCCCGATACGATCAACGCCGCGTGGCGCTATCCGGGCTTCCACATTGTGTACGATGGCGCGCTGAACGGCTCGCTCGATGGCGGCAATATCATTTTCCGCGGCAGCAAGGCACTGATGAAACTGAATCGCGACGGCTTCGCGGTGTACCCGGAGGGGCAAGTGAAGCGCGAACTGACGCATTGGCCAGAGCCGGAGACGGCTGTGAAGTCCGTGCGGGACGGCACAATCGATCACGTGAAGAACTGGCTGGAATGCATCCGCACACGGCAGACTCCGAATGCCGAGATCCGCGGTGCCGTGGCGATTGCCAAGGCCGCGCACATGGGCAATGCGGCCTACCGGAAAAATCTTTAGTTCAGCCGATTTGAGTTCCGGCCACATTGATGCTCACCCGCAGTCTCATCTGTAGCCCCGTTTTGTTTCTGTACTTTAGGAACCGCTCCCTCAAGGTGTGTGAAGGAATCAGTTTGACCGCAAATTGGACCGGCGA
>CAIRSA010000336.1 GCA_903881085.1 uncultured Acidobacteriia bacterium
ATTCCGGCAAAAGACGCCGGAATCATGTAGGCAGTCCCCAGTTTGCGCAGTCTCGCCACCCATCCGAATGTGCCGTCGACTGCTCTATATCATTCGCGCGAATTTGGTCCTCGATGTCCGCGGAATGGATTCCGGCATAAGCCCAGGCATTCGCCAAGTCTTCGGCACGGAGCGAAGGATAGGAGTCGAGCAGATCGCGCTCGGTTACTCCAAGCCGCCTATAGCGCTCCAGAAGCCATACGGGAATGCGCGTCCGGGCGATGCACGGGTCTCCGCCACAGATTCGCGGGTCGAAGTCTATCCCAGGGAAGTCGTCGCCGAGTTCCTGTACAACCCATTTGAGAACCTGCGCCTTCTCGCCGCGAGACAAGGAGGGTAGCAGGCGCTGCACCTCCTGAATTGGCTCCACGATATCCTTATTCGTTAAGCATAATTCGCAATTCAGCTTAACACGCCTCTCCGAATTGCCCATACCCCAGTGCCCCCTCTTCTTCCTCTTTAGACCAACGGCGCGATGCGGATTGCGGTACTCCGGGCCAGATATTCAACTCCATGAAGCTGATCAGGGCCTGCTCATCGAGAGTCCTTGGCATAGCTGCCGGCACATCCGCGGAAAGCTCAAACTCCTCATTTTCATTGTTCTGCGCCATACCTAAAACTCGTACCGCAGAGCGAATTGCATGACGCGCGGCGAGCCGAATGCCTGGGTGTACTTGCCAAAGTTACTGGAGTTGCCGAGATCGATGTTCGCATAGGCCGGATCGAAGCGCACGGAGTTCGTGAGGTTGAACGTCTCCCAGCGGAACTGCACGGCCTGCTTTTCAAAACGCGGGATTTGGAAGCGCTTGGCGAGGCTGGCATCGATGCTGAAGATTCCGTCGCCGCGCACGCCGTTGCGCTGGCCGGTTTCGCCGGGTACGGTGTAATCATATGCGGCCAAAGCAGCTGCAGGCTTGGCGAAGATGTTCGCGCCGCCGGACCCGCCGGGCACCGGCGAAGGAGCATTTTTAGTGGTCTGTGGCGCGGGACGCGGACCGATCTGCGTAGCCCAGCCGGAGAGGTTCCAGTTGGTCGGCCAGTTGGCACCGTTGCCCACCGCCACGGGGAAGCCCGACGTGTTCTTGAACAGGCCGGAGAGTTGCCAGCCATCGAATGCTGCTTTCGCAAAGCCTCTCAGCTTTTTCGCGAAAGGAATGTTATAGGTGTAGGTGGCATTGAACATGTGGGTGTTGTCGTAATCGGAAAGAGCCCACATCTGATTGGGGAACCAAGGATTCGTGACGCTGTTGCCGTTATCGTTGCGCTCTGTCGTCGAGCGTAAGTCAAGCGACTTGCCGTAGGTGTAATTCAAATCGGCGAAATCGCCGTTCTTGAATTTCTTGCGAATCGTTGCCTGCAATGAGTTGTAGTTGCCGCGGCCCTGTGAACGCCAGGTGGAGAGATACGAATATTGGGGGTTGAACATCGAATACTTGCCCAATTTGCCGCAGCCTGGCTTGCAGGTCACATCAAGCGCATAGAGCGCAGTGATGTAGTCTGGCGCATTGGAGTTATATACCTGGAAGGCGGCTTGCGTTGCAGTGAGGCGAGCCGTGGCGAGGCCAGGGAACATGTTTTCCCAGAAGGGAATCTTGGGCACGCTGGCCGTGGCCGCCTTACTGTCAATGTATGGGACAAAGGCCTGGGCTGCCTGAAAGTAGGTCATGCCGCTAGTGGGGTCCTTCAAATTTGTGGGGATAGCCACATCTTCCTGAATCAGCGAGCGGCGCGAATAGCGGCCGACATAGGCGACTTGGACGAACACTCCGCCGGAGAATTCGCGCGCAACGCTGACATTGCTGTTCAGCGTATAAGGTGCTTGAATGTTGCTGTCGAGCCCGTTGGTGATTTCGAAATTGTTTGGGTAGGTCGACGGGAAACCGCCTTTGGGAGCAGGCGCTAACAATGAGGTGGGCAGATTGTAGATACCGGTGAAACGGGGCGCCGTGCTTTCCGTGAGGACAGCGGAAGGGTTGGTGATCTGCGTGGAAAGGCCGAATGCGTTCGAATCGTAGAGGCGGACAATGCCTTGGCCGAAGATGTCATAGAACATGCCGAAGCCGCCGCGGATTGAGGTCTGCCCGGCGGAACCCATTACCTTCTTCCAAAAGCCCGAGGTGGGAGAAGGAGACCAGGCAACGCCCAGCCGAGGAGAGAAATCTTTCTTGTTGAAGTTGTAAAGCGGCTTGGCATTCGGATCGCTGCCCGCCAGATACGTGATGAGCCCAGCGCCGGTTTGGCTCAAGCCTTGCGAAGCAAGGTCAGCGCGTTTGGTAAACCAGTCACCCAGCACGATGTTGGGAGAAGTTTGATTGCCGTTGGCTTCGTGAATCGGCGGGAAGAGATTCCAGCGAAGGCCGAATGTGAAGTTGAGGGTCTTGGTGAGCTTCCAGCTATCCTGCGCGTACATCTCATACTCGTTGGCATTAAACTGGCGGCGGATGGGCGCGCCGATGGGGAGCACGTTGCCCTGAATGTCGTAGTTATAGGCCGCGGTCGCCTGGCCGATCATGCCAAGCACCGCCGTGGTTGCATCATAAAATGCGGTGCGGAAGGTTCGTGCCAGGTCGGGCACGTTGTTACGCAAACTGGAGCCTGTATCGGCGAACCAGCTGGCATTGGTGGTGGCCTGTGGATAGGAGTTCCCGTAGTTGGTGCGGAAATTGTGAACGCTGCGGTAGACGCCGCCAAAAGTGATTTGATGCGCGCCTTTGTTGTAGTTGAAATCCTGCGAAATATGATTCACTGGCGTGATGCGCGCATAGTCGTAGGTAAGCGCGTGGCGGTCATCAATACCACGGAAGCTCACGCCGCCAGTGCTGGAGGCGCCGGTGTTTTCCAGGCCCTGCCGGGTCAGCCCGTAGCGGGTGTTGCCGATCAGAGTATTGCTGAAAAGGGCCGTATAACCAATTGCGAAGCCTTTGCTGTTGTTCAGGTTGACCGTAGCAGGCTGGTCGCCAGGAAATTGCTGCGCGCCATTCTCGTTATCGTTCTGCAGGTTCCCGCGGAAGAAGATCGTGTGCTTCGAGGATTTGTCGAAGGTGTAGTCGAGCTTGGTGATGTAGGTGTTTTCTCGGCGGTGGAGGGGAGCGCCGAACAGATAGCCGGCCATGTTGAGCCCGTCACCCGCACTGAGATCGTTGGGCAGCGGATAGGATTGGAAAAGTTGTAGCGCGGCGGCGTTGGGCCCGATCTGCAATGGGTCCACTTTGGTTTTCAGATCCGTGGGACTCAAGGAGCCGACAGAGCCATCCGTGCGCACATATTGCACAATGCCCTGACGCAAGGTGGCCGTGGGCACGAGCCGAATCTGATTGGTCTGCGAGGCATCGCGGCGGCCCTCCCAGTTGGCGAAGAAGAACATCTTGTTCTTCTTGATGGGACCGCCGATAGCCACACCGAATTGGTTGCGGATTAGCTGATCGCGCGGCACACCGCTGGCGTTGTTGAAAAAGTCGTTGGCTGAAGTGATGGTGTTGCGGTGGTATTCGTAAAGCGCGCCATGAACTTCGTTGGTGCCGCTCTTGGTGACAATCGAAGTTTGTGCGCCGGAGCTCTTGCCCTGTTCGGCGCCGCCGTTGGCGGTGATCACTTTGAACTCCTGCACGGAGTCGGGCGTTACGCGCAGCACGGTGGTGAAGGCCCAACGGTTTTGATTGTCGTTCACGTCGACGCCATCGAGCATGACGTTGCCCTGATCGCTGCGGCCGCCATTAACGGCGCCATCGCGGTCATCGCCGGATTCACCGTCGATGAATGTAACTCCGGGCTGCGTCGCAAGCAGGCCGGCGATGTTGCGGCTCAGCAGCGGCAGTTGATTGATGTTGGTGCCGATGGCGTTGCCAAGCGAAGCGTCAGTGGAATTGATCTGCGTTGACTCCGCGCTGACCGATACCGCTTCCGTCACAGTGCCGATGGTTTCAAAGGAGAGGTTGATGGTGGCAGGCGTGTTCACCAGCAACTGGATGGAGTCGACTTTCACATCGCGAAAACCTTTCGCCTTGGCGGTCAGCTCGAACTTGCCTGGAGCCAGAGTCGCGAACAGATACCGGCCGGAGGCATCGGAAACCACTTCACGTTTGAAGCCTGTGGCAGGGCTGGTTAGTGTCACTTTCACACCGGGAATCACACCGCCAGTTGGGTCAGTAACGGTGCCGTTCAAAGCTGTGGATGATTGCGCAAACACGGCGCTGAGGCTTAGCAGACAGAGGGCAAGTATTCTCATTTGATTTCTTCCAGTATTCTTCGTGCTTCCGAGGCTGGGTCAGCCGCGCGGGTGATTTGACGTCCGATAACCAGATAGTTGGCGCCGTCGCGAATCGCGTCGGCGGGAGTAGCCACACGCTTTTGATCACCGTGCCCGGCTCCGGCACTGCGAACTCCGGGCGTCACGATAATCGCATTCGGCCCGGCGGTGCGGCGGACCATGGCGGCTTCAAGCGGTGAACACACTATTCCGTTCAAACCCGAGGCCACGGCTTTAGTTACGCGATCGGCGACAACTTCAGGTATAGGCGTCATGCAGCCGCGGTCGGCAAGGTCGCTTTGATCGAAGTTAGTGAGCACGGTTACACCAAGTAATTCGAGCTTGGAATCGGCACGGCCTTCGACAGCGGCGCGCATGACAGAAACCGGTGTGTGGATGGTGAGGAACCGAACACCGCTCTTTGCGATCTGGCGGACGGCGCGCTTCACTGTCTCGCCGATATCGTAGAGTTTCAAGTCGAGGAACACATCCTTGCCTTCAGCCGTCAGTTCACGCACGTAATCCATTCCGGCAGAGGCGTAGAGTTCCAAACCGACTTTGTAGAACGAGACCGAATCACCAAGGGTGTTGACTAGAGCGCGGGCTTCAGCGGCGCTTTCGAGGTCGAGGGCAACAATAATGGGGTTATGCACTGTTTCATTCAGGATATCGCAATCGAGATAACGCCTTTGCCCCAAACGGTGTGGCGGCCGACGCCAGTCAGTTCAGCGGCACGCAGATAGGGGACGAATTCCGATAGGTCGCCTGTATATTGGACCTCACCAGTGAAGCCACCCAGCGGGTGGGTCTGACCTGTGCGGGAAGAGTGGCGCTCAAAGTCCTGATAGCGCAGATCGCTATGAACCATGCGTATTTGCTCGGCCTGTTCGCCCATTCTTCTGAAATCGATGGGCAGCGGGCCTGGGCCATAGATTGAGCTAAGGGTGCTGACGCGATCGCGGGAGCGGGCAAAGAGTACGTTGAATTCGGCGGAGCCCGCAGGTTTGAGTTCAGTGGGGGTCAGGAATTTAACCGACATCACAGATGCCGGGACCGGAGTAAAGTCCACACTCCTCGCGGATTCATCTATTGCCGTCAGATTCGCCCGGTCGTTCCAGATCTTGCCAAAGATCTCCGCGGGAATGTGCTTGTCGAACAGATGCACATTGAAAGCGAATTTCTCCCCGGGTTCGAAGCGCCTGGATTCCAGATGGGCCGCACGGAAAGAAAAGGGACGAGGGGGGTCCTTGAACCCGCTAGGCTCGGCAGGGGGAGGCCTGAAAATGCCGGCCACGTCGGGCAGCATTCCAAATGCCCCGCGAAGCATATTTCCAGCCTTTCCAGGCGGAAAATAGATCGGTGTCATAGCCGCATACTCGTAATGCACAACGCGGCAGTCGAACGTCATTATAACTCGCAGTGTAGCATCATGGAGAGATGTTGATATTGGCTTCACAATCTCCAAGGAGAAAAGAGATTCTCACCAACGCCGGATTTGAGTTCGAAGTGCGCGTGGCGGACGTGGATGAGTCCGTGGTTGGCATGGAATGTCCGCGCGATTACGTTTGCAGGCTGGCGCGCAAGAAAGCCTTCGCAGTGCCGATAAATATGGGTGAAATCGTTCTGGGGGCAGACACTACGGTGGTTGTGGACGGCGAAATTCTCGCCAAGCCGGAAGACGAAGCGGACGCGCGGCGCATGATCGGATTGTTGTCCGGGCGGCCGCACACCGTGATTACCGGCATCTGCCTGCGACATGCCGGAGGGGAAATCGTCGACGCCGAGACTACGCTGGTGCACTTCAGTTCATTAAGCGCGGAAGAGATTGCGGCCTACGCCGCATCGGGCCAGCCCATGGATAAGGCCGGCGCGTACGGCATCCAGGGATTGGCGTCGAAATACATTGACCGCATCGAAGGCTGCTATTTCAATATCGTCGGCCTGCCCATCGGTTTGGTGTGGCGGCATCTGCGGACGATAGAATAGAGCCAGTGTCCGATAAAAAGCTAACTGCCCACGTCAAAGCCGCCGGTTGAGCGAGCAAGCTTAGTCCAAAGGTTTTGGACCAGGTGCTTGCGGGTCTGCCGCGAGTGATTGACGCGAATGTTCTGGTAGGGTTTGAGACGTCCGACGATGCCGGCGTGTACAAGCTGTCGCCGGAGTGTGCCCTGGTGCAGACCGTGGATTTCTTCACGCCGATTGTGGACGATCCGTTCACGTTCGGGGCCATCGCCGCAGCGAATGCGTTGAGCGATGTGTATGCGATGGGCGGCAAGCCGCTGACATCGCTTTCGATTCTGGCGTGGCCTGCAAAAGGCGATCTCGACGACCTTCAACAGATTCTGCGCGGCGGGGCGGCGAAGATGATCGAAGCGGGGTGCGTGATTCTGGGTGGCCATAGCGTGACCGATGACGAACCGAAGTTCGGGTATGCGGTGACCGGCATCGTGCATCCGGATCGCGTGCTGGCCAATGCCGGCGCGCGGGTGGGGGATGCATTGGTGTTTACCAAGCGGTTGGGTACGGGCGTGATTTCGACGGCGTTGAAGCGCGGCATCGCGGCAGAGGAGCATGTGTCCGCATCGATCGAATCGATGTTGACCCTGAACCGCGCGGCGTGCGAGGCGATGCTCGCTGGCGTAGCGCATGCCTGCACCGACGTGACGGGCTTCGGATTTCTGGGCCACGCGCGTGAGATGGCCGCGGCCAGCGATGTGACGTTGCGGATTGACACCTCGCAACTGCAGTTTCTGCCGGGTGCGCTGGAGTACGCAAAGCAAGGCGCGATTCCTGGCGGGTTGAATAACAACCGGGATTTTGTGAGCTGCCATGTGGGAGTTCATGAAAGCGTGGCTAAAGAAGTGGAGAGTCTGCTGTATGACCCGCAGACATCGGGCGGGTTGCTGGTTTCGCTGCCGGAAGCCGATGCCGATGCGATGATCGCGTGCTACCCTTTGGCGTATCGCGTGGGCATCGTCGTTCCGCGCGGACCGCGCTTGATAGACTGCTATTGATAAATGGAAGGAGTTCCAAGTGGAACGCAGAGACCTGTTCAAATCACTTGCCGCAGGGGCGATGGCACCGATGGCCGCAGCGCAGACCACGGCCCAGCGCGGCATGCCGCCGCTAAAGATCACCGATGTGAAGACGATTCTGACGCAGCCGGGTGGGGATCATCTGGTGGTGGTGAAGGTAATGACGTCAGAGCCCGGTCTATACGGCGTGGGCTGCGCGACGCACCGAGAACGGCCGCTGGCAGTGGCCGCGGCGATCGACCAGTATTTGAAGCCGTTCCTGATTGGCAAGAACTGCAATGACATTGAGGACATCTGGCAGTCGGCCTATGTGTCGTCGTACTTTCGCAGCGGTGTCACGCTAAACAACGCGTTGAGCGGAGTGGATGGTGCGCTGTGGGACATTCTGGGCAAACGCTGCGGAGCGCCGGTTTATCAGTTACTGGGTGGCAAGGTGCGAGCGGCCGTGCCTCTGTACACTCACACCAACGGGCGCGACTTCCCTGCCCTGGCTGAGCAGGTTTCGAAGGCGCGCGAAGAGGGCTACCGGCACATCCGCGTGCAGTTGGCGGTGCCGGGATTTTCCGGTTATGGAGTCAGCAATCCTACGGCGCCGGAGGTGCTAAAGCAGCGGCCGACCAACGTCGCGCCCTCGCCTGTATTCGAGCCGACGCCGTACGTCAACAACACAGTGAAGATGTTCGATCAATTGCGAGCGAAGTTCGGCTTCGATCTTGAGTTCATACACGACGTGCATGAACGCGTGCCTCCAACGCAGGCGCTGCAACTGGCCAAGGCCGTGGAGCCCTACCGGTTGTTCTTTTTGGAGGACGCGTTGGCGCCGGAAGATGTGGCGTGGTTTAAGATCATGCGGCAGCAATCGACCACTGCTTTGGCGATGGGTGAGTTGTTTGTGAATCGCAATGAGTGGTTGCCGTTGGTGACGGAGCGGCTGATCGATTTTATCCGCATCCACATTTCGGCCATCGGTGGATTGACCATTGCGCGGAAGATCGCGGCCTGCTGCGAGTTCTTCAATGTGCGCACGGCTTGGCATGGTCCGGGTAATGTTTCGCCGATCGGACATGCGGTGAACATGCATCTGGATTTGGCTGCTTACAATTTCGGCATTCAGGAAGAGAATCGTTTCGCGGCAACGACTCGCGATGTTTTCCCGGGTGCGCCGGAGATCCGCGGGGGGTATCTGTATTCGAATGACAAACCGGGATTGGGTATTGATATTGATGAGAAGGTGGCGGCGAAGTTTCCTTATAAGGGGCCTGGGGATGGGCGCGGGAATGACCGGCGGTTGGATGGAACTATCGTGCGGCCTTAACGCCGGTTTGGGCGAATCACTTGCTTCAAATATATCCTCGCAAATCAAGGCATTGAGCCCTGCTTTTTCTGCGTCGTCTTCGTTCCTCAAGAGCGGAGCTAAAGCTCCGCGCAGGCTGAAGCCCGCCCTACTATACTTAGAGAAATGACGATTTTCCGGTTTGCAACCGCATTGGTCGCAGTGTCGTTATCTGCGCAGACCATTCCGCTGTCTGAATATAAGGATCGCAGGGAACAGTTGCGCAAGTCGTTGGACGGCGCGGTGCTGGTGCTCTTCGGTGAGACCGACGACGGGCTGGGTGACACGCGCGACGGCTTTTTTCAGGAGCCGAATTTCCGCTATTTAACGGGATGGAATGAGCCCGGCGCCATCTTATTGATGGATGCCAAGACGGAACAGTTGCTGTTGCCTGCGCGCAATGAACGCAGAGAAAACTTCTCTGGCCGGATGTCTGCTCCGGGCGATGCAGGGCTCGCCGAACTCACGGGCTTCAGCAAGGTGGCCGCCGTCGAGGCGTTTGAAACGCAGTTGTTCAAGCTGCTGGAAAGCTCGCAGCGCGTCGTCACTTTAGAATCGCACCCGCGCGCCGAGAAGCTGCATGCGATGCTTGCGATGAGAAAATTCGGCGATGCCACACCCATGATTGCGAAACTGCGCGCGGTAAAATCGAAAACGGAACTGGCGTTGCTGCAAAGGTCGATCGATATCACGCTGGATGCGCACCGCGCCGCTTGGAAACGCATGCAGGGCGGCCTTGTTGAATACCAGGTTGCCAATACGATGACGGCTGCGTATCACGAAGCAGGCTGCGAACGCAGCGCCTATCCGCCGATTGTCGGATCAGGAAAGAACTCGACCATCCTGCACTATTTCAAGAACACGCGGCGCATGGATGCCGGCGAGGTGCTATTGATGGACGTAGGCGCGGAGTGCTCAGGATATGCAGCGGACGTCACGCGCACGGTGCCGATTAACGGAAAGTTCACGGCGCGGCAAAAGGAGATTTACGAAATTGTGTTGGGCGCACAGAAGGCGGCGATTGCGGCGGTAAAACCGGGCATCACGTTCAGCAAGTCCGATGCGGGCAGCTTGTACGCCGTCGCTTATGCGTACATCAACACACACGGCAAGGATCTGCATGGCGAATCGCTGGGCAAGTATTTTACACACGGGCTTGGGCATCACGTGGGACTCGACGTGCATGACCCGCAATCGTCGGACCTGCCGTTGGTGGAAGGCGCGGTGGTCACCATCGAGCCTGGCATTTATATTCCAGAAGAGGGCATCGGCGTACGTATAGAAGATATGGTATTGGTGACGGAAAAGGGCGGAAAACTGTTGAGCGGTGCACTGCCGCGCGATGTGAAGGAGATTGAGCGCGCGCTGGCGAACAAGTAACAGATGTTCAAGAACAAGCAGGCTTGGGGTTATATCGCGACAGCGTTTGCCGCATTGTTGATTGCCTTCACGATTGGCCTCACTGCCATCGGCCAGGGCGTGGACAACTACGCAACCGACTTCATGGCGCGCCTGCATCAGCCCGATCCGTGGCAGCCGCAATCGATCATCCTGGCGATTGACGATGCATCGTATAGCTACATCGGCAGCGTGGGGCGCTTGCGTGGCGCGATGGCGAAGGCCATCAAGCTGATCACTCCGATGCATCCCAAGGCGATTGCGATTGACGTAATCCTAGCCGACAAAGGTGACTTCCCGGAAGAGAATCAGCGGCTGGCCGAGGCCTTGGCGGCCGCGCCGAACGTCGTGTTGGACAGCGAGCTGGTAACCGAAGGCTGGGAACCGCCGATCGAAGAATTTGCACGCCACGCCAAGGCCATCGGGCACGTGCATATTATTCCCGACAAGTCCGACGGCATGTGCCGTTTCATTCCGCTCGAAGCGGAATTTGGAAAGAAGAGGTTGTGGGCGCTGTCATTTGAGGCCTTCCGGCAGAGCCGTGGGAAAGAGGAGTTGACGGAATATCTGGGGGATCATTTGGAATTGGGGCCGCTAACGATTCCTTTTGTGCGCGACCGCAACAAGGAGATCGATAAAGGCTGGCGCATGCGCATTCGATTTCTACCGCCGGAGCCAGGTGAGGAACAGGTATCGCGCATTCCGCGTGTGACGCTGAAGCGGTTGTTGGAACATCCGGATGAAGCGGCACGCTTCAAAGACAAAGTAGTGTTTATCGGCGCGACCGCGCAGTCAACCAGCGATAAGATGATGACCCCGTTCTCTACGAAGACGCAGATGCCGGGGGTGGAGATTCATGCGCAGGCCTTCGAAACGTTATCGCAGGGCAAGTTTCTATTGGATGCGAGCCCAAGCCTGGTGTTCGTGATGTGCTTCGCCATCGTGGCATTTGTAACTGTGATCTTCACCTTGCGCACAGGGGTTCCGGCATATCTGATGGGCGGAGCCGTGGTGGTGAGCGCGCACTTTTTGCCGCACCTGTTTTTTCTGAATGGCGTGGTCTTCGCTTATGTCGCGCCGGTGCTGTCGGCATGGCTGTCTGTTTCGGGATGCGCATCGTACCAATACTTTTTCGTGCGGAGGCAATTGAAGCAGAGCGAAGGGGAGAAGGCTCGCTACCAGCAGGCGATTCACTTCGTGACGCACGAAATGCGCTCACCGCTCACAGCCATTCAAGGCTCCAGCGAATTGATGGGCCGCTACAACCTTAGCGAAGAAAAGCGCAAGCAGATGGCGCAGATGATCAACTCCGAATCGAAGCGGCTGGCGCGCATGATCCAAACGTTTTTGGATGTGGAACGTCTTAGCGACGGCCAGATGGATTTGAAGAAAGAGCCGTTCGGTACGCAGCAAATGATTCAGGCCTGCATCGACCGGGCGGCGCCAATCGCCGAGCGCAAGAGCATGCAGGTGGAAGTGGGAGAACTAGCCGATTCCACGATGGTGGGCGATCGCGAACTGATGGAGTATGCGGTGTACAACCTGTTGACGAACGCAGTTAAATACTCGCCGGCTGAAACCAAAGTGCAGGTGCAAGCCGTCCAAACGGATGGGGAGTTGCGTCTATCAGTTAAGGATCAGGGGATGGGGATGGACGAAAAAGAGCTGCGCAACATCTTCACCAAGTTCTATCGCACGAAGAAGGCGGAGGCATCTGGAGAAGCCGGCACGGGCATCGGCCTTTCCATTGTGCACCAGATTGTGACCTTCCATGGTGGGAAAATGGAAGTTACCAGCGAGCCGGGACGCGGCTCGTGTTTTACGATGATTTTGCCCGTAGCGGAGAAAGAAACGTGCAGCGCCTCCTCGTAGTAGAAGATGACAATTCGGTCCGCATGACGATCGTTACCGCGCTGGAATGCGAAGGTTTCGATGTGGACGCGGTGGGCTCGACGCGCGAAGCGATCTCGCGACTGGAAGGCAGCCAGTACCCGATCGTCATTTCAGATATCTATCTGGACGAGCGGACGGGGCTGGATGTGTTGAACGCGGCGAGGAAGGGCAATCCGAAATGCCAGGTGATTTTGATGACCGGCCGAGGCACCATGGAAACCGTGATGGCGGCGACTCGCGGCGGTGCGTTCGACTATCTGGCAAAGCCGTTCGATATGGATCAGATGTTCGACGTGATCCGCCGCGCGCAGGCCACCTTCGAAGGCGAAGAAGAAAAAGAAGACGTGGTGGAAGACCTGCCGACGAGCGAGATGATCGGAAGTTCGGCGCCCATGATTGAGATTTACAAGAACCTGTCGCTGTCGGCGCCGACCGATGCGACGGTGCTGATCGAAGGCGAAACCGGCACGGGAAAAGAGCTGATCGCGCGGATGATCCACAATAATTCGCGCCGCTCGGAGAAGCCGTTTGTGGCAGTGGATTGCGGCGCGATCGCACCCACGCTGCTGGAAAGCGAACTGTTCGGCGTGGTGAAGGGCGCGTTCACGGGCGCTGATCGCGACCGTGTTGGTGTGTTTGAATCAGCGAATACCGGCACCGTTTTTCTGGATGAGATCGGCGAGACGGATTTGAGCTTCCAGTTGACGCTGCTGCGCTTTTTGCAACAACGCGAGATCCGGCCGGTGGGTGCTTCGCGCTCGAAGGTGATCGACGTGCGCGTGGTGCTGGCGACTAATCGTGATATGCAGAAGATGGTGGATGAGAAAAAGTTCCGCGAGGATCTTTGGTACCGGATCAATGTGATCCGCATCCAACTGCCGCCGCTGCGCGAACGCCATGGGGATGTTCCACTGCTGGCGCACACGTTCTTAAATCGCTACAACGATCGCTACAACATGTCGGGGCGGCTTACCGAAAGCGGCATGAAGACGCTGGAGACGTACGCCTGGCCGGGCAATGTCCGCCAGTTACAGCACATGATGGAGCGCATGACGATTCTTGCGCCGCAGGGCCGGATTGACGAGGCCGCTGTGCGCGAGGCAATTGTGGCGATGGAGCCGCGCGACAACGGCAGCGACTCACTGGCCGATACTGAAGCCGACCAAATCAGGCGTGTGCTGGCGGCGACCAATGGCAACAAGAGCCATGCGGCGAAGATCCTGGGGATTGAGCGCAAAACGCTATACCGCAAGCTGGAACGGATGGGTCTGGCGTAGGCCAAAACTTCCCCCTTTCTTTTTTTTCAAACCGGGTATACAATCAGGCAGCTTAGAAATTATCTCGCGCGGCTTAGTAACCGCGTTCGGCTTCATCAATCAGGAGGTCCTTTATGTTTGATAGCCTGGAAGACCGGATCAAGCACGACGATCAGGAAGAAGTCACTACCAAAGAGAGAATGATGCATTGGGCCGCCATTGCCGTTGTATCTGTCCTGGTATTTGGTGGCCTTGTCATCGGCATTCGGATACTGGACTAACGCCGCGGCGCTTGTCTAGAACATCAGAGGTAAGGTTGCGCATGAGCCGCTTTACGCGCGATCGGTAATCGCCCACGCGATTGTATTCGCGGAGCATGCGATCTGATGTTTTGTGCCTCTAAAACCGGGGATTGGGATAGCTGGCGCGCGACGTGGTGGATCCCATCGCGCACGGCGGGAAAGCTATGGTTGCAGTTATCCCAACCCAACCCGTTATTGTTTCTGAAATTCTTGCCGCCGCTGCTTTCCACGACCGCTATGTTGGGGAGCAGTCTCCAGTCGAGGCCATTCTGATCGGCGGCAAGCAGAAAGTCAGCACTCAATTAGCCAATCGGTCATTGGCGGTGCTGAAAGTATGCCCGGAAGCGGGCGTCCTCTGAATAAGCGCCGCTGGGACGAAGATATGATTATAGGATCCATGGTCGCGATTTTTAATATTTCAACATGGATTCGGGCCGTGATATTTGAATTGGCCCAGTGAATCGAACGCAATAGCGAGAGAATTACATTCTTTGTTTTACCATGGCTTGCTTATCGACGCTCCCGTGGGCTAATAATAGGGCCTAAGTGCGGCTCTTCGGGATACTACAGTTATTTGCCTCTTTCGCGGCACTTGCCGGAACAACCGATCATCATTCTTACGCCAATTTCGATCAAGTGCGTGTAACACATATCGCGCTTGATTTGCGCGTTTCCTTTGAAAGCAAAACTGTTTCCGGAGTTGCTGAACTTTTGCTGGCGATGCAAACGCCGGCGAAGGAACTGGTGCTGGATACGAATGGGCTCGACATTCACGCCGCCGAAGCGGCATCTGTTGGCGGCAATTACCGGGCGGCCGGGTTCCATATTGGCAAGCCGGATGCGATTCTCGGCGCACCGCTCAAGGTTGCTCTTCCGCCTGGCGCAAACCGGGTGCGAATCCATTATGAGACGACGGCCGCAGCGCACGGCCTCAACTGGCTGACTGCGGAACAAACTGCAGGCCGCCGGTTTCCTTTTTTCTACACGCAGAGTTGGGCTATCCTGGCTCGCACGTGGGTTCCGCTGCAGGATTCGCCACAAGTAAAGTTCACGTATTCGGCCAACATCCACACGCCTGCGGACATGCTTGCAGTAATGAGCGCAGAGAACACTCCGACGGCAGAACGAACTGGCGAGTTTCATTTCGAAATGCGCCAGCCGATTCCGCCGCACGGGCTCGCGCTGGCGGTGGGCGACCTGGCCTTCCGGCCGTTGGGCACGCACACCGGCGTGTATGGCGATCCCGCCGTGATTGAAAGAGCGTGGCACGAATTTGAGGATGCAGAGCGATTGCTCGAAGCGGCGCAGCGCATTCTCGGCCCCTATCGCTGGGAGCGCTACGATATGTTGCTGTTGCCTCCGGGCGCTCTGTATGGAGGTATGGAAAATCCGCGGCTCACGTTTCTGGCCGCCTCTGCACTGGCCGGCGACAAGAGCGCGATGGGGACCGTCGCGCATGAACTGGCGCACTCGTGGTCTGGCAATCTGGTCACGAATGCCACGTGGAGCGACATCTGGATCAGTGAGGGCATCACGTCGTATCTCACCACGCGTATCGAAGAGATTGTTTATGGCAAGCATCGCGCCGATGTCGATACGTGGACCGGTTGGATCAATCTCAATGAGGGGCTGAGCAGGCTGAAGACTGAGCAACAGATTCTGAATCCTGTATCGGAGGGCCTCGATCCGGCTGCACTGCTTGGACCCATTCCTTATCAGAAAGGTGCGCTGTTTCTGCGCACGCTGGAAGCCAAGGATGGACGCACAATGATGGACGAATTCCTGCGCCGCTACTTCGCCCGTTTCGCGTATGAGAGCATCGCGTCGACCGAGGCCGTGGGGTATATGAAATTCGCCGGGCTGCATCCGCAAGCGGAGTGGCTCGATAACGCGGGCCTGCCTGCGTCTGCGGCCACTCCGACAGCAGATCCGATGTTGCACATCGCAAGCGACAAGGCTGACTGGATCCGGCGCAGCGCGATCCACACGGAAGAATGGACAGCACCAGAATGGGTGCAGTTTGTTTCCATGCTTTCGGCGAACGAACTGGCGCGGGCCGACAGAGAGTTTCACTTCAGCCAGTCGGCAAGCATGCCCATCACCGCAATCTGGCTGCGCAGGTGCATCGCTGAGAACTATACAGCCGGGCTCTGGCGGCTGGATGAATTCGTCGCCCATCCCTCCGATCCGCGAGCCGCGATCGAAGTTTACGCCGAACTAGTGAAGTCGCCGCCCGGCAAAGTGCGCGCCGCCGAATTATTCTCCAGGCATCGAGCAGCCTACGCCGATGCGATTGCCGAACAGGTAAGGCAACTTCTGAAGCCGCAAGGCAGTACAATCGAATAATACGTTTGCACAAGGATTCACATGGCCAATAAGGAGAAAAAGAAGTCAATGGTATGGGTAATGTTCGCCGCGGGCGCGGCGCTTTCGTGGGGCCTCTACGGCCCAATGATGCATAAAGGACAGGTGCAGTTGGGCAGTCCGCTGCGCGCGCTGCTTTGTGTAGGATTCGCCTACTTCCTGATGGCCGTTTTGGTGCCGGGTGTCACCATGGTTGCATCGGGAGGTCTCGGCAACTTCAACTCCGGCGGCGTCATCGCTTCCATCATCGGCGGCGCACTCGGAGCAATGGGCGCCATCTGCGTCATTTGGGCATTCCGCAATGGAGGTTCACCGATTTACGTCATGCCGATTGTATTTGGCGGGGCACCGGTCGTTAACGTTTTATATTCCATGTATGAACATCCGCCCAAGGCTGACGTGAATCCGCTGCTGTGGGTCGGCATGGCGCTGGCCGCGGCTGGCGCTGGCATGGTGTTGTACTTCAAGCCAAGTTCGTAAATCTGAGGGAGCGAGGGTCCGTGCGAATTTTTCTGTTAGCTTTTCCGGTCATAGCCCAGTTTGCTTTCGCCGCCGATGGCGATGCGGTTGAATATAATCGCGACGTTCGCCCTATCCTCTCCGAGAAGTGTTTCACGTGTCATGGGCCCGATCCGCGGGCCCGCAAGACCGCGGTGCATTTTGATTCCGCCGAGGGCGCGGCGATTGCACTGCGCGGCGGCAAGCATGCCATCGTGCCTGGCGATCCGGCGGCGAGCGTGCTGCTGGATCGGGTCACGACCTCGAATGCTGCGCTGCGGATGCCGCCTGCTTACGCAGGTCAACCCAAGCTTACGGATGGCGAAATTGCCGTGCTGAAGCGCTGGATTGAGCAAGGCGCGAAGTATCAATCGCATTGGTCGTTTATTCCACCTGCTCGCCCGGCTGCAAAATCCATCGATGGAATTGTGCGTGCGCGTCTTGCGCGCGAAGGCTTGAAGCCCTCCGTGGCGGCAGACCCTGCGACTTTGCTGCGGCGATTAACTCTGGATCTGACTGGCCTGCCGCCGACTCCCGCCGAAGCCGATCGCTTTCTGAAAACCGAATCGTACGAGCAGGCTGTTGACCGGCTGTTGGCATCGCCGCGCTACGCCGAACGAATGGCCATCCGCTGGCTTGAAGCGGCGCGCTACGCGGACACCAACGGTTACCAATCGGACGGGGAACGCAGCATGTGGCGCTGGCGCGATTGGGTGCTGGACGCGTTTCAGCGCAACATGCGCTTCGATCAATTCACCATCGAACAGATCGCCGGCGACCTGCTGCCCAACGCTACCTTGCAACAGAAGATCGCGACCGGCTTCCATCGCAACCATCGAACCAATGCCGAGGGCGGGATTGTGGAAGAGGAGTTTCGCGTGGAGTATGTGGCCGATCGCGTGGAGACTACTTCGACGGTTTGGCTGGGTCTGACGATGGGTTGTTCACGCTGCCACGACCATAAATATGACCCGATGACGCAACGCGATTTCTATTCGATGTTCGCGTTCTATAACAATGTTCCCGAGCGCGGCCTGGTGTACAACTTCGGCAACGAAGAGCCCTTCATCCAGGCGCCGACGCCGGAGCATGAGAAGAAACTCGCAGAGCACGACGCTAAAGTGAAGGCAACCGAAAATGCCTGGACGGGGTTGCAGCCGGGCATCCGCAAAGCGCAGCGGACGTGGGAAAAGAAGATCTCCAAGGATGCTCCGCTGCACTGGACAGTCTCCGATGGGGAACTGTTCAAGAGCAGCAAGAGCTATCGCTTCGAAGGCAAAGAGGGAGCGGACGAAGGCAACAAGGGAAAGTTCAATTACATGGAGCCTTTCTCCGTGTCGGCGCGATTCAAACCGGAGTCGCCTGATGGGGCCATCGTCGCGCGGGGCGAGGATTATTGGGAAGGCGAAGGATTCTATCTGCTGCTGAAGGGCGGCAAGTTGCGTCTGCATCTGACGCGCCGGTCCACCGATATTGCGATGCGTCTGGAACTGGAAGAGCCGGTAAAGATGGGCCAGTGGCAACATGTGACGGTCACCTACGATGGCTATCACAAGGCCAAGGGCGTCCACATGTACGTTGATGGCGTTGAGCGCAAATTCAAAGTTGAGTTCGATGAACTGACCTATCCGTTTTCCGGTAAGGGCGGATTCATGGTGGGCGCGGGCGGCGGGTTGCGCTTCCGTGGCGAGATTGAGGATGTGCATCTTTGGAATCGTCCTCTGACACCCGAAGAATCGGCAACGGTATATTTGCGTGAGCCGGTGAATGAGTTGGCGGCGATGGCCCCAGCGAAACGCACGAAGGCGCAACAGGACAAGCTGATTTTTTGTTTCCTCACTACAGCCGCTTCGGCGGAAGCGAAGCAGTCATTGAAGGCGATGCTGGATGCGCGCACGGAACGCCGCAAGTATAGCGACAGCATTCCAACCGTGATGGTGATGGTGGAAGGCGCGCAGCCACGCGATGCGTTCATACTGAAGCGCGGCGCCTACGATGCGCATGGCGAAAAGGTAGGTCCGGCAACTCCCAAGTTTTTGCCCGGCTTCAAGCAGGAGTGGCCTGCCAATCGTTTGGGCCTGGCGAAGTGGCTGGTTGATCGCGGCAATCCGCTCACAGCGCGGGTGGCAGTGAATCGCTATTGGGCGATGTTGTTTGGCGCAGGCCTGGTGAAGACGGTGGAGGATTTCGGGGCGCAAGGCGACTGGCCAGTGCAGCAGGATCTGCTCGATTGGCTGGCCGTGGAGTTCATGGATAGCGGTTGGGATATTCGCCATATCTTGAAGACCATGGTGATGAGCGAGACCTACAAGCAATCGTCGCGCGTGACGCCGGAACTGTTGCGGCGCGATCCTGAGAACCGGCTGCTGGCACGCGGGCCGCGCATTCGTCTGGCTGCGGAAATGATTCGAGATCAGGCGCTGGCGGCGTCGGGCTTGCTGGTAGAGAAAGTCGGCGGGCCTTCGGTGAAGCCTTATCAACCGGCAGGGTTGTGGCAGGAACTGACGGGCGGTGGCGGGTACAAGCAGGACAAGGGCGAAGGTCTGTATCGGCGCACAATTTACAGTTATTGGAAGCGCACGATCGCGCCTCCGGCGATGGTGACGTTTGATTCGCCCACGCGCGAAACGTGCATTGTCCGCGAGTCCCGCACGAACACTCCGTTGCAGGCATTGGACCTGATGAACGATGTGGCCTACGTGGAAGCATCTAGAAAACTGGCGGAACGCATGCTCGTCGAAGGCGGTACAACTGTCGATTCGCGCATTGCGTATGGCTACAAGTTGACGCTGGCGCGCGCGCCGCGGGCGAAAGAGCAGCAGGTGTTGACGCGCACACTGGACGAGTTCCAAACGCGTTTTCGCAGCGACAAATCCGCCGCCGCGAAGTTGCTGGCAAACGGTGAGTCGGCGGTGAACAAGTCGCTCGACGCGGCGGAACTGGCAGCTTACACAGGACTCGCCAGCCTGATTCTGAATCTGGATGAAACGGTGACCAAGGAATAGCCGCATGAATCTTACACGACGCCATTTCTTTTCGCGGGCCACAACCGGCATCGGCATGGCCGCGCTGGCTTCGCAACTGCGTGCCGAACGCTTTGGCGGGCTTGAAGCCATGCCTTCGTTCGCGCCGAAAGCCAAGCGCGTGATCTATCTGTTTCAATCGGGCGGGCCGTCGCAGATGGAGTTGTTCGACTACAAGCCGCGCTTGAACGACTTCGCCGGCACCGAGTTGCCAGAGTCGATCCGCAACGGCCAGCGGCTTACGGGCATGTCGTCGACGCAGGCCTCGTTCCCGGTTGTCGCATCGAAGTTCAGCTTCAAGCAGTACGGCGAATCGGGTGCATGGGTGAGCGAACTGCTGCCGCATACGGCAAAGATGGTGAACGATATCGCCATTGTGAAATCTGTTTTCACTGAGGCCATCAATCATGACCCAGCGGTGACGTTTTTGCAGACCGGCTCGCAGATCGCGGGGCGCCCAAGCATCGGCTCGTGGCTTGTTTATGGGCTTGGCGCGGAGACGCGCGACCTGCCAGGCTTCGTGGTGATGATCTCGCCAGGCGCGGGCGGTGGCGGACAACCACTCTACGATCGCTTGTGGGGCAGCGGTTTTTTGCCAACGAAATATCAGGGCGTGAAGTTCCGCTCGGTGGGCGACCCGGTGCTATACCTTTCGAATCCGCAGGGCCTGGATTCAACGATGCGGCGCAAGTATCTTGACGCGCTGGGCGAGTTGAATCAGCAGAAGCTCGATGACTACGGCGACCCCGAGATTGCCACGCGCATTAGCCAGTACGAGATGGCGTTTCGCATGCAGAGTTCGGTGCCGGAGTTGACGGACCTGTCGAAGGAATCGGAAAAGACGTTTGAGATGTACGGACCCGATGCGAAGAAGCCCGGCACATTCGCGGCTAATTGTTTGCTCGCACGGCGACTAGCAGAGCGCGGTGTACGCTTCATTCAACTGTTCCATCGAGATTGGGATCATCATGGCGGACTGGTGGCCGGATTGCCGAAGCGCTGCAAAGAGACAGATCAGCCTGCGGCCGCGCTGGTGCAGGACTTGAAGAATCGCGGCATGCTCGATGACACACTGGTTGTGTGGGGCGGCGAGTTCGGACGCACTGTGTATTGCCAGGGCCGATTGACCGCGACTGAGTATGGCCGCGATCACCATCCGCGCTGCTTCACCATGTGGATGGCGGGCGGCGGCGTGAAGCCGGGCATCGTGCATGGCGCAACGGACGACTACGGGTACAACATCACTGAGAATCCGGTGCATGTCCACGATATTCAGGCGACTATTCTGCACTGCATGGGCATCGATCATACCAAGCTTACATTCAAGTATCAGGGCCGCGCGTTCAAGCTGACGGACGTGCATGGCAACGTGGTGAAACCGCTGCTTGCATGAGGGAGACGTGCTACTCGTTTGTTGTCTGCGTCCCTCCGATTGCACAGAACGATAAGACGGCCTGGGAAGAGTTGGACCGCATTGTAGCGGAGCCTGGCGAGCCACCTGAGATTTTCCGGCGGCTCTATGGACGCCTCATTGCGCGCTATCCTTCGCATTGTGTGGTCACCGAGGATGAGTTCGACGATTGGGTCTGGGGCGATGCTCCGCTGTGGGATCATTTCGGCCACAGAGCGGCTGTGATAGAAGTGACATGGTCCCGAATTAATGAGGTGTTGCCGTTCCTGATCGAGGCGTCGAATGGACTGGGACTCACTGTGTTCGATGGCGTAGAAGAGAAAATCCACCGCCCCGGCAAAGGCGTGCCGGTCGATTGGTTGCGCAGGTGGATGACATGATGCCGTCACTTGGGCGGTGAGCGTACAAACTTCTTCACGAAATCGAACACCGATCGCGTGAAGGTGAACTCGCCGGTTTCAGGCACGGCCTTCGACGGCGCACCCACCCAGCTTTCGATCACGTACTGATCGGGCTGGCCGCCGACCATCCCGTAATCGTAGCCCTGCTGCATGATTCCGCTGTACCAGGTGTCATCGCCGGCCCAGCCCCGATTTTTGAATGCCGGATATCCGGCCGCCCAATAGATCAAGCTGAACGGCAGATTGCTCGCGCGGCAATACTGTTCCAGCTTGCGAACCTGTTGCCAGTTGCCTTCGTTGCGCACGCTGAACACCACCCAGTTCACATCGAGGCGGTAGAAATCCAGGCCACGCACATTGCGCTCGGCGAGGCGCTTGTTCAGCGTCTCGATCCACCAGTAGTGCCGTTCCAGCGGCATGGATGGATAGGTCTCGATGTCGCCGATGAGAATGTCGGGATAAGCGCGACGCACGGCCTCGATGTAGTTGGCGGTCTCCTCCACAGCAAACTCATCGGACTTGCCAAGCTTGGTGGTCGCACAGAGCAACGGCTCATCCATGGCGATGGCGTAGATCTTTCCGCCGAGCCGCTCAATGCGCTCCCACATCGGCTTCTCTTTCTGAAAGGTCTTCGCGCCTTCGGGGCTCCACTCTTTAATCGCGCCCACTTCCATGGCGAGTTTCAGATTCCAATCGCGCATCTTGGGGAACCACGCTTTCAGTTCTTCGTCCTTAAATTGTTTGGTGAAGTTCAGGTCTGTGTAGAAGAGAGCATCGATGACCGAGCGCGTCTTCGCCCACTCATCGGGATTTTCAAACATCGCACGCAGACTGCGCCCGTTCTCAACGCCAGGGGGCGCGATCCACACCTGAGGCGGGATCTTGCGATTCTGCGCGCCGGCCATCGACGCTACAGCGAAGAAGCCGGCGGCCAGGAACACATTCTTCATTTGTGTTCAGTATGTCAGCTTCATAGCGAAACGGAGTTGGCGCTGGCCGCTTGATCCGGTGATATTGCCAAAGCCTCCGCTCGAAACCGTTGCCGCCGGATTGGAGAAGTGCGGCGTATTGGTCACGCCGAAACCCTCGGCGCGGAACTGCAGCCGGAAGCGCTCCGTGATACGGAAGTGGCGGAACACGCTGCCATCGAGATTGAAGTAGCCGGGCCCGCGCAAGATGTTACGGCCAGTGTTACCGAAGACCCCTGCTCCAGTTGGAGCGCTGAAAGCCTTGGTATCGAAATACGGGGTCAGGCCACCGAAGATCTCCACATCGGGCAGAATCTGATTCGCAGTCTGCGCGTTCCCCGGCGAATTGAGCGCTGTGGCGGACGACGCCACAGTGAACGGCGAGCCGCTTATCTTGGCCATAATGCCATTGATCTGCCAGCCGCCCAGCAAGTTGTTCACGATGCCTTGCGTAAACCAACGCTGGCCACGGCCAAAAGGCAGTTGGTAAATGCCGTATAACTTGAAGTTATGCGTGCGATCGTAACCGGAGAGTGCCTTATTGCGATAGAGCATAGGCGCCCAATTCCAAGTCAAGCCTGAGTCAGAGTTGTCGTTGAAATCGACAGCTCGGCTCCATGTGTAAGCCATGCGCACGGACGAGGCACCGCGGAATCGCTTCACCGCCTGCGACTGCAGCGAGTTGTAGCGTGACGAGTTGAAAGGCGTCGACATGTTGATGGTGGAAATATTGCCCCACTTGATATTCAGCGGCTCGCCGGCGTTGCCGCCGTTGGGCGTGGATGCGTTGATGTTGATCGCTGCAAACTGGCGGATCGACATTGTCCCGACGTATCCAGCCTGGAAGTTGATACCGTGGCCAAAGTCGCGCTGAATCGTGAAGTTATGCGATTCGATGTAGCCTCTTCGAACCTGCTGCGGGAAGCTCGATGTGCCAAGGGTGCTAGGCAGAATCAATTTACCGCTGGAAAGATCCGGACTTACTACGGCCGGAAGCCCTGTAACCAGATTGCCGGCTGCGCTATAGCTGTTAGCGCCGGTAATCTGCATTGAGATCACAGCGGGATAGGCATCGCGAAGCGTTCGGAAGTTATTCGGATCGATCGTGAATCCGTAGCCGGTGCGGATCACTGTTTTCTCACCGATGCGGTAAGCGATACCAAGACGCGGTGCGAAATTCCCGTGGCCGATATCCATGCCGGTGTCATACGGTACTCCGCCAAGTCCGCCGAGTAACTCCGTGTTGGTGTTAGGGTCATAGCGATTGAAACCCATGTGATCGCGATGGGCTAGCGGATAGTCTTCGTAGCGCACACCCAAGGTTACGGTGAGGTTGCGGCGCACCTGCCATTGATCGCGGAAATAGAGCCCGACTGACTTTTCGCGCACTGTGCCGGGGTTGATGTTCTGAATGTCTTTACCCATTGTCTGCGGCATTCCCAGCATGAAATCAGCCCAGCTATTGTACTGGTTGGAGGCCGAACCGCCGCTCAACGTAGTGAGTCCTCCCGTGAAGCCGAAGCCTCCGCGCGGTCCCCACTTCAATTGCGGCTGAAAGTGATTGATCTGCTGGTCAACGAAATCGACGCCAAAGCGGATGGAGTGGGAACGCTTGATCCAGCTCAGGTTTCCCGCGGTTGTGTATTGGTTGTCGCGGAACACAAAGGGATTGGACACGTTCGGGTTGCCGAAGGCGGTGTAACTGCTGACACTGAAGTACGGCTGGCCGCCTTGTAAGTCAAGAGAACCATTCGTACCGGGAATTTTCAGGACATCCGTGCCCCAATTCTTGTCGATATCCACATCGCGACCGGCGATGGCCTGGCGCGTGAAGCCAATGTTACCGTCGGCAAGGATGGTGGGAGTGATAGTGTAGGTCCCGCCAATTGCAGAGTTGCGAACAACCCCAGTTGCGTGGCCGGGTTGGCCGCCGTTGAGAGCACCGCCGCCTGCCGCGCCGAGCGATGGCGGGTCGAAGACGTCGTAATTGATAAAGCTATAGCGGCCGAAGATCATTGTTTTGTCATTCGGATTGTAAGTGATCTTAACATCAATGTTGTCGCGGTTGAAGTAATAATGACCAACGCCAAAGTAATTCGACGTACTGCCAGTCCCGTTGTTAGGATCTGGCATGAGCGCGGCCATGGTCTGGGCGGCAAAGCTCTGGCGTGTGGCTGGGATAATATTGCCAGGAAACTGCGTGCGGCCCGTGCCATTCGATGCGCCGGTGAGCGGATCGTAGATTTTCGTGGTGGTGAAGCCGAAGTCGCCCTTGCGCATGGCAGCAAGGGGAACCGAGAGCGTTCCAGACGCGGCCTGACGCTTCATTGTCCGTTCCCAATCGGCAAAATAGAATAGCTTGTTCTTTTTAATAGGGCCGCCGGAAGTGAGTCCGAACTGGTTGTTGATGAACTTTGGCAGGTTGGGGCCAGCGCGGTAGAAGAAGCCCTTGGCATTCAGTTTGCTGATCGTGTTGTACTCCCACGCCGCGCCGTGAAACTGATTCGTACCGGACTTCATCGTGACGTTCACTGCACTGCCGCCGGCCATGCCCTGCTCTGCGTCATAGTTGCCGGTGGAGACACTCACGGCTTGAATCGATTCGGCGGGCGGCACATAGGCAATGATTTCCGGTAGCCACGGATATCCGTTCACCGTGCCGTCGATACGGGTGCCGTTGTTGTTGTACGATGCTCCGTTCACATTGGTGGCGAGTGCGCCGGTGGGGTTGCCGGCTTCCGAGTGCGAAGCAGCGGGCGGTGTGACGCCTGGGACGAGATCGAGCAAGCTCTGGAAATTGCGCGACCCGGTCAAAGGGAGATCCTCCACTTCTTTGTCGGAGATCTGCGTGTTCACTTCAACGCGGTCTGCTTGCAACGTCACGGCGGAGGCATCGACTGAGACACTGGTGCTGACCTGGGAGACTTCCATCGCCACGTCGACGCGTCTTGCAGTATTCGCTTCCACTTGAATGTTGTTCTGCACGGAGGTGGCAAAGGCGGCCATCGAGATCGTCAGCTTATACACGCCCGGCGGAAGGTTGTTGAACTGGAAGACACCGTTGGCGTCGGTGGTCATTTGCCGGTCGAATCCGGTGCCAATGTCACGAGCTTCCACTTTGGCGCCTGGCATCGCCAAGCCGGCCTTGTCGGTCACATTGCCGTTGATTGAGCCGTATAGAACCTGGGCATGCAAAGCTGCGGGCGTAGTAAAAGCGGCCAACAGAAGCGCAGCTGTAACGAGAACGAAACGAGTTTTCCCCATGGGGGATAACTCTATCACAATCCACACCGCGATTACTTTGACGACACGAGATTTTCCACAATGAACCGGCAGTTCAACACCTTCTCGGCAAGATCCAGCGGGCGGTAATAATAGTGATTGGATGCTTCGTAAGCCAGCACGGAATGGCGCCGCGCAAGCTTGTACATGCGTCGCGCCAGGGCCTCCTCTTCACTTGCGATCTGCCGCATGCGGTCGTGTGAACCTTTGCTGTCGCGCAGCATGTAGAACTCAATCTGATTCGCCACGCTACGGAAGTGGATGTAGCAGGTCTCGGCGATGGCGAAGTCTTCGCTCGATTCAGGCACTGCGCGGCGGAATACGTCGAGCGCCTTGCCCCAGGCATCGGCCATGCCGGCGAACTCGCGCTGCACGGTCGACGGCGGATACCGGCCGCTCCACGCTTTGTAGTCGTCCTGTGGTAACAGAATCATGGTGGCACGAATGCCAGAGGGAGTCAGCCGCAGCAGGTTCGCCGGGCCGTGCTGCGTTGGGATCGTATAGATGGCCACGCTGTATGGATATCGCTCGAAGGCGTCGCTGAAGCCCTTCCAGGCTTCCAATACAAGCGGCGCGGCGCGCTTGCCATAACGCGCTTCGGCGGTCTTCGCCAAGGCGTTCTCTTCGCCATCGAATATGCGGCGGGCCAGGTCAAGATTCGGCGACGGATAACCACCCAGGGTCCATGAGAGTTGAATGCCGCTGATTCCAGCCTGTTTGAGGTTGCGTGCGTGACGCTCCACCAGATTCAGTGCGGGCACAAATGGCACGGCCGAAATCTCCCACGTGTTGTTGAACTGCACCTTGGCCATGGTCTTCAAACCCGCGGCCTGCGCCAATGCCCAGTGTTCAGTGGCGCGCGGACCGGGGCCGACAACAGAGATGGAATATTCGCCAACCTGCGTCTTCACGCCGCCTCGTTCAATGGGTTTGCTCCATTCGCTAACGCTCATGAACCGCATATCGGGCGCGAGTTTGGGAATCAGTGTGCGCGACATCGCATCGGGCCAACCCCAATCCCACACGATCACTTCCGCATCCTTACTGGTACGCCGCACACCCTCGCGAATCGCATCGAGAACTTCGCCCACCACCGCAGCATCGGTCCGCTGGCCGCAGCGCGGGCAGGTCTTGGCAGTGCCTTTGGAAAAACAGTTGGTCAGGTTCTCAGACATGGTGATGGAGAAGACACCGCCAAGGCCGGGGACATTGCGGAAGACGTGATCGAGGCTGTCAGAGATCCACTCGCGCACCTGCTTTTGGCTGGTGCACATGGCGTGCGAACCGCCCTGCAAGGCGCCCTTCAGATCTTCGCGGTGCGCGAAAAACTCCACTGGCATGGAGCGCGGCTCATTCAAATAGAGATAGATTTTGATGCCATGCCGCGCGGCGCGCTGCACCAGCGTGTTGAGCGTAGCAAGCCGTTTCTCCCAGCCCTTTCCAAATTCCGGAAACTGTTTCGAGGGCGCCATGGTGTTCAGCACGCACTGCATCCACACGCCATCTACACCAGAGGCGGCAAGCTTTTGCAGGTAGCCTTCGGGAAACGGATCGATCTCCGGCTCAAGCAGAGGATCGCCGTAGAGAGCGAAGAACGAGTAGATGTAGCGCGGATGAAAGGCCGATGGCGCGGGCGGCGCGAGTTGTTTCGAGGGAGCACTGAGGCGCTTGACGAATTCAAACGCCGGCTCGCCTTTCACATTGAAATCATTGCCGAGCGTGCGGCGGATCCAGCTGGCATCGGCCTCGGCGTGTTCGTATCGGACCGGTTCGCATTTGGGTTTTGTGCCCAGCTTGTGATCGAGGAAGTCGTCCTCCTTAAGCGTGAAGCGATATTTTTCGTTGGTCCAGCCAAGCAATCTGATCAATTGCTCTTCCGGCAGTACATCCCAGTTCTGGCGGATCACGGTTATATAAATACGGCGCAATTGATCGGGCGTGAGCACTGGCTTCGGGGGCAAACCCATCGCGCGGCCGACGCGCGAAATATTTTGCGGCGTGGCACCCACAACCTCGGCCATGCGGTCCAGATTCGCCAGTTCCCAGTTTCGAAAGACGAACTGATGCAGGTGGCTGGGAAAGTATGCGGGCGTTTCAGCCGACGCATGCAGACTGCACAATACTAAAACGGTTATCCTAGTAGAAAGCATGTCTTTACATACTACGCCGAACTCTGTCCAGGAAACCGTTGAGGCCCAGGGACACCTGATCGACTCACACATCATGGAAAGGATCTTCGACACGGTGGTCGAGTACCAGGGCCGTTTCGAAGTCGAAAAGTTTCAAATCGGACGCACCAACAGCGAGCCGTCACATCTGCGCCTGAAGGTGGAAACGCCGAGCAAGGAATTGATGCTGCAATTACTGGGGCAGTTGCTGGGCTTGGGCTGCTCGCCGGCGGATTCGGGCGATGCCTATCTGGTGACAGTTGACCGCGACATGTGCGCTCCCGAGGATTTCTATTCCACCACAAATCAGCGCACGCAGGTGCGCATCAATCAACAGTGGATCGATGTGCAGAAGCAGCGCATGGACGCGTTGGTCGTAGTAGAAAATGGCCAGGCGCGTTGCAGCCGCTTGCGCGACGTGAAAGCAGGCGACCAGGTAATCACGGGCATGCGCGGCATCCGTGTGATTCCAGAATCGAAAGAGCGCGACCGCTTGGCGTTTGCGTTCATGAGCAACGGCATCTCCTCTGAGCGGCAGGTAGAAACCGCAGTGCGCCAGACAGCCGCGCTGATTGAGGGCGCGCGCGCGGAAAAGAAGAAGGTCGTAATCGTCGCAGGTCCAGTTGTGGTTCACACTGGCGGCGTTGTGCCGCTTTCCAACATGATTCGCGCCGGCTTTGTCGATGCGATCCTGAGCGGCAATGCGCTTGGCGTGCACGACATCGAAAATGCACTACTTGGCACATCGCTTGGCGTGCGGCAATCGGACGGGCGCCAGGAAGAGCACGGGCACCGCAATCACATGCGCGCCATCAATGCCATCTATCATGCGGGCAGCGTGAAAGGCGCGGTGGAAAGCGGCCGGTTGAAGAGCGGCGTGCTGTACGAATGCGTCAAGGCGAACGTGCCTTTCGTGCTTGCCGGGAGCCTGCGCGACGATGGCCCGCTGCCCGACACCATTACCGACATGAATGAGGCGCAGGACGCTTACAACGAGCATCTGCAAGGCGCAGGACTGGTGCTGTGCCTGGGCTCGATGCTGCATTCCATCGCCACCGGCAACATGCTGCCCAGTTGGGTGAAGATTGTTTGTGTCGATATCAACCCGGCAGTCGCCACCAAGGTCAGCGATCGCGGCACTGGCCAGATGGTTGGCGTAGTGACCGACGTGGGCCTGTTCCTCGACTTACTCTCAAAGGCTTTGATCGCGAAATGAAAAAGAAAGCATACACCGACGAACACGCGGAAGCTGGCGTGAAGGCGCCGCTGCCGGATATCGATACCTGGCCCAACCAGTACCGCGGATATGAGATTGAAATCTCGACTCCAGAATTCACCTCCGTGTGCCCGAAAACAGGGCTTCCGGATCACGGCACGCTGACGCTGCGCTACACGCCAGACAAGCTCTGTCTGGAGTTGAAGTCGCTGAAGATGTACTGGCTGGAGTATCGCAACCTGGGCATTTTTCAGGAGAACGTAGTGAACCGTTTTCTGGCCGACGTGGTGAAAGCAACGAATCCGATTTCGGCGACTGTCATTGGCGAGTTCACTCCGCGCGGCGGCGTCTACTCAAAGATTACGGCAAGCTGGAGCAGGAAACGTGGCCGCTGAGAGCAACAACGAATTATTAGACGCGATCCGGGAAATTCAGGAGCGCACGCGCGCCCGTCACCCCGAATCGCCGACCTCGCAAGGCGCGATTCCGTTACCCGATTTAATGGCCGTGGTGCATGCGCGCGACGCGGCCGAAGCGAAGGTAGCGGCCATCGGCACGGTGAACCCGCGGCCTCCGGGATTCGTCAGCAACATAGCGCAGGCGTTGAAGCGGTTGGTTGCACGGGCACTGGATTGGCACGTACGCGAGCAGGTGGAGTTCAATCGCGCGGCGGTCGATTCGATTCAGGCGATTTTAGAAGCGTTGAGTGAAACGCGGCGGTCATTATCGTTGCTGAGCGGGCAGGCCAACGATCAACGCAACGAACTGCGGATACTGCTCGACCAGTTCGGCGACCGGTTGGATCGCGCGGTGGCGCAGACTACGGCGTTGAAAGAAGAGGCGCGCGAATTGAAAGATATTCGCCAGCACTGGTCTGCCTGGCGGCAGGACTGGGAGAAGAAGGTCTCATTAAACGAGATCCAGTTCCTGCGCAGCGTGGCCGATTTGCAGGGCGCTCTTGCGCATCGCAGCACAGTGATGGAGGGCAACTTCCGCGACACTTTGAAGACGCAGCATGCAGCCTTTGAAGGGGCGATGGAAAAGTCGAACCAGGACGTGCAGCGAAGGTTCTGGTCGGACATTGAGAAGGTCCGCATGGAGTACGAGCGGCTGATTCATTCCGAGTTGCGCTTGATCCGCCAGCGCGCCGCCGTAGCGCCGCAAGCAACTTCGGCGGTGACTCCGCACCTGCCGCACGAAAGCTACGACGCATTGAAGTTCGCGGAAAAGTTTCGTGGTAGCGAAGAGTATGTGCGCAAGAACCTGGAGTTCTACCGGAGCCACTTTGAGGGCAAGCGCGAAGTCCTCGACATTGGCTGCGGACGCGGCGAGTTCCTCGCACTGGCGCGCGAGTTGGGCGCCAACGCTCGCGGCATCGACTTGAGCGAAGAGTGCGTGGCCATGTGCCGCGCCAAAGGCCTCGAGGCGGAAACAGCGGACCTGTTCGTCTACCTCAACAATTTGGCCGATGCCTCGCTTGATGGCATCTTCTGTTCGCAGGTGATTGAGCACCTGCCGGTGGAGCGGTTGCCTGAGATGATCGGCCTTGCGGCGCGGAAGTTGACGCGCAACGGCGTGATGGCGATTGAGACTCCGAATCCGGAATGCCTGGCAATCTTCGCCACGCATTTCTATTTGGACCCAACGCACACGCGGCCTGTGCCTCCCGTGTTGACGGCGTTCTACATGGAAGAGGCTGGTTTGGGGCGGATTGAACTGCACCGTTTGTCGCCGGCGATTGAATCGATCCCTGAGTTGCAGGGCCTGCCAGCAGACTTCCGCGAGAAGTTCTTTGGCGGTATGGACTATGCGGCGCTGGGCTGGAAGTTATAACTTAGCGGTGTAGCGGATTGGACCGCTGCATTGACCGCTTCGATGTTGCGCACGCCTTCTGTAGCGAGCCATCGCTCCAGCCCGGCGCGGCCTTCGCTCACGTAGGGACCGATGCCGTCCTGCCAGGTGGCGCGCCCGCAGAGCACTCCCGAATAACGTGCGCCGGCTTCGCGCGCCAATGTAAGCGACTCGAGAAAGCGTTCCGCGCGCACGCCCGCGCTGAGATAGATGTACGGCATCTTCACCAGCGCATCGCCACGGCGGAAATATTCGATCGCTTCGGCGCGTGTGTAGGCGGGCTCCGCGCCATCGACGTAGGCCACGTTAACAGGGAACTCCACCTTCAAAATATCCACCTTGTATTGCGGCCTCGAAAACTCCTCCATCATGTACAGCACGATTTCTGGCTTGCGTTTTGAGAACGCGAAACCAAATGGGTCAGAGCCAGCGGGATCGTAGGCAACGGGTTCGAGGAAGAACGGCAGTTCGGCAGCTTCGCACTCATGCCCGATGCGTTCGATGAGTGCCAGCTTTTGATCGTTGGCTTCGGCTGGATCGTCAGGCGAGTAGTGCAGCAGGATCTTCACGCCTTCGGCACCGGCATCGCGCAGGCGTCGCGCGGATTGATTGGCGATGAGCGCAAGCATTCGGTTCGGGCGCGGGTTGTTGTAGCCGTCCATCTCATAGGTCAGCAGCAGACCGCAGCCAGGGGCGCGATGCGCGGCGGCGGGTGCGCCCACTTCGGGATCAAGCAGCACGGCACTCGCATGCGGCGTGAGCGCTGCAGTGACGATGCATTTGAACTCGGCAATCTCCGCGGGCGTTGGCTCGCCGCCTGCGTCAATCATCATCTGGCGAAGACTGCCACGCTGATCGATGGCCATGGCGGCGATGGTCCCCGCGGGTGTGGAGAGCGCGCGCAGGCGATCTAACTTGGCTTGTGACGGATGGGGCATGGAGGCTCAACAAAGCGTAGCATGGGGCGCCACCGAGTTAAGTCCCTGCGCCACAGGATGTTTTGTTACAATGGCAACCTATGCGAATTTTCATTCTTTTGGCGCTGTTCCTGACTCCGATCTTTTCGCAGTCAGGCGGCCACTATAACATTGTCGCGCGCGATACGATGTCACCTGGCGGCCACGGAGTAATCACGATGAACAACGAGGGCCAGGTGGTAAGTGCCCTGGAACTGGACATAACCAAAGGTCCCTTGAACATCACGAAAGTAGTCATCCATTTTGCGGACCGGAAACTGGCGCCGCGGGCTTCCCCGATTGCGCCTCGCAATACACCGGAATGGACAAGCCGCCCCATCAAGTGGCCAAGCGGCAAGGAGCACAAGGTGACTGCCGTCGAATATTGGTACGCAGGGAAGACCGGGGCCAAACCCGAAATTGCCGTATTGGGCTTGCAGAAGTAACTGCGTTATTCTGGCTTCAGCGTTGCGGAAAGGCGTATGTCACGCGAAGAAGCGCCAACGTAGACCATGCGCTCGACAGGAGACTCGATCCATGCGTGGCGCTCGACAGACCAGTTCGACAAAGCGCGCGGTGTGATCGTGAGCGTTACCTTGCGGCTCTCGCCCGGAGCGAGTTCGATGCATTCGAACGCGGCTAGCGAGCGGCCTGGTCCAAGGTAGAGTTGAACTACTTCGCCGCCGCGCACGGGGCCTGAGTTACGCACAACAAAGGTGGCTTGGCCATTGCCCATCAAAACGAGGTCAGCGTATTCAAAGCGAGTATACGAAAGACCGTGGCCAAAGGCGAAGAGAGGCTCAATGCCCTCCTGCTCAAGCCAGCGGTATCCGACGGCGAGCCCTTCGGAATAGTTTGCCTGGCTGGCAATTCTCTCCGCATGGCCAGGCGCGTAGGGAGCCGTGTCCTTAAGATTGCGGGGGAACGTCACCGGCAGCCTGCCACTAGGATTCACGCGCCCCAACAGCACATCGGCGGTCGCCCATCCGCCTTCCTGCCCCGGATACCACATCTCAAGAATGGCCCCGGTCTTGTCCTTCCACGGAATACGAACAGGTCCACCGGTATTCAGAACAACGATGGTCTTTCGCGCGGTTTCAGCCACACGAGAGATTAGCTCGTCCTGCGCTTCGGGCAGATCGATTGTGCCCGTGCCGCACCACGCGAATACAATTGCGGTATGCGCAATCCGCGCGGCGGCAACGGCGGCATCGATCGCACGGCGGCGGACTTGCGGAGTGATCCATGCGAAGCGGATGCGCAGCGGACCTTCGCCGTGGGAGTTGGCGGTGAGTTCGATGAGGTGTGCCCCTGCAGTTAGATGCAGCGAGGCGCCACCGGCGTTATCACGCCCATCGAGAGTCGGCAATATCCATGACCATTTCTTCGCGGCCATGCCGGTGCCGCCGAAGCCGGGGCCGCCTGTGCGGGCCGCTCGTTTACCGTCGATTGTGATGGAACCTCCGCCCTCTGAGCCATGGTCCAGCGCGGGCTGCACTAGAAAGGTGTAGTCGCCCTCTTCGGCAATGGTGAGCGTGCCTTTCCAGGAAAAGTCAGCATTCGATTCGAGCGCGCGGGCTCCGTCAAAATCTAGCGATGTGTCGATCTGGGTCGCGGCTATGTCCGCTGCTTCGCGCGTGCGGACCAGTCCCGGTCGCCCTTCGTGCGAGAGGACAGAAGCAGGGATGGGATCGCCTGCTAAATCGACGCCCGGAGAGTAAGCGATAGGGGCTCGCGGGGCAGTGCGGCGCAGCGCGGCGAGGGGCGAGACCAGGCGCGATTCGAAACCGTAAGCGCGCTCGCCGAGATACCCCGCTGCCAACTGACCCGCCGTAGGGCCGATGAGCACAAGCGATTCAAGATCCTGCTGCGTGAGCGGCAACGCACTGTTCTGATTGCGTAGAAGCACTGCGCCCGACGCGGCAATGTTACGCACGATCCTTGCATCGGCTTCGACATCGATCTTACCTGCCGCGCGAGGCTTTTGGTCGAGCAGACCGAAGCGCAGCATCTGACCCAGGATGCGGCCAACCGCGCGGTCCACATCGGCAATCGGAATCGTTCCCTTTTCGATTTCGGCCTTCAACGGCTCGATGAACCACGGCCCGCCGGGACGGCCCGCAATCGCGCGTCCTGGCATCTCCAGATCCAGTCCCTTCGTGATCGCCGCAGGGGTATGCAAAGCTCCCCAGTCTGAAGTTACAAAGCCTTTGAAGCCCAACTCCCTGCGCAGCACGCCGTTCATCAACGCGCCGTTCTCGCAGGCCGACTCGCCATTGATGCGGCTGTAGGCGCACATCACGGAGGCAGCGCCAGCCTCGATTGCGGCAACGAACGGCGGCAGGTAGATTTCGTGCAGCGTGCGCTCGTCCATCGTCACGTCCTGCGCGCCATTGTAGCCCGCCAGATGTTTCACCTGCGCCATCACGCCCTGGCTTTGAATGCCTTGAATTTCAGCTGCACCCAGGGCCGCAGACAGCAGAGGATCCTCGCTGAACGCGGTGTGATTGCGGCGGAAGAGTGGATCGCGCACGATGTTCACGTGCGGCGCGAGCACGACATTCTGCTCCAGCGCCGCGGCGTCGCGCCCCATCACCACGCCGTACATGCGCGCTTGCGCAACATCGAATGTGGCGGCCAGCGCTACGGGCGCGGGCATGCCGGTTGCTTCGCGATTCACGTTGATGCCAGGCGGACCATCGGCGAAACGCAGTGGCGGAATGCCCAGGCGCGGCACACCCGGCCAGTAGCCGGCCTGGCCCAGATCGCGCGGGTCGCGTGCGCCATGGACGAGCGACAGCTTTTCCTCAAGCGACATCCGCCGCAGCAGAGATTGCACGCGCGGATCCGGCGCTTGCGCCATCGCGGGCCAAAGCGGCAACGCAAGAACAATGATCGAGATTACCACTCTGAATCAGCGCCGCCGCGATCGAGATGAAATGCCGCGGAGGCACTGGCGCCGTTCCAAACGACTTCCAGTTTAGCTGCCATCGCCGCCACTTTAGTCAGGGTGACTTTCGCCGCCGGCCCAGCGGCAGGCGTGCCCATGGTCATCTTCACGCGGCCCAAATCGAGCTTGGCGTCATATGTTGCGGCCTTGGCGCCGGTGGCCTTGTTTACGGCAAGCTGCCATTGCGGGCCGTCAGTCAACACATAGACGGTGTAGCTGCCCTTGGGCACTTTGACGCCCTTGAAAGCTATATCGGCGGGGGTTTGGAGGCTCGCCATTACCCGTTTCGACGCGCCTGGCTGCGCGAACTTCACGGTGATGGTCTGCCCGTCAATGGTGGCTGAGGATTGTTCCTGCGCTAGTGCGGCCTCGTTCATGGCGATTAACGCGACGGCGAGAGTTATAAAGCGAATGATCATTGCTGTGTCTCCAATTTTGTTGCTACTTTGCGCGGGACTCCCTTGGGATGACAGTCCGCGCATTTTACCCAGTGAATGTTGTTTTTGCTCGAGTCTGATAGAAAAGTGGTGTCCATCTTTTCAACGTCGATCCCGCAGTTGGACATCTTCGGATGGCACGCGGCGCACGATGCGCGCGTCTTCTGCCCGTGCTGCGCATGACAGGCGAGGCAACCGATGCCCTCATGAACGCCTGCGCCTGTGCGGTCGTCTCCGCTCGCCACCTGCATGGCCGCAGTGGGCGCGTGACATTGGTAGCACAGCGCCTGGCGCTGGTCTTTGCTCATTTTGACGAGCCTTTCGCCCTGCCGCATGGCTGGCACGGGAAGATCGGCGAGTGGAACGTGGCGCTGCGTGCGCCGGTCGTAGAAGGCTAGCGAGGGCCGCGCGATCTCCTGCTTGGGGCCATCTTTGGTCTTCAGCAGCGGAGAACCTTCACGATGGATGGCATGACAAGTAAGGCACGGCATCGACGGCATCTCCGCGAGTTCAGGCCGCGCCAGACGCCACGGCCCGTTGCGATCCACCGGTGTCACCAAATCGCCGATGCCGCCCTCGAAATACATGCCGTGACAGCGCAGGCAATCATCCATCAGCATGTGTTTCGTATTGTGCTTGCGGTCAAGAAAGATGCGTGAATAGGTCGCGCTATGCCCACCGGATTTCCAGGCAGCATGCTCCTGGCGATGGCATCCGGCGCACAACTCGCTCACTGCCGACACCTGACTGCTGGCCAGATTCGTCTGTTCCGGCAGTTCGCCGCGCAAGTGCGAAACGGCGCGTTTCACGTTGGTCTGGTGAAATGCTGGATCGAGCGTGAGCGCACCGCCGTGGCATTTTTCGCAGCCAGTGCCGCGATGGCTGGATGCATGCCACGCGTCGAAGTGCGGTTGCATCTCATGGCAGTTGGTGCAACGCACACCGCCGCCCGATTCGAAGTACAAGCTGGCGCCGGGGATCATCAGCACTGCCGCCAACAGGCAGACCGCCGCAATCGCGAGTGCCTGTTTCATGACTGCACCCTCGTGCCCTTCCAGGTTTTCAGCAGATTTGCCGAAGTGCGATAGGCATTGGCTAGGATCGTCAACGCCGGATTGAAACCGCCATTCGTGACGTGCACACTGGCATCGATGACGTAAACATTGTCGACGTCATGAATGCGGCAATCCTTATCGACCACCGAGGTCTTCGGATCCGCGCCCATGCGGCAAGTGCCCGCCTGGTGCTGTCCGCCGCTGAGCGACTTGCCAGGCGCGCGCTTCCATGTCTGCGCAGCGCCCGCTTCCTTCAGCCATAGCTCGCACTTGCCGGCCAGGAACCGCGCGATCTCAATCGTGTGTGGATGCCGGGTCCCTGAGAGCCGCGCTACAGGAATGCCCCAATGGTCCTTCACCTTTGGATCCAATTGTACGCGGGCATCGGCCAGCGGCATCTCCTGCGCTGGCCCCATCACTGCGATGGTGCGTCGATAGGCGTTAGCGACGAACTCCTTGTGCTCATTGCCCCACCCTGAAACCCATGGCGGCACCAGGCCTAGAAACTGATATGGCAGGCGGATGAATTCGTTCGCGATCATGCCGCCGCCTACCAGGCCCGTATTGCCGTGGCTGAAATCGCACACGGCGATGGACGCGCCGGGCCCCAAGTCGTCGTAGGTTTCCTGCTCGAACAAACCGATGGCTGAGGCGTAGGAGTGCGATTGCAGATTGCGCCCCACCCAGCCTGTGCGGTTGCCGAGTCCGTCAGGGAACAGCTTGTGGCGCGTGTTCAAAAGCAGGCGCGCAGATTCAACCGCGCCGCCGCAAACGATGACCAGGTCGGCGGACTGCTGCTGCAAGCGGTCGTTCGCATCGAAGTACGCAGCGCCGGTCGCTTTGCCCGTCCCATCGAGCACAATCTCTTTCACCATGCAACCTGTGCGCAGTTCGCAGTTTCCCGTGGCGAGCGCGGCGGGGATCACCGTATTGTGCGTGCCGGTTCGTGCGCTCAACTCGCAAGCGAAGCCAACGCACCAGCGGCAGCGCATGCAGGCGCGGCGACCGTTGTAGGGAACCGTATTGCGCAGCATCGGGATGTCGAACGGATGCAGGCCGAGCCGCTTCGCCGCCGGATGCAGGATCTTGTATTCGCGGTTCGGTGCCAGCGGCGGCATGGGCAATGGCTTGTTACGCGGCGATTTGAAAGGATCGGGCGCGACGTCGCCGGAGACGCCCATCTCCCACTCGGCCTTTTCGTAATAGGGTTCCAGGTCGGCGTAAGAGATGGGCCAGTCGTCAAGCGTGCTGCCTTCCACAGCGCCATAGGTGCTGCGCATGCGGAAATCCTTTTCGTGGAAACGCCACGCCATGGCCCCGTAGCTGAAGGTCCCACCACCCACGCAGGCAGCGTTGTTGCTGTAGCCGCCATCGGAGGGGAATACCACCGTCTCGCGGCCCTGGTCATCGACGGCAACGCGCGGGTCTCGTTCTTCGTCGGGCCCGAACTTCGCGCCGAGCACCTGCGTGCGTTGATTGAAAAGATCGTCCTTGCGGCAATCGGCCGCCGAGTACCACTTGCCACGCTCCAGCAGCACCACGCTCAAACCTGCCGTGGCCAACTCCTTCGCAACCACGCCACCGCCGGCACCGGAACCGATTATCGCCGCGTTGACGTGCCGTTGCGCCATGCTCAACTCTTTTCCGGGTCGCCGTACTGCTCGCGCCCGCGAACCTGCGGGAACGGCAAACCGACCATCTTCCAACTCACCATGTTGCGATTGCCGCCGTGGCGCGGATCGCCATAGAATCCCTGTCGTGTATGCGCCAATATCAGTTGGAAAAACGGCTTGGCATTTTCTTCCAGGGTATTCAGCACCGCAATCTGTTGGTCGCTAGCGAGTTCACAGAAAGGCTTGCCTGCCTGCTTGCGGCTCACTTCGTCAGCGTTGGCCAAGCCAGCACGATAGGCTTGCTGGTGCTTGCGAAAGCGCCGACTTAGCTGGAGATCGATGTAGTTGACCACGCCCGCTTCACGCGCACCGGGCAGTGGACCTGAAGGGATTAACTGCGCGGAGATCGCTTCCGCGGTGCGTGCTTCGCCGTCAGTAAAAAAGCGCCATGCGCCGCTGCTTTTCGGCCCACCGCAGGAGGCTGCGGCAGCCGACACGCCCATCGCCAGCAGCGTGCGGCGGGGCACTCCGGCTGGTTTCGCCGTCATCGCGGGTCAAGCCTTACGCAACAGGCGCTGCACGCGCTCGGCGTTTTCTTTTACTTCGTCCTTGGCGCGCGGGAACAGGCCGATGAAGACACCGTCAATCGGCTTGATGCTTTCGTACGCTGCCTTGAACGCGGGTTCGGGGTTGGTGATGCGCCCGGCGGCCATAATCTTGAACGCGAAGCACGGCTTCGTTGTCGCGCGCATTACTTTATACATGCGCGCCGGATCGCTCTGCATGTAGGTCTCGCCCTGCATCTCCATCAATTCGCCGTTCAGCGCCTGCTTCCATTCTTCTTTCGTTCGGCTTCGGTTGTAGACGCAGCCAGCGTAGAAGTCGACATCCCAACCCTGCTCTTCCACCATCGCGATGACTTCCGGTTTGTGCGTCCCCACGCCGACCAAGGTGCCCATGCCGCGCACCTTCTTGGTCCATTCCTTCACTTCGTCCATGCGGCCTTCCTGGAAAGCCTTGTCTGTGCGTTCGCCGTGAAAATAGACAGCCAGCGGCTTCAGCGCCTTGATCATGGCCTCAGGCTCTTCCATGCCCTGGCAGATCAGATGCATCTTGCCGCCCTGGGCCATGAACATTTCCAGATCCGACTGTGAGCGCGGGCCCGGGAAATAATTGAAGGCGTTAATGCCATAACGGTTGCACTGGTGAAGAACATCGCAGACGCGCTCCGGCGAATAGTAGTCCTTCATCACGCCGCTCAGGATTTGGTTGAAGTGCGCATATCCGTAGAATTGGTTGGTGCCGCAGATGAGGCGACCGATTTCCGCTTTGCCGAACTTCATCTTCGGCACCTGAATCGGAGAGGGTGGGAATGGCTTGGAAGCTACCTGTGCGGGGCCATCGTTTGCACCAGCCAGAGCGGATCCGGCAAGACCCGTGGCTACTGCTGTGGATCGGAGAAAATTGCGTCGCGTTGCGGGCATTCAGAACTCCTGGAATCCTATAAATCGGTGTTAGGTATCCGAATATCTTTGTATATTCGAAGTGTAACGTTATTACTGGCGATTCGCAACTGATTTATGCATTGGGATACCAGGCTTCAAAGAGAGAGTACAAACGCCGCCAGATCCTCAATCTGTTTGGCGCTCAATCGCACGCTCAGGTTGTGGATTCCCGAGTCGGCCGCGGTAAACATGTCGACAAGAGTGGCCGCGCGTCCATCGTGCAGATAAGGCGCAGTGCGCCAAACTTCGATCAGCGTTGGCGTGTCGAAGGCAATGCCCTTTTCGCGTCCGAGCCCGGTGCCGGCGTTGAACTTCTTCATGCTGGTATAGAGTGCGCCGGAATGGCACCCCGAACATCCATTAGCTTGAAACAGCTTCTTGCCACGCTCGGCCGCGGGGCTTAGCTTTCCTTCCACCAGATACGGACTGGGCATAGGCTGCAGCGACTTCAAGTACGAATCGACATCCACAGCGTCCGCTTCCGGGCGCTGCGCGAACTGGATGAACTGGTAGCCTGCACGCACCGAAGCTTCGGCGTTGGGCCGTGCGCCGGTCGCGGTTGTGGGCGGAGTTTGATGCGAAAGCAGCAGGCTTTTGGTGTTCTTGGCATTGCCCACGCCGTCAAGCATGAGGTCCCAATTCAGCCCATCGGGGCGCGCCTCATTGGGATGACAGCTACTGCAACTGAGCCATTTTTGCGAGCAATATTGCGCATCGTGAAACAGCATTTCGCCTCTTCGCTCCGCGGTCATCGCGGGAGAGACGCCAAGTTGCACCGACCTGACAGCAGCATACGCGGACACGGGAAGATCCACGACGGAGAGGCTGCCGGTGAAGTATTCGCCCGCGTACACAGACTGTCCAATCACTGCCAGACTGCGCGGGCCATTGCCGTTCAGCGGCACACGAGTTCTGATTCCGGCCAGGAATGCCAAATCGTTTGTGACATCCGCTGCCGAGGCAGAGACATCGGAAACGGCGCGGCGTTCTCGGGCGCGTTCCAACTTCGCGTGCAGTGCGGGACGGTCAATCACGCTGAGTTCATGCGTGCCGCCGTGCGCGATGACAAGATATTTCCCATCGGGCGTGCACACCACGCCCCACGGATTGGCTGCTCCCATGTTGATGTCGTCAAGCAATACCGTGTTGATCAGCTTCTGGCCAGTCGCATCAATGAGGCTCACCGCATTGGTCTGAATCCATCCGCGTTCAATTTGCGAGGCCGGCGCCTGATAGCGCGACTGTAGATGGGTGACGTACAGGAAGCGGCCATCGGGCGAAAGGCCCAGACCGCGAATGCTGGCCCCGCCATCGGGCAGACGGATTTCGCTGGCCGCTCGATTTGTCCTGGTGTCAATCACGCTGATCACCGAGGCGACTTGTTTAGCAGTGGAAGGACCAGATGGGTGTTGGTTGGCGACGAAGAGGAGATTTCCATCCGCGGAAAGCTGCGCAGCGACGGGCTCGCGTGAGACTGCAATCCTAGTGGTCTCTTTCAGAGCCGCTACATCGATGACCGAAACATTGTTGTTGTAGCGGTTGCAGACATAAAGGGTGCGGCCATCGCGGCTCAGAGCTGGACCGCCTGGTGTGTGACCAACCGCAATGGTCGCCGTGACAACACCGCGGCGTGCATCGATCACGAATACCTTGCCCTGCGGCTCCGCGGTTGTCACAAATAGCCTGCCGCCGTCCTTCGACAACGCCACGCCGCTGGGACGATCTGCAAGCGCAATCGTGCGCCGCACGGACTGGCCGGCGATATCGAACTCGATGACTTGACGCGCTGTGAAATCGGCAATGTAGAGCGTGCGCCCGGACGCATCGGCGACCATGGCCGAAGGAGAATGAAACGGCTCGGCGCCGACGCAGGCCACCAGCAGGAGCGCGATGGCAAGCAGCTTAGCGAACGCCTTCACGCGCCACCAACTTTCGCGAGTTGTTCTCTTCAATGATGACGCGGAAGCCAACGTTGTAGACCTTTTGCCATGCCGGATAACTCAGGCGAAATGCCGAACGGGCACGCTGCGGCCGGTCGTACCAGGAACCGCCGCGCGCAACCACTGCGGCATCTGGGGTTGGCGCATTCCGTCCGTCGATTTCGATGTAAGGATACGGGCGATAGGCCGAGCGCGTCCACTCCCACGCGTTGCCGATCATGTCATGGAGACCCCAGGCATTCGGCTGATAGCTGCCCACGGGCGCAGTCACCAGCTTGCCGTCATTGAAACGGGCTTCGCGTGGAACCAGGTCAGGCGGATACTGATCGCGCACATCGTAGACCAGGTCGCGAATATTGTAATCAGCCAGATTCGCGAACTTTGAAAAATCCGTAGTCATATCGCCGAAGAAGAGCGGCGTCGAACTGCCGGCGCGCGCCGCATATTCCCATTGCGCTTCTGTCGGCAGCATCACCTTCTCGCCCGTCCGTTTTGAGAGCCAATCGCAAAACGCGAGCGCTTCTTTTTGAGAGACCCGTATCACCGGCTGGGCTGGCGCATTCAAGGGCCATCCGAGGTCCCATTCATTGAACTTCCAAGACCCCTTGTGCTCATAGCGGCTGTCGTGCGAAGGATCGAATTTCGCGTATTGTTCGTTGGTGAGTTCGAACTTCGCCATCCAGAACGAACGCTCGATCTTCACCTTGGCCGCCGGCTGTTCGTCGCGGTTGCCATTGGCGTCGCCCATGATGAACTCGCCTTCCGGAATCAGCACGAGATCCAACTTCGTTCCATTGCCGAGGTCGATGGAGCGCGTCGATTTCACAAATGGCGTCGCGGCAATGGTCTGCGCCGCTTGTGTCACAGCGGTTGGCATAACGGGTGGCCTTTCCGGCGGAGGCATCACGGGCTTCACCGCCGCACGCTGCACTGCGGGAACAACCTCAGGATCGGCCTTCTCCACGCCGCCATACAGATTGCCCAGCTCTTGGCGTCGTACATTGTGTGCGGCGCTACGCGCTTCTCCCACGGTCTCTTTCCAGGTGCCATGCGCCGGCGCGTTGAGATCGATCCAGGTGATGAGCCGGTCCCACGCTTCCGCATCCATCGTTACGCCGTGATGCCCTTTGCGAAGGATCTGCATCAGCTCCGTTGTATTTACGTGAAACTCACCCGGATGCAAGCCGCGCAGATCGCTTTCAATGCCGGAAACGCGGAGGTATTTTCGCAGCTCGATATAGGACGGTTCGAACAGGCCGCCGTATTTCTTGAACAGCTCTTCCGTGATCGGCCCATGCACAATCTCCGCAACCGGCTTCCCGTTTTTGTACGCGATCATCTTGCCCTGATCCGCACGCAGATCCGTGTTTGATTTCCCGTCATGGCAGCCCACGCAATAACGGTCGAGCACTGGCTGCACTTCGCGTTTGAAATCGAAGCCTCTGGCTGGTCCATACCACGGCTTGATCTCCGATGGTTCGCGCACAATGGCCAATGAATTCCGATTCGCCGCCGCTGTGCTTTCCGATTCGTGACAGCCATTGCACGAAACAAACTCGCCCGGCATGGCAGTAAGCCAGCTACGCATCAACTGCACGGCCGCACCCTGGGCGTCCAGCGGCTGAATCGATATCGGCGTTTTGGCAGGCACGCGGAAGAATACGGAACCATCTTTTTCCACCGGCACAGTGCCCAGAATCTGCTTCGGCTCCCACGGCCCGTCGGCGCCCACGCGGTGGCTGATGCCAGCCAGCTTTGGATATGCGAAGTGATAGGTGTACAGGCGCAGGCTCTTGACCGAATCCTGCGGGATTCCTTTCAACGCCACGCCATCATAGATGTTCGAGATGTAGACGAGACCGTCCTTGCGTGCCAAGTCGACTCGTTCAGGAATCACGGGCGGCTTGGGTGTCTTGCGGAAGGCCATGGGCTCCAGCAGCGCCTGCCCCTCCACCTCTTTGATCAACGTCATGTTGTCGAACACGTCCACCAGATAGATGCCCCACAGCGACTCGGGCGTGGGCTTGGCGGACACCAGAAAATAGTTCTCACTCAGCGGGAACGGGTGCAGAAACTTGGGGTACGTTTCCATGGTCAACTGGTCCTGGATTAAGGGCTCCACTTTCTTGCCCCAGCCGGGGATTCGCTGCACCACACCCTCGGCTTTCTTGCGCGATTTGGCCGGATCGAAGATCACCAATTCGCCGACTCGCCCAACGTGATGGCCTGTAATCACGCCGACCACTTTTGTAGGATGGCCCGGGATAGGCCGCGCGTAGAAGATCGAGTTGGGCCAGTAGCCTCCACCGCCGAAGTACATGCGCTGGTCAGTGCCATCGGGATTCATGCTGAACAGGTAGCGCGCCCATACGTGCGGAATGTCTGTGTACTCCCAGCGCAGATACATCACGCGGCCGTCGTTCATCACCACGGGATTGTAGTTGTGATCCTGGTCAAATGAGATCTGCCGGATGTTCTTGCCGTCTGCATCCATCTGATAGGTCATGCCAACAGTGAGTCCGGCATTGCACGGCACGCCCTGCATTGGAGCGGTGGAAATGAAATCGATTTTCCCGCTGGGCAGATAGACGGCATCGTAATTGTGAACGTCTGGCTGATCGCCTGGTGTTACCTGGCGCAGCTTTTTGCCACTGGCCGAAAGTTCCCACACCTGCCACAGACCTTTGTCATTGGGCATGGAAAACAGAATGCGGTCGGAGTCCCAATGCAGATCCATGTCGCTCACCAGCCTGCGCGAAGGCGGCCGGAACAGCGTCTTCAATTCGGCATCCTTGCGTAGCGACGAGAGGACTGCGATCTCGTTATCCCAACCGAACACCTGTGGAATGGCGTGAATCTGCCACGAACTTTGCCGTGGTAGGCCGAGGAATTCGCCCAGTCCGAAACCTGGCGCTTCAGAGCGGCGCGCATCGCCAAGCGGCTGGCGCCTCACTACCAACAACTGATCGAAATCCAGCAGCGGATTGGCCAGCAGCGCTTCACGTTGGAAGGCCAGCAGCGCGTCGGCCTCATCGAGAGCACTACCCTGCTTCTTCTTCAGCGCGGCGATCAGTTCCGGTTGACGCTTCTGCCATTCGTCCATACGCCGCAGATAGTCCCCACCTTTCGCATACTGTTGCGGATAGGTTTTCGCCAGATCCAGAATCGCGCGCCGCAGGGCCGCGAAGTCGAACGACTCGACCTTGCGAATGCTTGTGGAATAGATGTTCGTCCACTCCGCGGCAAAGGGGTCGTTCTTGGGGGTTTCAGATGATACGGCCTTTTTCGCGGGCGTCTGCGCCGGCAAGGCCAAGACGAAGAGGAAAGGAACAATCCAACTGCAGCGCGGCATGAAGATCCTCATTTCTTGCGGTGGATTTCGGAAGCCACCAATTGAGACATTTCAGTCTATCGTATCTTCTTGTCTGGTTCCATGACGGCACGCGAATGGGGTTTTCTACGGGTGGTACATGGCGTCGACCCCGGGCGAAGGATGAGGTGCCAACGAGGATTGCTATAATCGATGAACGCTCCACAGTACAGGGAGGTAGGATTGGAAAGTTCACGCCGCAGTTTCCTCACAGCCATGAGTGCCTCAATACCTGCAGCGGCAGGCGCCGCCGAACAATCGCAAGACCATCAGCACCAACTGGTGCCGTCAGACATCAGCCTGCGTGTCAAATCGCTAGAATCGCTGTTAGTGGAAAAGGGGCTGGTGGATCCGGCCGCGCTCGATGCACTGGTCGACACGTACGAAAACAAAGTAGGGCCACGCAATGGCGCCAAGATCGTTGCGCGCGCCTGGACGGATGCCGCTTACAAGCAGCGCCTTCTGACCGATGCATCCGCCGCCATCGCGGAACTTGGTTTCCTGAGCACGCAGGGCGAGCACACACTTGCGGTTGAGAACACGCCGAAGGTGCATAACATGGTGGTTTGCACGCTCTGCTCCTGTTATCCGTGGACGATCCTGGGCCTTCCGCCAGTTTGGTATAAATCATACGCGTATCGCGCACGAGCCGTCATCGATCCACGCGGCGTGCTGAAAGAGTTCGGACTCGAACTGCCGGAATATGTCGAGCTACGCGTGTGGGACAGCACCGCCGAATTACGCTACCTGGTGCTGCCGGAACGCCCCTTGGGAACCGAGCACTTGGACGAAACGGCGCTGGCCGCCCTGGTCACGCGCAATGCGATGGTCGGCGTGGAAAAGGTGAAGCCCGCGCAGACGAAAGAGGCGCAATGAACGGCATACACGACATGGGTGGTATGCACGGCATGGGCCCAGTGCATGCGGAAATCAATGAGCCAGTGTTTCACCACGCATGGGAAGCACGAGTCTATGTGCAGACTCGCGCACTCGGCGCGTGGAAGAAATGGAACATCGATACCGGCCGTTTCTACATCGAACGCATCGCGCCGGAAGACTACCTGCGAATGAGCTACTACGAAAAGTGGTTCACGCGGAATGTCGAGTTGCTGATCAAAACGGGTATGGTCACGCGCCATGAAGTTGAGACTGGAGTGCCAGATCCCGGCTCGCAGAAGCTAGCGCCGCCGCTACATGTTGACCGGGTTTCAAAAGTAGCGCTGAATCGAAACATCGAGCCCAGCCACGAACCGGCAATCAAACCGAAGTTCAAAGCAGGCCAGCGTGTTCGCGCCCGCAACATGAATCCAATCGGCCACACGCGCCTGCCGCGTTACGCCCGCGGGAAAACGGGAAGGATCTTCCTCGACCACGGCGTGTACAATTTCCCTGACACTAATGCAGATGGACGCGGCCCCAAGCGCCAGCATGTCTATTCCGTGCGGTTCACGGCGAAGGAGCTTTGGGGAGACCAGGCTTCGCCGCACGATTTCGTTCACCTCGATTTGTGGGACGACTATCTTGAACACGCCTGACCAGCGCGCCTGCTTTCCAGAGTTGCCCAGCCTTCCGCGCGACGAAGACGGACCCGTGTTCGCCGAACCGTGGCAGGCGCAGGCCTTTGCGCTGGCGGTGCGACTCTCTGCGCAAGGCTATTTCACCTGGAAGGAATGGGCCGAAGCACTGGCCGCGGAACTCGCCGCGGCAGTCGAACTCAATGAGGCCGATGACGGCAGCGAATATTATTTCCATTGGGTCGCCGCGCTGGAAAAGCTCGCCGCCGCCAAAGGGCTGACCGCCGAACCAGAACTTTACGAACGGAAGGCCGCGTGGGCCGACGCCTACCGCCACACTCCGCACGGCCAACCGGTGCAACTACGGCCGGGCTTCCATGTCAGCTATGCCTACCGCCAGAGCCCGCTGATCAGTGTGACGCGCGCTGACGGCGTCTCTAAACAGATTCGCGTTCAGGATGGCCATCTGTTTGTCTGCAACGGATGCTGTTGCGGCCGCACGGAGAAGGGCTTTCCGCCGCTGCCCCTCGACGAATTCAAACGGCAGTGGAAGAAGCGCGGCATCAGGCGGCGGTTCCACCTGACGGTCTCCGGCTGTCTCGGCCCATGCACGCTGGCGAACGTGGTACTGTTGCAGTTCCGCGGCCGCTCCATGTGGTTTCACTCCATCAACCAGGTGGAGGATGTGGACTTGATTTACAACTTCGTGGAGCAGATGCTGCAAGGCGAGATGGAGTTGGATGTGCCCGCTGAGCTGGCTGGCCGACTATTCCAGCGGTATCTGGGGGACACGGACGAGGATTAGACAAAGAGCTGCGGGCAGATAACAACTGTGCTTGGTTATCTCAACACTCGATCCAGTTCGGGATCTTTTTCAAGCTGAGCTTACGCTGTCGGGTATCCGGCGGAATAAGGTGCTGACGGGGGGGGCAATTTATGAGGCGCTGGGTGGGGGCTGGAAGTAAGCCGCAAAGAAGAACGCGCCGCAAAAACCCGGGACTCAAGCTCCTGAAATGCCGCGGCGCTTTGGGGATTGGAGTTTTGTTGGTAAGAACTTCATCCTGGTGCCCAGTTGGATGGAGAGACCACAGCCGGTTCCGTTGACTCCGTCGCCGGAGTCAATCACGCGGAGCAGCCAACATGGCCTAACGGATCACACTCACCACATAAAACCACAGCGCAAACAACAGCAACGAACAGAGCCAGGCACGCACCATCTCGCCGAATTTCGGAGCGGGATCCTCGCGCGCCCCTACCACCAGGAGCACAACCAGCGTGGCAATTGGCGTCCAGATCAGTGAAAGCAGGAACTCTCCCCAATGCCCGAACCGTTTGCCATCGCCAACGCCGGAAAGAAAGGCCATCGCCCACCAGCTGGCCAGGAAGATCACCATCATCAGCACCGCGCCGGCCACCACGCGCAGAAGCCAACGCACGACGACACCCTCTCGAAAATGCAGCCACGCTTCCACCGCGAACATCGGAAGCATGAACAGGCCTATGTCGAGGCGCTCCAACTGCATCATCGCTGCCAAGGCAATCAGACCCAATACGAAGGGAGCCGAGCGCACGAGGCCGGTTTGCAGATGAGTTGTCACGGCAACATCATATCCTAACGGTTGTACTTCGGTGTCACCCCGCGTAGCTTCGCCCACACGGCATCGATCGCCGCCAGCGTGGCGTCGTCCAACTTCCCTTCCCCGCATGCGGCGATGTTCGATTCCAGATGCTCGATCTTCGAGGCGCCCAGAATCACACAGTCCGTTGCCGTATGCCGCAGCAGCCAGTTCAAAGCTATCGAAACCAGCGACCGCCCGGCGGCCGGTGCCACGGCCTGCAACTCCTCCACCGCATCGAAGTATGCCGGGTGCCAATAGCGATCGAGATACATCTGGTTCTTATCGAATCGAGTGCCGGCCAGCGGTTCGCTGCGCGGCTGCTTGCCCGTCAACAGGCCGCCCGCGATCGGGTTGTAGACAACCGTGGAGATACCAAACTCCTTGCACATTGGCAGATACTCTTGCTCAATGCCGCGCGCCAGCAAATTGTACATTGGCTGTGTCACCACGGCCGGTTTGTAGCCTTTCTCCTTGGCGATCCACTGCTGCTGCACAACCTGCCAACCGCAATAGTTCGAGCTTGCCGGATACCGCACCTTGCCCGCTTTCACAAGCCGGTCCATCGCTTCCAGAGACTCATCGAGCGGCACGGTGTAATCGGGCGCATGCATGTAGTAGAGATCGATGTAATCGGTCTGCAGCCGCCGCAGCGAAGCCTCCACCGCCAGCATGATCGCATCGCGGCCCAGCCCCTCGGCTTCGGGCATCTTGCCACGCACCTTGGTCGCCAGCACCACGTCTTTGCGACGCGCGGTAAGCGCCTTGCCGACGATCACCTCACTGGCGCCGGCGTTGTAAACGTTGGCCGTGTCAATGAAGTTCACGCCCAGGTCCATGGCCTTCTCCACCATCTGGATGGCGGCGGGCTCGCTCACTTGCGCGCCGAAGGTCATGGTGCCAAAGCAAACGCGCGACACCTTCAGGTCTGTATTCTTTAACGCAACTGTTTCCATATCGATTCCACCACTGGCTTAGCCAGTTCCTCATAACCGGGGTCTGTGAAGTGCACGTTGTTGGGACGCTGAATCTCTTTGATGCGCTTCATCGCCACCGCATACAGGTCATTCACTTCGATTTTCTGTTCCGCCATCACGCGCAGCGCCACGGCGTTGAAGCGCAGAACGTCGGCCGTCAGCCGTACCGGATTCTGCTTGCCTTCGGGCACCGGCGTGGTTGTGGCAAACACCAGCTTGGCGCGGGTTTTCTTCATCGCCGCGATGATGGTATTCAAATTCGTTTCGTAGTCTTCAATCGACACCTGGTGCTTTTCGTTCTCCATGATTTTCAAATCGTGAAGGCCGAAGTTGAAGTGGATCACATCCCAGTTGCCGTCTTTCAGCCACTCCGAAATGTGCGCCACGCCGTTATTTGTGGGGCCGCCGTTGCTGGCGTTATGTTCCACCGTGGCCTTGCCCTCCAGCATTTTCGTCACGAAAGGCGTGTAGCCGATGGAGATGGAATCGCCGATGATCAGAATGCGCGGCTCGGCCCACAGCGCAGCAGCGAACAGAAAAGAGAGTAGGAGTTTCAAGCAAAACCTTCCAAGTCCAACCATCCTATCGCAACCGGGCCGTTCACCGGAACTGCTAAAATCAGCTTCAAATGCTTAACACACGGGTTGTTTGTCTTGTTCTTTCCTCGCTGGCCATCTTTGCGGCCGACGCACCGGACCCATACAAAGAACTTAAGTTTCGCCCGATCGGCCCGTTTCGCGGCGGGCGCGTAGTCGCGGTAGCGGGCGTGCCCTCGCAGCCCTCAGTCTTCTACTTTGGCGGAGTCGGCGGCGGCATCTTCAAAACCACCGATGGCGGCGCGCATTGGGACCCTATCGCCGACGGCCAGATAAAGACCGGCTCCGTGGGCGCCATTGCAGTGGCCGAGTCAGACCCCAACGTGATCTACGCCGGCATGGGCGAAGGCTGCATCCGCGGCAACGCCTCACATGGCGACGGCGTGTACAAGTCCACGGACGCAGGTAAAACATGGAAGCACCTGGGCCTGGAAAACACGCAGCAAATCGGTCGCGTGCGCGTACATCCGAAGAACCCTGATATCGTCTTCGTCGCCGCGCTGGGCCATATGTCCGGGCCCAACGAAGACCGCGGCGTGTTCCGCTCGAAAGATGGCGGCAAGACGTGGGCCAAAGTTCTCTACAAGAGCAACAAAGCCGGCGCCATCGATCTGACTATCGACCCATCGAACCCCAACGTCCTCTATGCCTCCATCTGGGAAGTGAATCGCAAGCCGTGGGTGTTTGAAAGCGGCGGCGCCGATAGCGGATTGTACAAGTCCACCGATGGCGGCGACACCTGGAAAGAGATCACGCGCAATACCGGCATGCCCAAGGGCCTAATCGGACGCATCGGCCTGGCTGTGTCACCAGTGAATAGCGATCGAGTGTGGGCAATGCTCGAAGCGGAAGAGGGCGGGCTCTACCGCTCCGACAACGGCGGAACAACATGGGCGCGGATCAACGAACAGCGCAGCCTGCGCCAACGCGCCTGGTATTATTCTCACATCTATGCCGACCCGCAGAAGCTCGACACCGTCTATGCGCTGAACGTGGGCTTCTTCCGCTCCAACGACGGTGGGCGCACATTCAACGCCATCTCCACGCCGCACGGCGATAATCATGATCTGTGGATCGCGCCCGGCGATCCGGAACGCATGATCGAAGGCAACGATGGCGGCGCAGTGGTCACGGTCAACGGCGGCAAGAGCTGGAGCCCGATCTCAAACCAACCCACCGCACAGTTCTACCGTGTCGCGCTTGACCAGGACTTCCCTTACAACATCTACGGCGCACAGCAGGACAACACCACCGTCCGCATCGCCAGCCGTGGCAACAGTGGCAGCATCACCGAGCGCGAATGGTTCGATGTCGGCGGCGGTGAAAGCGGCTGGATCACGCCCGATCCTCGCAACTCAAACATCGTCTACGCAGGCTCCTACGATGGATTGCTCACCCGCTACGACCACACTAACGGCGCTACGCGCAATGTCACCGTGTGGCCCGATAATCCGATGGGCTCAGGCGTGGAGGCGATGAAGTACCGCTTCCAGTGGAACTTCCCGCTGCTGTTTTCGCCGCACGATCCGAAGCTGCTCTACGCCGGCGGCAACGTGTTGCTCGCCAGCACGAATGAAGGCCAAAGCTGGGCGCCCATCAGCGGCGATCTGACACGGAACGACAAATCAAAACAGGGCCCATCCGGCGGCCCCATCACCAAGGACAATAGCGGCGTGGAATACTACGCGACCATCTTCACCGTCGACGAGTCGCTACTGGAGAAGGGTGTGATCTGGACCGGCTCCGACGATGGCCTGGTGCACGTGACCCGCGACGGCGGCAAAAACTGGACCAACGTCACACCGAAGGATCTGCCAGAGTGGACGCAGATCAATTCCATCGCATCCTCGCCGCATGACGCCGCCACGGCCTATCTGGCCGCCACAAGCTACAAGCTCGACGATTTCCGTCCCATGCTTTTTCGCACCAGCGACTACGGCAAGACCTGGCAGCAGATTGTGACCGGCATCCCGGATAACGATTTCACGCGCGTGGTGCGCGAAGATCCGAACAAGCGCGGCCTGCTTGTGGCAGGCACGGAAACGCATTTGTACATCTCCTACAACAACGGCGGCAATTGGCAGCTGTTCCAATTGAATCTGCCCATCGTTCCTATCGCCGACCTTGCTTTCCACAAGCGTGAGGACGAATTGGTTATCGCGACGCAGGGCCGGTCGTTCTATATTCTCGACGACATGCCGATGGTGCGCCAACTTGCGTCCGTAGGCGAACGTCCGCAACGCCAGCTCTTTCAGCCCAAGGACGCCTACCGCATCGGCGGAGGAGGAGGTGGGGGTGAGCGAGGCGGCGGCCCCGCAGGCCAGAACCCGCCCGGCGGCGTGGTTGTTAATTATTGGCTCAAGGAAAAACCGAAGGGCGACATCGCCGTGGAGTTTCTGGATGCCGCCGGCAAGCTGGTGAAAAAGTTTTCCAGCAAAGAGCAGCCGCGCGTGCGTGCCGAAGCCGCCGGCGGCGACGATGAGGAAGAGAACCCGCGCCGCCGGGCAGGAGCCTCGCGGGTGCCTGCCGAAGCGGGAATGAACCGCTTCGTGTGGGACATGCGCTACCCCGATGCCACCACGTTCCCCGGCCTGATCATGTGGGCAGGCAGTGTCCGCGGCCCGCTGATTGTGCCTGGAAAATACCAGGTCCGCCTCACCGCCGACGGCGATATGCAATCGCAATCGTTCACGGTAAAGAAGGATCCCCGCTCAACCGGTACGCAGCAGGATATGGAAAAACAGCTCGCCATGCTGCTGCAGCTTCGAGACAAGCTTTCCGCGGCCAACGAAGGCGTTATCCGCATCCGCGACGCAAAGAAGCAGTTGGATGTTTACGCATCGTCGGAAAACAAAGCCGTCGCGGAAAGCGCGAAGGAACTGGCCAAAAAACTCGCCGTCGTAGAGAGCGAACTCTACCAGACAAAAAATCAGAGCGGCCAGGATCCGTTGAATTTCCCCATCAAATTGAACAACAAGCTGGCCGCGCTCGCCGGCGTGGTGGGCGCTACCGATGTGTCACCGACTGCGCAATCGGGCATGGTCTATGAGGAACTCGCCTCGAAGACAAACGCTCAACTCAAGGAAATGGAGAGCCTGCTCAAAGAAGGCCTGGCCGGCTTTAACCAACTGGTGCGCGATCAAAATGTGCCGGCGGTTGTGCTCAAACCACTGAAGAAAGAATAGCCCTCGCCGTGGGGCAGAATTGCCGCTAACAATGACGAAACCTCTCGGGGACGGAGGGATCTGTCCCAAGCGCAGCGCGTGGACAGCGCCCTCCGTCCCCTCACCGGACGTCCGCCGCCCAACCATTTTCCGAAAAACGAGTGGTATTGGATTAACAATCTGCCCTACAAAACAGCCTCGACCTCTGCCCGTAAAGTTTCCACCCGCCCACGCATCGCCGCCGCTTCGGCATCGCTGAAAGGCTCATACGGCCAAGCCAGCGCCGGACCAATCAAGCCCAGTGCATGAGCTGCGCACTTGATGCCCTTCAAATAACTCGAAGCATACGTCCCGGCCGAATACACGCCGCTGCTGATGGCAATCACCACGCGGTGCAACCTGGACACCTCCGCGGCCTCGCCGCGCGAGGCCGCTTCGTACATCTTCACATACAGCCGCGGAAACAGGTTCGATCCGCCATTCACGCCACCGGTGGCGCCCAGCAACACCGCCTCGCCCATCATCTCTTCAGGCCCGATAAAGATGCCGAAATCGGGCCGCCCGCGCATCGCGGCAATCACCTTGTGCAGGTATTGCATATCGCCCGAACTGTCCTTGAAACCCGCCACTCCGGGCAGCTTGGCAGCCTCAACAATCGTGTTCACGGAAAAACTCAGATGCATGCAGCCCGGCATATTGTATATATACAGTGGCAGCGGCAAGCGCGATACCAACTCCTCCGTATAACGCAGCAACTCCGGCTGCGATACGGCGAAGTATCCCGGCCCGGCATGCACCACCGCGTGCGCCCCGGCCTTCGCCGCGAAGCACGCCAAGTCTATCGATTCGTCCAGCGATGTATCCGTAATCCCCGCCATCACGGCAACGCGTCCAGCCGCCTGTACGGCAACCCGCCGGATCACTTCGCGGCGCACGGCCGCGCCCAACGAGGGCCCTTCGCCGGTGGTCCCCAGAACAAAAATCCCGCGCACCCCACCCGCGATCACATGCTCCACCAGCCGCTCCAATGACGCCTCGTCCAACTTGCCCGGCGCGGCAAGCGGAGTAATCAACGGCGTAACGATTCCACGCAAATCCATCTCTGCCAGTTTACGCGAAAAGGCAATGCCCGTAGTGCGCAAGTACAAAACCTGGGACAATGTGATTGAGCAATAGCCCAGGAACGAGTACACTAGCAGTTTGTGTTGAAGATCAGTCCCATCTTGTTGAAGTGCTGCGCAGCGCTGGCGTTTACGCTTGCCGCGCATGCCCAGGACCCGTGGGGGCCCTTGGCTGAGCGCGATGTGCGCCGCATCGAACAGGTAATTCGGGAAGATCATCCAGGGCCTTTCGACGCCACGAATCAGCCCTTCCGCACACTTCTTTCCAAGAGCTTCGAACAGGCCCTGGAACGTGCGCGCAAGGTGAACAGCTTCGCCGCCTACAACGCTCTGCTGCGCTGGTTCGCAGGCCGGTTCGAAGACGATCAGCTACAGGTCACCTCAAACGTCCAGCCGGTAAATATCGAATGGCCTGGTTTTCTTGTCTCCAATCGAGCCGGAAAATACTACGTGCAAAACCCATCGCGGCCGCGCCCATCCGATGGCCTGCCCTCGGATGGTTCCACGCTGATCTCCTGCGATGGAGCAACGCCCGATGACTGGGTCCGCACGAAAGTGATTCCGTACCAGCAGGGAGTGCCCTCAATGGAGGCCGATCGCCTGCGCTTCGCGCCGTGGATTTTCCTCGACGAAGGCAATCCCAACTATGCGCGGCCTAAGAGCTGCACCTTTGATTCACGCGGCCGCACTCGGGAAGTGCGCTTGACGTGGCGCGCAATTCCGTATCAGCAGGCAGTGGAATCAGCCCGCCGCGCAGGGTTTGGCGCGGCACCATCGGGTTATGGAACCAGGACATTCGGAGGTACGGGATTGTGGATTTCCCTGCCCTCCTTTGCGCCGCAAACCGACCAGGAACTCTCCGCACTGAAACAACTGGTCAACGGTGGCACGGCGTATCGCGACAAGGAAATGATTGTCATGGATCTGCGCCGCAATACCTCGGGCAACGCCTTCTGGGGCATGCTGCTGCTGCGTTCCATGTATGGCGACGACTTCGCCGAACGCTACGCACGCGAATACAAACACATCGAGCGTGAGTTCCGCGTCTCGCCGGGCAACATCGATTTTTATAAGAACGACCGCCTGCGCCGCAATCTGCGGGAGTTCGGCGAAAAGTCCGACCCGTATACGGATCTTGCGCGCATTGCCGACGCCATGGAGCGTGCGGCCAAGGATGGCCTCTCCACGCTGCGAGAACCCTCCATTGAAAGCCGCGATCGCGAGATTCCCGACGCCTCGGCCAAGATCCCGAATCCAGTACGCGGCAAAGTTTATGTTTTGACCGATGGACGCTGCAGCGATGCCTGCCTGCGCTTCATGGATGAAATTCTGAAGTTCCCCAATGTGATCCACGTAGGCCTGCCAACGCGCGGCGACACCGTTTATGGCTATGCGAAAACGGTGAAGTTACCCAGCGGCCTGAGCACGTTCAGTTGCCCCACCATGATCCGGCGCGCCCGTTCGCGCCAGCCCAATGTACCCTTCGTACCGGCCTTCCGCTTCGATGGCGACATCGGCGACACTCCGGCCGTTGAGGCGTGGATCCTCGACCTGCAGCGTAAACCACAACCGAAAAGCTGATCGCGCCCTATGTATCGCGCCCTGCTATTGCTTTCGATGAGCGCGTCGGCCGCCGACTGGTCATTCGAATTCGATGCGCGCACGCTGGCCGCAACGGCACACCACCGCGATGGGCGAAGCGTTATCATCTCCTCGCCACAGTCGATTGCCGAACCCGGCTTCAACATCATTGAAGAGCGCGTCGACAACGGCCTGCGCTTGCGCTTCCGCCCCGCTGCAGCGGCAGAAGTCACGTGGCCATCGCTCGCACCTGCCACCGCCGAGGCGGCCATCCTGCCTATTGGCGAGGGCTTCTATGTGCCATTCGCCAAACCGCGCTGGCGTCAGTTCCTGATTGACCGCAGCCCGCTTCACACCATGGAGGAGTTGTCCATGCCCGCCTGGGGCCTGCGCCATCGCGGCTTCACGGTTGTCTATCTGTTGGAAGAGCCCTTTCATAACGAGCTCCGCTGGAGCGCGTATGGCAGTGAATTGCATATGCAACTGGTGCATCGATTCGCGCGCAATCAGCCGCAAAAAGAGTTTTCCATCCTGGTTCAAATGGCTGGCGATTCGCCGGTGGAAACAGCACGCATTTTTCGCACATGGTTCCAGAAGCAGAAGCGCTTCGTCACGCTCAGCGAAAAGATAGAAACTACTCCCAATGCGGAAAAGCTGATCGGCGCGGCGCATGTCTATTTGTGGGCCGAAGCTCGCCTCACGGAAAGCGACGTGATCAACTGGCGCGGGCTATTCCAGGCCATGCGCGGCAGCCCCCCGCCCAGCTATGTCCCGGCTCCGGTTAAACGCGAACTGCTGGCCGCCATCATGCCGCACCAGGAACGCACCCTGCAGGCCTTCCTCAGGCCAGCGGCAGAGAGAGGGTCGGCCATCTCTCCGCGTATGATGCAACTACTTCACAGCGCGGGCCTGGACCGGCTGTGGCTTGGTGCGCCCGGCAAGGAAGTCGAAGTCGCCATGCAGAGTCCAGAGACGCTGCGCCAGGCGAGCGAATACGGCTATCTGTTTGCGCCCTACGACTCTTACCACAGCATCCATAGCCCCGATGAGAAGGAGACCTGGCCCACCGCGCAATTCGATCGCGCGTTATACCAGAAGGGCGGCATCGTCAATCAGAATGGCACCATGAGCCGCGGCTTTCAAGGCAAGGGCTATCATCTCAGCTCCGCGGCCGTAGCGCCGTACGTGGCCAAACGCGTGGAGCCGGTTCTCGGCCGCGCCGCGTTCAACTCATGGTTCGTCGATTGCGATGCCACCGGCGAGTTGTTCGACAATTACTCCTCGGCGTTTCCACAAACGCAGGAGCAGGACATGCAACAGCGCCTGACGCGTCTGGCCTGGCTGGCGCGAGATAAGCAGCTGGTTGTGGGCTCTGAAGGTGGAGCGTGGTTTGCAACCCCGGTCATCCACTTCGCCCACGGCATGCTTACGCCGTTGTTCGGATGGAAAGACCCGTTATTGCGCGACCCGAAATCGAAGTATTTTCTCGGCCGCTACTGGCCACCGGAATCGCCTGGAATGTTCTTCGCCGAAACGGAGCTGCCGGAAAAATACAGGGCCATTTATTTCGATCCCGCATACCGGCTCCCGCTGTTTCAGATCGCGTTTCATGACTCGGTGATCGCAACCAATCACTGGACACTGCCAACCAACAAGTTCACAAACGTGCGGCGCACGCGTGAACTGTTGGAGTTGCTATATGGCGTGCCTCCGCTGTATCACCTGAACCGCGCCGCGTTGTCGCAGCGACTGCCGGACATCAAGCGCCATTACGATGAATTCACGCAGCTGCATCGCCAGATCGCGCTGCTGCCCATGACGGATTTCAAGTGGTTAAATGAGGCACGGACGTTGCAGACAACCGTGTTCGGGGACAGGATTTCAGTAACAGTTGATTTTGCGAAGGGAACCGTTCTACAGCACACCGAACTACAACCGTGAAGAATTGCTAAAGAATTAGTCTTTTGCACAGGTGAATCGCCTGCGCCACCCACGGAAACGCAGTATTTTCAAGGGTGGGGCGGGCGATTCGCCTGCCCTGACTAACTCAAAAGTCACCTCGCCCTCACTGACGCCGCTTCCAAATGATTGGAAAATGGCCGGACAAGCGACCTGTCCGCCGTAGCTTTAGCGAAGGACGATCCGCCTGTTCAAATTCTAACTTCGCCCTACAGCTGATCCAACAACCCCGCCAGCTTCTTATGCTTGTTCTGGATCGCACGATTATGCTCTTCGTTTTCCCGCTCCACCGTGCGTAGCTTATCCGCCAGATGCAGACAGGTCAACACCGCCGCCCGCGTGGAATCGACGTTCCCCGCACGCGACGCAATACTGCGCATCAGGTCGTCCACGGAATGAGCCAAGTGCTCAATCTCCGACGGGTCGCCTGTGGTATTCAGAGTATAGGATTGGTTGAAGATGTTAACGCGGACGGATCGTTTTTCGTGAGCATCCATTTGAGTCCGTCCGCGTGTCCTACTTGGATCCGAGCAGATCCATTTGGCCTAAAAGCTTCTCGATGCGCGCGCGAACCTGAGTCCGTTCATTCCGTAAGGACTCCAGTTCAGCCATGACCTTATCAGCCCGCGAGGACGCGTCTTTGGTGTCTTTCGACACGCGATCCTTCTCATCAATGGCTGCTTCTAATTGATTGCGCAGCGATTCATTCTCGCTGCGCAACGAGGAGATTAGCTCGACAGCTTTCATAATTCGAGCTTCGAGACTTGCTAACGAATCGCTGTCGTCTTCGAATGCAAACTCCATGTGAGCCCCTTTATGTGATTATGCCAGGCTGGCTTTTGCTTTTTCCACCAACAGCAGAAACGACGGCATGTCGTTGGCGGCTATCTCGGCCAGCATCTTGCGGTTCAGTTCGATGCCTGCCTTCTTCAAACCGTGAATGAACTTGTTGTAGTTCAAACCCGCTTCTTTGGCGGCGGCGCCAATGCGGACGATCCAGAGGGAGCGGTATTCGCGCTTTTTCAGACGGCGTCCGACATAACCATAACGCAGTGCCTTCTCTACCGCTTCCTGAGCGGCGCGATGCAACTTGCTTTTGGTAAGAAAGAATCCAGACGCAAGGTTGAGCGTCTTTTTACGATTGGCGATTCTCTTGGAACCGCGTTTAACTCTGGGCACGTTTCATCTCCTTTATTTCTTTATATGGCCCACTCGATTATCGGGGGCCGTCAACGGCGGAACGGGCACGTGCCTCGCGCCTGTCCGCTCGGTGAAATGCAGCCTGTTTAGTAGGGCAGCATCTCGCGCATGGCGTTACGGTTCGCGTCATCCACGATTACCGAACCACGCAATTTACGCTTGCGGGACCGCGTCTTCGAAGTCAAGATGTGGCGGGCAAAAGCATGATGGCGAACCACCTTGCCGGTCCCCGTCTTCTTGAACCGTTTGGACGCGCCTTTGTGAGTTTTCAGCTTGGGCATTAAATTGTCCTGGAAAAAAAATACAATATACCGCCGGGGCACAATACACTCCGGGGTACTCGAATCATTGTAGCACGTTCGCTGCCGTTTGCGGCTATTCGCCTTCGTACGGAAACTTCTCAATCGCCTTGATGCATTCCATCAACGCCACCATCAGCGTGTTGCCCCAGCCTACCGGGGTGTAGGGCGAACTTTTTTGATTGGTTTTCTTGTCCGCAACGGCAAAGTACCGCGCCGCCGGATCCTGTGGCGTGACGTACTCGTAAACCGTGATCCTAAATTCAATTCCAGCGCCCTGCTGCTTCATCACGGAAAAGTGATGCAACTGCGCCAGATGCTGTTTGGGGTTCGATTCCGCGTATTGCCAGTCGCTAGCCATTAGTTGGCCCCCATCGCTTTCGAAGCGTCTCCAACGCTCGCATCAACAGTAAAAATACTGTCCAGAAATGCCAGCTTCAGCAATTGCAAAACGCGTGCTTCCACGGCAGCTAAACGCATTTCGCCGCTCGAGTTTTTCACTTTGCTGTTGCAACCGACCAACACCCCCAGTCCGGCGCTATCGACATAAGGCACCTTCGACATATCCAGGATGAATTTCGTCTTCCCGGCCTTTACCAACTCCTCCACTTGCCACTCCAAGCGTTGGCTTTCGCGGCCCAAAACAAGCCGCCCGTCCAATACAAGCAACTGGATATCCGGAGCAATCACTTTCTGTTCAACTGTCATCTATGTAGTCCTCTCGCGCCGCAAAAGTACAAACTCTGGGTGAAATGATGAGTATATCGCACTTGCGTACTTCCACATAAATCGCGCCCCGGAAATCCGGGTGTAGTGGTACGCCCTTCCGCCTCGCAACAGCAAGAACGTATGAAAAATTAGTATTCGCCCATAATCGCCAAGATAACCCGTCTGAATCCCCGAGCCGCTACATCCTCAGTGTCATTCTTCAGCCGATGTGGGGCAGATTGGCAATCTGCGGCCGATTGGTAATCGGCGTTCCGGAGCTATCTTCGCGCGTACTGGCGATTGGCCTGCCCTATTTGCAAGTGAACCGGTCTTTTACAGCTTCTCGCGATCACGGCTTAGTATCTCGGGTCCACTTCTAAATCGCCGCGCCCTGAGATCGATTCTGAACCTTTTCCCGTGTTTCACCGTCTAACTAATCATGAGCGCAAGAAACATGACGCGGCAGGACCGCGTGCAAGAACTACGCGCCGCCTATCAGCTAGCCTTCGACGAGTGGGCCTATGCCACTACGCGGCTGCAACTGCTGCTTCGTTCGAACGAAACCGGCGGCGCAATCGCCGATGCCCGTTCGCGCGTATCGGCCACTTATGCCAATTACCGCCAATCGCGGGATTTGCTGGCTGCGCAGATGGTGCATGCCACCTCCACGAAACCGGTCCGGCTCTGCATCGTCCCCTCTAAAACCCCACCTGTTAGAAGCCAGCGTGTCAAAACAATGTCGCCTGCCGTTCATCGATAGCCTCGGTGACCTTCCGCGGCGCTTCTTCCGGTGAGCTTCTTGCCTGCCTTGCCAGCGCGATAAAGCGGGCGTGTGCATGGAATACTTCCAGCAGCAGGTGGCAGCGCTGGCAACCGCCGCGAATGGCTGACTCACCGCCATTGGCGGGATCATAGGCAGGGTGCCTGGGGCACCGTGCGCGGAATCGAATAGAACCCAGTTTCAACACGTAGATATGGCTCTCTTACCTGCTGCTCGACTGTCTCTGCACAAGTTTTGGCTCCAGCAGAATCGTCTTCGGCTTAACGGGGCCTTTAGCCTCAACCAGGTTCAGCGCCAGTTTGCCGGCGCGGTCACCGATGGCCTCGCTGTCCTGATCCACGCTGCTCAGCGGTACGCGCAGAAAGTCGGAATACCTCACATTGCCGCAACCAACCACGGCGATATCCTGCGGGATCATCATGCCCGCTTCCAGAATCGCCCGCATGGCGCCAAGCGCAGTCGGATCATTGTAGCAGAACACGCCATCGGGCAGCGGGCGCAATTCCAGCAGCTTCTTCATCGCCTCGTACCCACTGGCGTCGCTAGCCTCATCGCCACGCTCGCGGTGGATGATATAAGAATCCTGCACTTCTCTTTTAGCGGCCCTGAGCGCGTTTTGAAAGCCGCGTAGACGCCCGATGGCCGTGCTGACCGCGGGCCCGCCGATGTGCGCGATCCGCCGGCAGCCTGCTGCAATCAGGTGTTGGGTAGCAATGCGCCCCATGGCTTCATCGTCTACACCCACGAAGTTGGCTTTCAGGCCTTCGAAGTTGCGGTCAATCAAAATATAGGGGATCTCTTGGTCTTGAATATGGCCGAAGCTCTCGATGCTACCCTGTGCAGAGGCGATGATCAAGGCGTCAACGCGGCGCGCCAGCAACTGGTCAATCTCCTGCCGCTCCAGTTCCGGGTCTTCGTCTGAGCAGGAAATCACCAGGCTATAGCCCTTCTTGCGCAGCACGCGCGTCAGTCCGCGCGCCACTTGTCCGAAGAACGGATGCACAAGGTCAGGAACAATCAGGCCAATAATGGAAGTGCGGCCCGTCACCAAGGCGCGGGCCGCGAGATTCGGTCGATAGTTGAGCTCCTTCATCCGCTGCGTGACGCGCATGCGCGTTGCCGGGCTGATGTCGGAATGATTGCGGAGAACTTTCGAGACGGTCACCACGGAGACGCCAAGGTCCCGGGCAATGTCTTTCATACGAACGGCCATGTCGAAATTATCGCACGTAGGACGGAACGCCTGTTCCGCCCTACGGCGAACTAACTTAATGCGCGTGGACCTTGGTCACCGAGAAGTCGCCGTTGACTCCGTGGCAAACCGAGCAGGCCTCACCCAGCGAACTGGTGTTGGCCAGAGCATGCGATGCCGCCGCCTTTGTATCGTGGCATGCCAGGCAAGCCGCAGCCTCAGGACCTGTCGGATTAATATAACCGCCAGGATTGGCCACGTTCAACCGGTTTGTACCCACCACCGGAAGATTCTGCGTTCCGTCAATGTGGCACTGCGTGCAGGTGCGCAAATCACCAGGGTAGCCGACATCGCTGAAGTCGAGCGTGCCGATTTTGTACCCTGCCGTAAGCTTGCTGCCGCGGTGAATCTTGTGGATCATCACCGGGAAGTCGATCCCAACCGAAACCGTAGTCGCGCTCGAACCCGACACGTTCGTCGGATTGTGGCAAGCGACGCAGAACGTCGTATCGTTGCGGTTCTGTCCGTGGAACGCCAGATCGGAGTGGCAGGAGTTACATTTCGTGGCAACATCCACGATCTTCCGCCGCGCCACCACTGGCGATTTATCAACCGAGAAATACTTCCACTTGTTGCGGCCCGCATCGTTGATCGAAACTTCCTTCAGCGTGCCGGGCAGTAACTTCACCGTCTGGCGGCCCTGAATGAAGACAGCGTAAGTACCGCTCGCCGTGGCAGGAATCGGATTCGTAAACGTCCAGTAGTTGTTGCCTCCCGAGGAGCCAGCCGCAGTCAGAACATTCTCCGATACAAAGCTGCTGTAGTCGGTAGTGGGTCCAGCCAGCACCAGACTCAGGCTCGAAAGCTTCGACGGCGGAATGTCATTGCCCTTGTTGTCCTTAATGGTGAAGGTGACCGTGGGCCGTTTGCCTGCCACGCCGTCAGCAACGTCAACGATTTCAAAGTTCACGCCCGAGGCTTCGGGCGTCGCTTGGTTCTTCACCGCATTGGGATTGTTGATCACGGTGTGCGCACCAATGATTGACGCGTCCAATTCCAACTCGCCCTTCTGCGTGTGGCAGGTGGTGCACTGCGAATCGGATACCTGCGGCAGATTGACATGCTTGTCGCCAGTGGCGAAATTCAAATCATCGTGGCAGGATCCGCATGCTGCGCGGCTGGCATTGAATACCGCCGTCGCCTGCGATGCGCCCGACTTCTGATCGTGGCACACAAAGCAGTTGCGCGAATCGGCCGGGAAGACCACATCGCTGAAATCGTTCACCGATTGCGCGTTGCCGATAATCACGTACTTTTTCCCGGCCTTAACGCTGGGCAGACTCGACCCGGCGTGAATCTTGTGGATCATCACCTTAAGGTCAACCGTGTTGCCAGTGTCAGGGTCAGTGGTTTGTGGCGTATGGCACAGAACGCAAAGTTCCACCGACCGCCGTGAGCCGCCATGAACCCCAAGTTGGTCGTGGCACTTGTTGCAGGTGGCGGTCTTAATCACATCGCGCGGCGTCAGCGCGATTTTGGTGCCATTGGGAATAAAGTTGTAAACAGTGTCGGCATAACTGGTAGGCAGGCCGAACTCGCTCAAATTGCGCGAGCCGTAGGCGCCAATCGTGGTTGTCACGCCCAGGTCGGCTCCGGCCGGTACCTTCGTCGTGAATGTATAAGTGTATTCGCCGTCGGCAACCTGTTTGAATGTTCCGGTGGCTTCGCCGGTAGCCTGCGTAGCTGCGACATTCGTGATCGGGCTGGTCTGTACGCGCGTCGTATAGGCGACATACTGAGTCTGGCCCTTCGGAATGTAGCTGCAAATAAAGCTGACCGAAACCGTCCCAGGCGTGTTGATGCCCAGGCGGTCCAGCGGCGCGCCCACTGGATCGGTAATCGTGAAACCGGCGGTAATCGTGCCGTCCGATGCGATGGTGGCCGACTTAATCGTGAACTTCAATCCGGGGCGGACAAAATTCGCCTGTGCCTCCGGCAAATAGAACGCCTTCTGATTCGGCGTGAAAGCAGGTCCCGGCGCGCTAACCAGAGCGGCCGCAGTCAATAGGACAGCTAGAAGTATGAGTATTCGAATTCGAGGAGACGGTAATAGGTTCGCCACAATGACACCTCCCTAGGTGCTATTTCTGTTACATGCACATTTATGGCCAATTGAACCATTCCACTGTAGCAAAATGCAACAACCGGCAGATTATGCCGTTGCGCATTGAGATAGAGGCCTATCGACGCCGAATTCCGATCGCCGAAACCATCCGTCCTGTGGATTTGTCACGCCGGAAAGAGTGAAATAACCCAGGCGCGCAAACCGTACATGGGGCCCCCTGCGCGATTTTCGACACTCCGCCGTCAGTCAGGTCACGCCGATTCGCCTCAATCAGATCCACATACCGGCTCGCCGTGCCAAATTGCGCAGATACTTCAGCGCCAACCTCAAAACAACAGACGTTGATACCCGGCCCGATCACGGCAATCAGATCGGCCGGATTCGAACCAAACGCGGCTGCCATCCGCTGCACTGTTTTCCCGCAGATTCCCGTCACCGTGCCGCGCCAACCGGCATGGATCGCGGCCACCGCACGCCGCACCGGGTCGGCAATCAAAACGGGTATGCAATCGGCGGTGCGGATGGTGAGCAGCAGTCCAGGCTGTGCGGTGATGAGCGCGTCTCCCTCACCCAGGCAACCCACCGCCTCGCGCGCTTCCCACACAACATCGGAGTGAATCTGCTTCAGCGTAACGACTTCCCCGCCCTGCACCCAGCCCTCGGAATTGCGCGTGCCAAAGCCATGCATCAGCCAAGGCTCAGCAACCAAAACCTGCGCGCGAAAAACATTTTGCTCGTCAATTTGAAACATTCGACTCAACCGCAAATAGGACAGGCGAATCACCCGCCCCACCCTTGAAAACACGGCGTGTCCATGGGTGGCGCAGGCGATTCGCCTGTGCGAATTACTAACTTAACGCTCCACCTAAACCGGCCGCTGAATCTGCCCCACCATCACCTGCCGCTTGAAATTCGCCAGCATCTCTTCATTCAAGCGAACCTCGGTCGGCCGGCGCACCAGCGTCTGCATCGTATCGATCTTATCCTGCAGCTTCAGTAGCGCATAAAACAGATTCTCCGGCCGCGGCGGGCAACCCGTCACGTACACATCCACCGGCACGATCTTATCCACTCCCTGCAGCACGCTATACGTATTGAAAGGCCCGCCAACACTGGAGCAGGCGCCCATCGAAATGCACCACTTCGGATCCGGCATCTGATCCCAAATCCGCTTCAGCACCGGGGCCATCTTCAGCGTAACGGTGCCCGCCACTATCATCAGGTCCGACTGCCGCGGACTGGGCCGGAACACCTCAGCGCCAAAGCGCGCAATGTCAAACCGCGAAGCGCTCGCGGCAATCATCTCAATCGCGCAGCAGGCAAGCCCGAACGTGAGCGGCCAGATCGAACCCTTTCTCGCCCAATTGAAAACATAATCGACCGAAGTCGTCATGAAATTGCGCTCAAACTGATTCTGAATAAAGCTCACTGTAACCCTCCTACTGCGTTCTGTACCATGCCAACGTCCGCCGCAGACCTTCCTCAAACTCAAACTGCGGCGCATGGCCCAACTCGGCCACCGCCATAGTGGTGTCGGCTTGCGATTCCTTCACATCCCCTGCACGCGGTGGGCCATAGACCGGAGGCAGCGACACGCCTTCCATCTCCTGCAGTTTGTCCCAGATCCAGTTCAGCGTGAACCGCCCGCCATTTCCTGCATTGTAAACCTTGCCGGCCACGCCATCCGCCAGCGACGCCTTCACCAACAAGCCGGTTACGTCTTCCACATAAGTGAAATCGCGCGACTGCTCGCCATCGCCAAAAATCGTAGGAGACTTGCGCTCAATCAGGCACTTCATAAAAAGTGACAGAACACCCGAATAGGGGCTCGTCGGATCCTGCCGCGGTCCAAACACATTGAAAAAGCGCAATGCCACGCACTCCAGCCCGTAGCAGGAATGGAACACCGAGCAATAATACTCACCCGTCAACTTCTGTAGCGCATAGGGCGACATCGGTTTCGGAGACATCGTCTCCACTTTCGGCAGCACCAGCGTATCGCCATACGCCGAAGACGACGCGGCATAAACCACGCGCTTCACTTTCGCATCCGCGCAGGCACGCAGCACCTGAAACGTACCGTCAATATTCACTTCATGCGAAGGAATCGGGTCCGTGATCGAGAGCGGCACTGAGGGAATCGCCGCCAGGTGAAACACCGTGGTCGCGCCTTCCATCACTTTCCGCACGTCGTCGTAGTTCCGGATGTCGACGATGTTGACCTCGACCGAATCCTTCACCTCTTCCAGATTCTCCAGTTTGCCCGACTTCAAGTTATCGAGCACGGCCACCGATTTCACACCGTGGCCTAAGAGTTCACGCACCAGCGCTGAGCCAATGAACCCGGCCCCGCCCGTTACCACACAGCGTTCCGTCATGCGGAGATCGCCTCCAATTTATTGAGTTGTACTTCTACGTGACGCAGCGATTCGTTAGCCAGCGTTTCCGCGCCCGGCGTAAAATCGAACGCTTCCATCGATACCCAGCGCTTGTAACCTCGCCGGTGTAATACTTCGAAAAGCGAATAGAAATCGTAGTTGCCCGTGCCGGGATGTTTGCCATCCAGTTCGTTGATGTGCACGTGGTGAATATAGTCGTAATAGCGGTCAACCAGCACCGCATGCGGCTCGGTTTCGTTGATCGCATTGTGCGAATCGAACATGGTACGGATCGCCGGATGATTGATCTGGTCCACAATCTTAACCGCTTCTTCCAGCGACAACACCACATCGGTATCCTGATGCGGCAACGCCTCAATCAGAATCGTCACGCCACGCTCGCCCGCCTGCTGCGAAACGCCCACCAACCCGTCAATATAATTCTTGGTTGCTTCCTCACGCGTCAGACCGCCGGTGCAGGTGCGCTGTTTCGGCGAACCGAAAACCATCACGCCGTCCTCACCCAGATCGCCACACAAATCGATTAAGGAACGGATATGCTGCCAGCTCTTCGCTCGCAATGCTTCGTCGGGCGTGGTCACATGCAGGCCTTTTGGCGATACCATCAGCCAGTGCAGGCCGGCAAATATAAGGCCTTCCGAGGCCATGATGTCGCGCACTTCCCGCCGCCGCGACGCGGTCACTGTAGCCGGATCTTCAGCCAGTGTGAACGGAGCAATTTCGATCCCCTCATACCCGGCTTTTTTAATCGCTTTGCACGCCGTGGCAAAGTCCCAGCCATCAAATGCCTCGTTGCAGAGGGCTTGCTTCAACAAATGAGCCATGATCTTCCAGTGTAAGTCACTCCGCGATCACATGCACGGCCTTAGATTCATCTCCGGCCGGACTAAGTATAGTTTTCCGCGCATCTAAGTATCGCCGCCGCTCCAATACACGCGTCAGAATCCGCCGGTCCAGCCGCTGCAAATCGGCAATTGCCGCCGCAAAATGCTCCGGGGATGCGTTCACGCTGCCCAGCAACGTTTGATTGTTGATGATCATTTTCAAAAACGGCATTTCGCCGTAAGCATCCGGCGCGCCCAGCACCACCATCGCTCCGCACGGGCCCAACGCCTCAATCGCGGCAAACACCGCGGCCGCGCTGCCGCACGCTTCCACCACGACATCGAACTTCATCCCGCCAAGCGACCGGCAATAAAGCACACCCGCGTCCTTCACCAGTCGCGCTCGCGGATGGTCTTCCTCTTCCAGCGAAGACAGCGTGACATCGTAACCGCGCAGTTGAAACAGCATGGCCGCCAGCAAGCCCACAGGTCCTGCGCCCATCACCAGCGCCGTGCGCGGTTCGTTCCGATGCGCGGCCAAGCCCAGTTCCAGGGCTTTTTCCACCACGCTCATCGGCTCGATCAACACGCCGATCTCAGCCAAGCCATCCGGCACACGCAGCAGGTCCACCGCCGAATCCACGGCGTACTCCACAAAGTAACCGTGCGCTCCGTAGATGCCCCGCTCGCGAAACCCGCCTGAAATGCAGAGGTCGCGCCGCCCTCGCGCGCAGCACGCACAGGCAGGCGCACAGCCGCGCCGCACCATCGGCACCACCCAGTCGCCGCGCTGAAAGCCCACTGCCGCGGAGCCTGTCTCCACAACTTGCCCCAGCGCCTCGTGTCCCAACACCAGTTTCCGCTCGCCATCCGGAGGCATTCCGAAACGAAAGCGCGCCAATTCGCGATCGGTGCCGCACACACCGCATTCATGGACGCGAAACAGCACTTCATCAGGCGCGTAAAGCACCGGCACGGAAATCTCGCACTCTGCCAGTGCAAGCGAATCGTAATCTAACGCCAGCGCCCGCATCACTCGCTCCGCTTCTTCGCCACCACGATCAGCGACAGCCCATGCCACGGCTGCAACCACTCAATATGACGCAATAGCCAAACGGATTTATCGAACAGCTTCAGCGTGAATTTGTTGAAGCGCCGCGTGCGTAGAATCTTCGACGAAAGGAACCACACCGGAGCCGAAGCTTTGTTCAGATTCTGCATGCCCTCGACTTCGAATCCGCAGTCAGTCAACAGTTGCTTCAACCCGGCGCGGGTAAACCGCTGCTTGTGCCCCAAGGCCTGGTCCATGCTTCCAAATAGCGCCGGGCCCTGCGGCGTGAGCACCACCAGCCGTCCGCCTGGCTGCAAAGCCCCCCGCAGATTGCGCACAACAACGGCCGGATCCTCGGCATACTCCAACACATTCAAACACAGCGCCGTATCGAAAGTACCTTCGAGGCCCGCAAAATTGGCCGCCAGACTTGGATCCAGTTTCCGCACCTGCACATTCGGAGTGCGCAAAAAACGGTTCTTCAAGGCATGCAGAAACAGGTCGTCTTTTTCACCCGCATCGTAGCGCAGCCGCCGCCCCATCAAGCGTCCCGTCAACGTTCCTAGCCCGGCTCCCACTTCTAGTACACAATCGCCCAGATAAGGCCGCACCACCTGCGTAATCCACGATACATATTGCGGCGTGCCATTCAGGTTGTTTAAGTGCCCGCGCCCGAACGGCTCTTTGTACAGGTCGTCGATCAGCCAGAAATAGATCACCACGCCGAACGCCTTCACGCCATCGCGCCACCCGATTTTCTTGCCTTCCTCGTAAGTGCGCCCGTGATAACTGATCGGAACTTCATAAATACGCAGCTTGCGCTTGGCGCACTTCATCGTGATCTCAGGCTCAAAGCCGAACCGGTCCGACCGCACCGGGATGCTCTTCAACAGATCGGTGCGGAAGACCTTATAGCAGGTCTCCATATCGGTCACGTTCAGATTGCAGAACATGTTCGACACCAGCGTCAACACCTTGTTGATCATCGAATGCCAGAACGGCAACACTCGCATCTGCTCGCCAGCCAGATAGCGCGATCCGAAGACGGCATCGGCGTGCCCCTCCAGCAGTGGCTTCAACAAACGCGGATATTCCTGTGGGTCGTATTCCAGATCGGCATCCTGCACCAGGCAGAAATCACCAGTTGCATGTTCGATCGCCGTGCGGATGGCAGCGCCCTTGCCCTTGTTCACCTCATGGCGAAACAACTTGAAACACGGATCCGACGCGGCAATGCGTTCCAGAATCTTCAATGTGCCGTCAGTCGAGCAATCATCCACGAGAATGATTTCGCGGTCCATGTTTTCAGGAATCGGCGCGGCTTTTACCAGCGTTAGGCAGCGCTCAACCACAGTTCGCTCATTGTAGACGGGCACTAGGATGGAAAGCAGCATTAGGGAAGGTGAACTTTAAGTATAATGAAATCGACTTCAAGAGGTCATTATGAGCAATCCTACTAACCGCCGGCAATTTTTCGCGGCCGCCGGCGCCGCATCCAGCTTTTTCATCATGAAACCGTCCACCGCGCTTGGCTCCCAGGCCAACTCCGCGCTCTCTGTCGGCCTGATCGGTGCGGGCCGTCGCGGCACCTTCGATGCCGGCCTGTTCGCCAAGAACGAATTCGCCAAGGTTTCGCACGTCTGCGACATCTATGACGACCAGATCGCCGAAGCCCTGAAAAAGTTCTCCGGCGCAAAAACCTTTAAGAATATTGACGACCTGCTGGCCAGCGACGTCGACGCCGTCCTCATCGCCACGCCCCCCGTGCTGCACCCTGAGCACTTTGAAAAAGCAGTGAAGGCGCGCAAGCATATCTTCATGGAAAAGCCCGCCGGCGTCACCCCCGCTGGCTGCCGCCGCGTTTTAGCAGCCGCCAAGACGGCCGACAAAACCAAGCGCATCCAGGTCGACTATCAACAGCGCTACGGCCGCGAATACCGCAAGGCGTATGAGATCGTGAAGTCCGGCGAAATCGGCGCAATCAAAGCCATCCGCGCATCGTGGATCGGCGGCGGCCTGCCCGAACGCACCGGCCATCCGCAAAGCGAAGAAAAGATCCGCAACTGGCTTTTTTATAAGGAAATGGGCGGCGACATCATTGTGGAGCAGAACTGCCACAACCTCGACGTTGTGAATTGGTTCATGGGCACGCACCCTGTAAAGGCCGCGGGCTACGGCGGACGCGCCGTGCGCAAGCACATCGGCAACATCATGGACAATCTCGCCGTCACATTCGAGTTCGGTGATGGCACAGTGTTCAGCTACAGCGCCAATCAGATCACGACCAACAACTACTACGACGTCTCCGAAACCTTCATGTGCGAAAAGGGCGCCATCAACGTCTCCCGCCAGGGCTACAAACTCTACAAGGGCACCAGCCGCAAGCAGCCGCCAATCGAAGTCGCTACCGATTACGACATCACCATGGATTCAGTGAACGAATTCATCGACGGCGCACGCACCGGCAAAATCATCAACGCAGCCCCGCACGCTGTAGAAAGCACGCTCGTGGCAATCATGGCGCGGGAATCGATCTATACGGGCAAGGAACAGAGCTTCGACAAGATCGCCAGCGCGTAATCGATCGTCAGTATAATTCCCAGGCCGCCCGCGCGAACCCTGGCGCCATCTCGCGCCCGAATCGCAACGGCGGCTTTCCCGTTTCAAACGCTCCGATATCGGGCGCGGCGCCTGTGAAATCGTCATTGAAGCCCGGCAGCCGCACGCCCTTGTCGATCGCCGGATTCGGTGCATCCAGCACTGGGTCTGTCGTTACAATCTTCTTCCCATTGCGCACGGATTCCACCTTCCCCCACTCGATCTTTTTCACCGACGGCGCAAGGAACCACTCCATCTTCTCGCTGTCCAGAAACATCGATTTCACAAAGCCGCCGCCCAGGTAGCCACCGGTCAAATCGTTCTTGAAATCATTGCCGGGCGAGCCCGAATCCTTTGGATAGCGCGCCCCGCGCGTGTAGAAGATATTGTTCCGAGTCACCGCATTGTGCAGTTCATGACTGGTGAAAATATCTACCGCCCCATTGGGCTGCAACGCCGTATTGTGGAAGATAAAGCGATATCCAAGCCCTGTGCTCACCTTCTCACCATTGATATCCAGATAGTTCATGCCAGTCTTCAGCAGCGTGCCGCCCGAATGATCCTGATGCGAGATGCGGCTTTCGCCAAACACATTGCGGAAGATATAAAGCGGCCCCATCGAAGTGGAGGCCGACGCGATATGCACGAACGAATGGTGGATGTAGTTGCTCCAGATCCGTACGTTGCGATTGGCGCCCTCGCTCTCAATGCAATCGTCCCAGCAGTTGGAAATGATGTTGCCGTAGTAGTCCGAATCTTTATTCGGGCTGCCTGCGAAACTGAAGTTCGAACCACCACCGATGCCGTCATTGAAGCCGTGATCCTCAGTCGAACGAATCGTGTTGTAGCGGATCACATTGCCGCCGCTCGAATCGTTCATCGAGATGCCCTGCGGCCCGTCCGGATGGCCCGACTCCCAATCGTTCGAACCGCCGCGCGGATGCTCAATCAGATTGCGCTGAATCACCAATCGCCCGGCGCCTTTGCCCGCATAGACTCCGCTATCCATGCCGCTGATGACGCCCCAAGACCGCGCCCCGCCAACGCGCCCCCAGCGCGTGATGTGGCAATCTTCGACGACAACATTCTGCACGCCATCGCGAATGTAGACTCCGTGCAGGCCAGCGTTGCGCAGATCAAGCCCGCGCAGAATCACATAATCGGCCTCGACCACGATGTTGTACTCCTGCAGATTGTAAACATCGCTGACGAACTTTGTTCCCGCCTGCGGAGTCACCAGATGCCACGCCTGTTCCGTGCCACCTTCTTTCACGCGCACGATTTGATCCGTGGTCCCTCCGGGTAGATACGTTGTTTTCCCAACCGGAAACACCTCGCTGCGCGTGCGTGCTTGGAACTCTACCGGCGCATCGCCTGCATCGAGGCGAACCTCATACTCCGTATCAGCAGCAAGCAACACCAGAGATCCGCGATACTGCTTCTCGCGCGGATCGTAAACCATCGGATACCCTTCCCGCCACGTCGGCGAGCCCGTGGCGCGATACTTCACGTCGCAGGTCTTCTTCGCCACGGGCCGGTTATAGTACAGCCCCAACGACTCAAAAGTTGGGATGGCGAACGCGCCCGTATCAGCGGCGCGCAACACCGAAACAAAAAACAAAAGTATGTATACGTGTTTCATAAACTCGGATGCTTTGTATGCCACTCTGTGGCACTCTCATACGCCTGACCCGCGCGGCACAGTAACGATTCCGCCAACGGATGGCCTACAAGCTGAACGCTCAGAGGCATGCGATCAGGCGACATGCCGCATGGCAATGACAACGTGGGATAGCCCGTAAAATCGTGGGCCTCGGTAAACCGGTTACTCACGCTGAAGAATCGATTGGCGACGCCATCGATGCGGCCAGCTGCGGGATTGAGCCCTTCATAAGCCCAGGACGGATCGTAAACGAACGCCTCTGACGCCATGGAAGGGCACACCAGCAGATCGATGCCGCGAAACGCCTGGCGTATTTGGCCGCAATATTCCGCGCGCCACACATTGGCCTGCGCCACCTGGACACCGGTCAACTTCCGTCCGTACTCAAGCACGCCGCCGAAGCCCTTTCCATAATCGCCGGCGCGCGATGGATACGTGGCTTCATGCACGGCTGCTGTCTCCGCGGTGGTGATCGTGTACCAGATGCTCGAATGTACGAGTCTTGGAATCTTTACTGGAACCACGCGCCCGCCGAGCTTTTCCAGCACGCCGAGCGCAGTGCGCACACCGGCCGCAACATGCGCCGGAACATCCTCGCTTGTGTAAGCCTCATCGAAGCCAAGCCGCACGCCTTTGATACCGCGGTTGATCTCAGCCAGGTAGTCAGGCACAGGATCGGAAAGGCTGGTTGAGTCCTGCATGTCGTACCCGGCAATCGCCTGCAGCATCGCCGCAGCGTCTGCCACGCGGCGGGTCATCGGCCCCACGTGATCGAGCGAAGGCGCCAGCGGCCACACACCGTAACGGCTCACGCGGCCATAGGTCGGCTTCAAGCCAACGATGCCGTTCGCCGCCGCGGGATAACGAATCGATCCACCGGTATCGCTACCCAGTGAGCCGTAACAAAGTCCTGCCGCGGTCGCCACGCCCGATCCGCTGGATGACACTCCCGGCCATCGATCCGCACCCCATGGATTGCGCGGTACTGGAAATTCGCGCTGATAACCGCTCATCGCGCCCTCGGTCGTGTGCAGTTTCCCGAGCAGAACCGCGCCGGCCTTATTGAAGCGCGCCACCACCGTTGCATCGAACTTCGACAAATTCTTCGACATCACTTTGCAACCGGCCGCTGTTACAGCACCGGCGGTGTAGTAGAGGTCCTTCACCGCAATCGGCACCCCATGCAGAGGCCCCAGATATCGCCCGGCCATGATCTCAGCTTCGGCCTTCTTGGCCGCAGCCAGCGCCCTCTCCGCCATTACTCGCGCATAGGAATGAAGCTTGCCGTCAAGCGCCTCAATGCGCGCCAATTGAGCTTTCGTTAGCTCCACCGGAGAGATCTCGCGCGTGCGAATCAGCTTAGCCACATCCAGCAGGCCTGCGAATGGGAGGTCGTCTCTTTTCGCTGCTGAGGCAGCAAAGGAGAAGCCCCCGGCAAGCATCGTTCGGCGTGAAATCATGTCATAGTCAGTATAATCTCACCGCGTATGTCACCGAATATTGCGAATGAAGCAGAGAGGCAAAATTCGTCTAGAAATGGCGAGAAATGGGGAGAAATGCGAGGGCCGAGGAGCGAAACTAGTATCGCCTGATGTTCGAAACACTATCCGGACTAATCACCGGGGCTTCGTAGACTCCACGAAGCCCCGGCAAATCGAATCAACTTACAGCTTTAATTCCCAGCCCTTGCGGAAGGCCGGTTTCACGTACTTATTCGCCTCGGCGCTATTGGTGAAGCGCTGGTTCTTGCTGTCCCAATCCAACTTGCCTGGAACACGCAGCGAGATCGCCGCCAGCGCCAGCCACTCCGCATACGGAGCGGTGATCGCAAAGTCAGAGCACGACGATTCCCCGCCCTTGCAGGCGCGGATCCAATCGAGCATGTGGCCCGGCGAGCGCGACAACAACTGCGGAGGCAGCGTGTATTCCTTCCACCGCGAAGCAGGCAGCAGATGCACACCTTCGCCACGGCTTGAAGTGGCCATGATGCCCTTGGTTCCGATAAACACCGAACCGTTGCCCGTTAAAACTCCAGGAGGCGCACCACCGGACGGACGCGTCCCAAACACGCGCACACCAGCACCACCAGCGCCTTGCGCGGGACGTGCAGTTTGCGGCGCACCCGTGTTTTCGGGCGAAGGAGCATTGCGGCCGCCACCGCCACGGTTGCCACCAGGAGCACCACCGCGGAAGCCACCACCACCGCCCATCGGACGGCCCTTGTCAGAGAGGTTGTTCACCGGCGGCAGAATGACCTCGTTCTCCATGCCAGGCACGCGGAACAGATCGGGATCGCCAGGGCGCGGACTGTCGTGATAGAACACTTTCACCGCAGGCATGCTGCCGCGCTGCGGGAAGTCGATCCGAATCGTACCGCGATTCGGGAAGGTCAGATTGCTGTGACCATCAATCGAGACACACTCGACGCTCGTCGGCGCGCCCAGCATCAAAGCCGTCTGCACCGGGCCTGCGGTATGCGTTGCCCAGTTGCCGATCTGGCCGGTGCCGAAATCGTAAAAGCCGCGCCAGTTATAGGGTACATAGTAGGAGCTGAACGGCCGCATCGAGGCCTGGCCCAACCACAAGTTCCAATCGAGCGTATCGGGCACCGACTCTTCCGGAGGCAGTTCTTTCAAGCCCACCGGATGTGTACCTGGCGTAACCGAAATATGCGCCTCAGTCACGTCGCCGATCGCGCCGGACCAGACAATCTCCGCAGCCACACGGTTGCACTCGTGCGAGAAGCCCTGGTTGCCCATCTGCGTAGCGACCTTGTACTTCACGGCCGCGTCCTTCAGCAGACGTGCTTCCCACGGCGTGCGCGTCAGCGGTTTCTCCAGGTACACGTGCTTGCCCTGCTGCATGCAGGCCAGCGCAACGGTCGCGTGCATGAAGTCAGGGATGCCGATGGTGACGGCATCGATATTCTTGCCTTCCTTTTCCAGCATCACGCGGAAGTCTTTGTACTTGGCGGCCTTCTCGTACTTCTTCAGATTGGCCGCGCCGCGCGCGATATCCACATCGCACAGTGCGACGATGTTCTCTGTCTTCGCGGCCTCGTTCAGATCCTGGCCACCCTGCCCGCCGCAGCCGACAGCCGCAACATTCAACTTGTCATAGAAGGGCTTGTAGCCCAATGCGCGCAGCGACGGAACGCTGCCGAAACCTGCCGCAGGCACCGCGCCCGCAAGCAGCGAGCCAAAGAAAAAGTGCCGTCTCGATACATCGTTTATTGACATCTGATTATGAAAACCTCCCAAAGAGCCAGCGAAATGGCCCATCACATTGGTATCGAAGATGGCGGTGCAGTGTCAAGCGCGATCAATACGAGCGCGTCTTCATTTCGTCTTTTGTAAACCGGTACTGGCTGTGGCATGCCTGGCAGGTTTCAAAGAGATCGCCGCCGCGGTCAAACAACCCAACAATGTCCTTTTTCTTGGCCGCCTGCCGCACCGCGTCACTCGCGTCGCGTAACGCAAGCGCCCGTTCAATCCACTTGCCGTTGTCCATCGCACGGCCCTCCATCATCAGCAGATTGCCGGCTTCCATCAAAGTGGTTGCGCTGGCTTCCACCGTGAACCACTCGTCGATGTTTTTCGGCGAACGTTCGGTGACGCCATCCTTGGTATAGATGGTGCCCGATGCATCCCACACCACCTTCGCATTGGGGATCACCAAATGGTGCATGATCTCTTCTCGAGTCGCAATCGCTTTGATCGGCGAAGGAGGCGTGGCCTTGTTGCAGGCTGCCAGCAATATAAGCAGGAAGAGGGCGGTATGTTTCGGCACGGCCATCATCTTATCAGAGGCACGGGGTCTGTTATACTTCATCAGATCGAACCCATGGACCTCACTGCAATTCTCAATTGGCTGGAAGCTTCGCAGGGCAGCATCTACATCCGCGAATCCACCATCGTCTATCCGATCATCGAGACCACGCACGTGCTGACGCTGTGCCTCTTCCTCGGCCTGATCGCGCTGCTCGACCTGCGGCTTGTCGGCGTTGGATTGAAAGGCGTGCCAGTCTCGCAAGTGGCATCGCGACTGCTGCCGTGGGCGCTGTTCGGCTTCGTCATCATGGCCATCAGCGGCACGCTGCTGTTCTATTCGGGCCCGATCAAAGCGGCGGGGAACATCTTCTTCAAGGTGAAGATGGTGATGATTATTCTGACCGGCATCAACGCGCTGCTGTTCCATCTGACAATTGAGAAGCGCATCGCGAGCTGGGACAACGATCCAGTCCCGCCAATGCGCGCGCGGCTCGCCGGCTATGCCTCGATCATCCTGTGGTGCGGCGTTGTGATCAGCGGCCGCATGCAGGCTTACAACTGGTTTCATTAGGACGCAATGTGCTGCACTTCTTCGAATCATTAGAATCCACCGGCCTCGGCAACGTCATCCGCCAATCCATCTGGATGTTCCCTGTCATCCAGTGCTTTCATCTTCTCGGCCTCGCACTGCTGGGCGGTACAGTGTTGGCCGTGGACATGCGCATGCTTGGCCTCGGGCTGCTCGAACAAACTAGCGGCGATCTCTCACGCAAGCTGCGGCCGTGGATGACCGGCGCACTCGCCCTGACCATACTCAGCGGCATCCTGATGTTTCTCAGCGAGGCCGTGAAGTGCTATTACAGTCCGCCGTTCTGGTACAAGATGACTTGCCTGGCTCTGGCCACCATCTTTGCCTACACCCTGCGCCGCAAGGCCGCCGAATCCGCGCCCGGGCCGATGACGAAGTTGACGGCGCTCGTCTCGCTAGCGCTGTGGTTCGGCGTCGGATTTTCCGGGCGTTGGATCGCGTTCTACTAGACCGCCTGTGTTATGATCTCTCCGTGGTAAAGCACCCAATCCTATTCGCCCTCTTCGCGGCATTGGCTCATAGCCAGAGTGTCCCCAAACTTCCCGACGGCAAGCCCAACTTCAATGGCATCTGGCAAGCGCTGGGCCCAATGAATTACGACATCGAACGCCACATGGCGCGTGCGTCGATGATGCTGCGCGAAGGGCCGCATGGTCCCCTCGCCGCAGTGCCGATGTTGCGTCTCGGCGCAGTCGGCTCCGTTCCTGGCAGTATGGGCATCGTCGAAGGCGGCTCGATTCCGTATAAGCCCGATGCGGCGAAGAAGCGCGACGAGAACCGCGCCAACTGGCTTGATCGCGACCCTGAAGTGAAGTGCTACATGCCCGGCGTTCCGCGCGCGACCTACATGCCGTTTCCCTTTCAGATTATCCAAAACCAGAAGCAGTTCTTCATCAGTTACGAGTTCGCCGGCGCCTACCGCGACATCTATTTCAAGAACCCCGGCCCTGCCGAAACCGATTCGTGGATGGGCCAATCCGTTGGCCGCTGGGAAGGCAACACGCTGGTGGTCGACGTCACCGGACTCAGCGATCAAACCTGGTTTGACCGCGCTGGCACGCACCACAGCAACCAGCTTCACGTGGTTGAGCGTTACACGATGACAACGCCCAATCACATTCAGTATGAAGCCACCATCGAAGACCCCGAGGTCTTCACCAAACCGTGGAAGATCAGTATGCCGTTATACCGCCGGATGGAGCCCGATGCCCGCTTGCTGGACTTCAAATGCGCTGAGTTTGTAGAAGAGCTGATGTTCGGCGAATACCGCCGCAAGCCGCTCGAAAGGAAATAAGGAGATGATGATGCTTCGAACATCCACCGTCCTGTTGATCGCTTCGCTTGCCCCGCTTGCCCCGCTTGCTGCGCAGGCGCCGCGCACCGCCGATGGCCACCCTGACCTTTCCGGCATGTACGACATCGCCACGCTGACGCCGCTGACGCGTCCGGCAAATCTTGCCGACCGCAAGTCTTTGACCGAAGCTGAGGCGCAACGACTCGCGCGAGCTACCGCTGCGGCAAAGGCTCGCGCCAATGACAAAAGCGATCCGAATCGCGCAGCTCCTCCCGCTGGTGGCGATGGCTCGGAAGGCGCTGCCGGCAATGTCGGCGGCTACAACGCACTGTGGGTCGATAACGGCAATGGCGCATTCAAGATTGATGGCCAGTTCCGCACGTCGATCATCATTGATCCCGCCAACGGCCGCATGCCCACCATGACCCCAGAGGCAATCAAGAAGGCCCGCGCCCGCGCCGGATGGAACCGGCCCAACCGCGGCGACGCATTCTGGATCGAAGCCAACTTGAACCCGGGCCCCTATGATGATCCCGAACTTCGCCCGCTGGCCGAGCGCTGCATTCTGGGCTTCGGCTCCAGCGCCGGTCCGCCCGCAATGCCGGTGCTCTATAACAACCTGAAGCAGATTGTGCAGACCAAAGACACGGTGATGATCTTTAATGAGATGGTGCATGACGCGCGCATCGTACGCATGAACGCCAAGCACGATCCTCCGGAAATCCGCCGCTGGACCGGCGATTCCGTGGGCAAGTGGGAGGGCGACACTCTCGTGGTAGATACTACCAATTTCACCGACCAGCCTGCACTCGGCAGCGCCGATCGAAACCTGCATGTGATCGAGCGATTCAGCCGCATCGATGCAAAGACCTTGCTGTATCGCTTCACCGTCGACGACCCAACCGTATGGACCGCGCAATGGACTGGCGAATTCGTCTGGCCGGCAACCGAAAGCCGCATCTACGAATACGCCTGCCATGAAGGCAACTATTCCTTCGCCAATATTCTGCGCGGCGCGCGCCGGCTTGAGGCCGAAGCGATGAAGAAGCAGGCGAAGTAGAATAGATGACAAGGAGTCATAGCCCGATGATGTCGAACACCAGACTCATGATTTGTGCCGCCGTGCTGGGCGCGCTCGGTACCGCCACTGCCATCTATGCGCACCATGCATTCGGGGCGGAGTTCGATCCGAATCTGCCCGTGCTGCTGAAGGGCCCCGTTGTGCGAGTGGAATGGATCAATCCGCACACCTGGATCCATGTGGAAGTCACGCAAAAAGACGGCAAGAAAGAAGTGTGGATGGTCGAGGGCGGCACGCCCAACAGCCTGCTGCGCCGAGGCTTGAAGCGCGACACCTTGAAGGTCGGCCAGAATGTTGTCGTCGATGGCTACCAGGCGAAGGATCGTTCGAACCGCGCCAACGGCCGCGACGTTACGCTGCCCGATGGGCAGAAGTTCTTCCTCGGTTCGAGCGGCACCGGCGCTCCTTACGATGCTCCGGGCAAGGATCAGCGCAAGGAATAACATGGCGAAGTGGGGTTGGGCCGTCGTCATCCTGGCCGCCTCGCTCAGTGCGCAATCGGTGCGCACAGAAGATATCGCTGTGGGCAAGTTTCTGGTCGCTCATCGCAAACTCGCAGACCCGAACTTCGCTGAGTCAGTAGTGCTCATCGTCCATCGCGACAAAACGGGCACCATCGGGCTGATCATCAACCAACGGACCCGGCTGACACTGGCGAAGATCTTTGAAGATGTGAAAGGGGCCGCGGGGCAGACAGACTCGATGTACTTCGGCGGACCGGTGGAACCGCGCGGTGTAATGGCGCTCATCCGCACCAGCGATGCGCCTGCGAACTCTGAGCATGTCTTCGGGGACATCTACCTAATGTCGCGTAAGACCCAATTAGACAAGACCATCGCCACGCAGCCCGATCCGAAGCACTTTCGGGCCTTCATGGGATACTCCGGCTGGGGAATCGGGCAGCTTGAAACAGAGATGAAGACCGGCTCGTGGTTTGTTTTTCCCGGCTCGCCTTCGATCGTTTTCGACCCCGCCCCCAAATCGGTATGGGAGAAGCTGATCCAAAGGACGGAGCAGCAGTTGGCGATTCTCTTTAATTTCCCGCCCGAATTTAAGTGATAAGATATCCAGATAACATGTTACGGCACGCGCTATTCATCGCACTTGCGACATCTGGATTGTGTGCGCAGCAGGACAAGGGAGTGGAGTTTTTCGAGTCCACCGTGCGTCCCATTCTGCGTACGAACTGCCTTGGCTGCCACTCCGAGAAGAATCTTTCGAGCGGCCTCTCACTAGAAACTCGCGAATCCATTCTGAAGGGCGGCAACCGCGGTCCCGGACCAGATCCGGTGCTGGCTGCCGTAAAGCAGACGGGCGATTTGAAGATGCCTCCCGGGCGCAAGCTGAAGGACGAGCAGATTGCCGCGTTGGAGCGCTGGGTGAAGGACGGCCTGCCGGTGCCGGAATCGCTGGTGAAAGCCAAGCGCCGTGGGGCTGATCATTGGGCTTGGCAGGCTCCGAAAAAGCGCGAGTTGCCGGCCGTGTCGAACATGGCGTGGGCGCGCAATCCGATTGACCGTTTCATTCTGGCGAAGTTAGACGCCGCGAAGATCAAGCCATCGGCCGAGGCGGATCGCGAAACGTTGCTACGCCGCGTATCGCTCGATCTGATCGGACTGCCTCCCACCGAAAAGGAACGTGCGGACTTTCTCGCCGATCAACGTCCCGATGCTTATGAGCGCGTGGTCGACCGCCTGCTTGCCTCGCCGCACTATGGAGAACGCTGGGGACGGCAGTGGCTCGATCTGGCACGCTATGCCGATTCCGATGGCTACACGATCGACGCGCCGCGCGACATCTGGAAGTATCGCGAGTGGGTGATCAACGCCTTGAACAAGGACCAGCCATTCGATCAGTTCGTGATCGAGCAGTTCGCCGGCGACTTACTACCCAAGCCCACAACAGACCAGTTAGTGGCCACAGGTTTTCATCGCAATACGCCGAGTAACTTCGAAGGCGGCATCGACTTTGAGCAGTACCGAGTGGAAGCGGTTGCCGACCGCGTGGCCACGACTGGCGCGGCATTCATGGGTCTGACGTTGGGCTGTGCGCGCTGCCACGATCACAAGTACGATCCGATCTCGCAGAAGGAGTTCTACCAGCTGTTCGCCTTCCTGAACAACGTGGACGAAGTAGATAAGGAAGCGGATCGGAAGCAGTTCAACAAGCCGTTTTTGGAGATTGGTACTCCGGAAGAAGTGGCGCGCAAAGCAGTGTTCCAGGCGCAGTACAAGGCGCTGGAAGAGGAACTGGCGGCATACCGCAAGACGTTGAGCCCCGAGGCGGCCAAGAATGACCCGGGCGTTCGCGAGAGGCTTTCCAGCATGAGGAAGTTCAAGGCATCCGAGCCCAAGCTGGTCAGCACCATGATCACGCGCGAGTTGCCTACTCCGCGGCAGAGCTACATCCACTTAGGTGGCGACTTCACGCGCAAGGGCGCGAACGTGATGGCCAATGTTCCTGCGGTCTTCCCTCCGCTGAAGAATGTCACGGGTCAGCCGAACCGCCTCGATCTGGCCCGCTGGCTGGTGGATCGTGATAATCCGCTGACGGCGCGAGTGACAGTGAACCGCATGTGGCAGCGCTATTTCGGCAAAGGCTTTGTAGATACCGAGAACGACTTTGGCGCGATGGGCGAGAAGCCGACGCATCCGGAATTGCTCGATTGGCTGGCCATCGAGTTTATGGATCAGAAGTGGAGCCAGAAGGCGGTCCACCGGTTGATTGTTACTTCGGCCACTTACAGGCAGAGTTCCGAAGTTCGCAAGGACTTACTCAACGTGGATGCCGATAACCGGCTGCTGGCGCGCCAGGCACGGTTGCGGCTGGATGCGGAGAACGTAAGGGATGCGGCGTTGGTTGCAAGCGGATTGTTGACGACGGCCATCGGAGGTCCGAGCGTCTATCCGCCGATCCCGCCGGGCGTTTACCAGAGCACGCAGGTGCGCCGCGAATGGAAGACTTCAACGGGCGCGGATCGCTACCGGCGCGGCATCTATACGTTCTTCCAGCGGTCGGCACCGCATCCGGGGCTGGTCGTATTCGACGCGCCGGATTCCACGGTCAGTTGCACACGGCGCGTGCGATCGAACACACCGCTGCAAGCGCTGATGATGCTGAATGACGAAGCCAGCCTGGAGTTTGCCCAGGCACTGGCGAAACGCATTGCGAAGGAAGTGCCGGCGGAAGACGCTGCGGCACGCATTCGCGCCGGCTACCAGATCGCACTGAACCGCGAACCTCGTGCGGAAGAGATTCAGCGGTTGAAACGCTTTATTGATTCAAATGTCAAAGATCCATGGACAGCGCTGGGGCGCGTGTTCCTCAACTTAGACGAATTTATGACACGGCCATGAACATCGAACAGTTTCTGCTACAACAACGAACGCGCCGCCACTTCTTCCGCGAAAGCGGATTGGGGGTCGGCAAAATGGCGCTGGCATCGCTCGCCATGGAACAGGCCTTTGGCAAGGGGATGCACCATCCGGCGAAGATCGATCACGTGATCTTCCTGTTCATGGCCGGTGCGCCGAGCCAGCTTGAGTTATTCGACTACAAGCCGGAACTTACTAAGTACGACGGCAAGACCGCTCCGGACGAGTTCATGAAGGGCAAGCGGTTCGCCTTCATGGATACATTTGCGAAAGATCCGCCGAAGATGCTGGGCACGCGGCGTAAGTTCGCCCAGTACGGCAAGAGCGGCATGTATGTTTCGGAGTTACTGCCGCATATCTCGAAGATCACCGATGATCTGACGATGGTGCATGGCCTTTCCACGGAGAACTTCAACCACGGTCCGGCCAAGCTCTATACCAACACCGGATCGGCGCGCAACGGGCGGCCGAGCATGGGCGCGTGGGTGACCTACGGTATCGGCAGCGAGTCGAAGGATCTGCCGGGGTTCGTGGTGCTGCAATCGGGTCCGCGCGGACCTCGCGGGGGCGCGGCATTGTGGGGCAGCGGGTTTATTCCGTCGTCGTATCAGGGCGTGCCGCTGCGGTCGGGCGGCGATCCGATTCTCGACTTGTCGAACCCGAAGGGCGTGACGGCCGAGGAACAGCGGCGTACGCTGGACGCGATCCGCGACCTGAACTCGATGGAACTTACTAAGTCGGGTGATCCGGAGATCAACACGCGCATCGCACAGTATGAGATGGCGTTCAAGATGCAGACCTCGGGGCCGGAGCTGATCGATTTTTCGAAGGAGTCGAAGGAGACTCTGGCGATGTACGGCGCAGAGCCGGGTAAGGCTTCTTACGCCAACAACTGCCTGCTGGCGCGGCGGCTTGTGGAGCGCGGGACGCGGTTCGTGCAGTTGTATCATGCCGACTGGGATCATCATGACGACATCACCAAGCCGCTGGATACGGTGTGCAAGGAGATCGACCAGGCGACGGCGGCGCTGATAACGGACTTGAAGGCGCGTGGCATGCTGGACCGCACGCTGGTGATTTGGGGCGGCGAGTTTGGGCGCACCCCGATGGGCGAGGTTCGCGAGAAGGGCAAGATTGGGCGCAACCACCACATTGACGCGTACACGCTGATGTTCGCGGGCGGCGGGTTGAAGAAGGGCCTGATTCTGGGCGGCACCGATGAGCTGGGCTTCACGCCTACGGAGCGGATGGACGTGCACGACGTGCAGGCGACCATTCTGCACCTGTTCGGCATTGACCATTTGAAGCTGACTTATCGCTTCCAGGGGCGCGATTTCCGGCTGACGGACGTGGGCGGGAACGTGCTGCACAAGATGATCGCCTGAGGCTTGGTTTTCGCCTGGGCGAACAAAAGGCGAAGATAAAAATTTTCCATTTTTCTGTTTTCCACAGTGTAATACTTTGATTTCGATTGGGTTGTTAATCCGTGGGTTAGGCTTGGGCTTTTTTGAAGCTGTAAGCGGCGATTTGTAATCTGTGTGGGCCAACGGGTGACCTCCTTTCCCTCTCTTGATAGCAGGTGGGGCTTGCGGAAGGATGGGTGGGTGGGCTGGGAGTTGTTGAAAATGTGGGAGATTCCGATTTTAAAGGTTGGTGATTGTCGCGGTGGTATCGTCGGGCGCTGCCCTGCTCGCAAAATCCGCCTTGAATTTCGCCAGTCCAATGTCCAGAATTTTGGAGTGCTGCCGCCTAGTGACGAAGATGTTCGCCGGCTTGATGTCGCGATGGATAATATGGGCCTGTTCGGCCGCATCCCGTCCGTCCGCAATTTCGATAGCACGCGTGAACAATTCAGCCATGGGCAGAGGCTTGCCGGAGATCCGTTCCTTTAGGGCCCCCCCTCCAGGTACTCCATGGCAATGTAAGATCGCCGGTCGTGCTCGCCCACATCGTAAATGGTGCAAATATTGAGATGGTTCAGCGTCGATGCCGCACGGGCTTCGCGCCGAAAGCGGCTCAGCGAATCGGGATCCGCCGCCATGTTGCTGGAGAGAAACTTGATGGCTACAAAGCGGTGCAGTCGCATATCCTCGGCTTTGCAAACCACACCCATGCCGCCACTGCCGAGCTTCTCCATGACCCGGTAGTGGCCCATGGTGGGAACAGCCGCGTTGAACTCGCTTCTGGTCTCACTGGCGTCGATGGCCGGACGTTCGAGAAAGCTTCCAGCCTGTTGCTGGCCCGCGAGAAGAGAGCGGGGCGGTGACAATTTCGCCGCCCCATAAAAGCGCTAAAGGAGATCAAAGGCCACGAAGAGGACTTCGTGCGCCGCGTGATCCGCTTCTCTGTTGCCTACCCTGAGAAGGTTCTGTCCGATCATACCGAGTTAGTCCGCCGCCAAAAAGAAGTCCGCAAACAGGGGACGGCGTAGCGCCCTATTCAAACACTTGCCGATTCCTTAATTTAGGCTCAGCGCTGGCACGTCTGTTTGTGATAACTTGTGTAAACTTGTCTATTCTTGGACCGGCGGAAACAACTTAAGTTTCAACCGGTTCCGGACTGAGATAGGTACAGACCACTAAAGGACAAAAAAGGAACCGGAATATGAGATTTTCCTTTGGCGCAATAGCGCCGCTTAGTTTGGGCTTTGCCCTGACTACCCAGATTTTGATCTCGACATCTGCCTTCGCGCAGCACGAACAGACCCCCATCAATATCGATTCATCGGCAACCGTAATCGACACCAAGCCCCCTGTACTGACCTTCAACAATTACAGCTTCGCCGACCTCAAGGTGCAAAACACCTACGGCGCGCAGGAGAGCTTTTACACGGTGAAAGGCACCCCTGCCACGCCTGGCGATCTCAAGAACGTCACCATCAACGCGGAATGGGCAACGCTCAAAGCCACTCCCTGCGCCGACCCAACTTTGAAGAGTTGCGCCAGCTATGCCACGAAACTGCCCAATGCCCCGTCCATCACCATCGACGGCAAGGAATACATCCTGCAACAGTTCCACTTTCACGTGCCTGCGGAGCACATGGTAGACGGCCGTCGGCCTGCGATGGAAGTCCATTTCGTGCACCTTTTGAATAATGGCTGCGCGGCAGACGATCACCGCCCCGGCGCCGTTGTCGGCGCTTTCATTGAAGAAGGTCCCGCCGATCCGGAGTTGGGAAAGTTCTTCGACCTTTACGGCGCCGCGCTCGGTGCCGCACCCACTGCAGCTTCGCAATACGTGCGCTCCAATCTGGCCGCCCTACTCCCGAAGGGAAAGTATACCTGGCGTTATGAAGGCGGCCTCACCGCCCCCACGGGCTCCGGCCTCTGCGGCGTGACCATTCCTGAATCGATTCCTGGTGGCGGAACCGTCGCCCAGCAGCTCATCTCCGGGGTGTTTCCGGAAGTGGTGCACTGGTATCTCTATAAGAACCCGCTGTACATGACAGCGCAACAGATCAAATTTTTCAAGACGATGTTCCCCGAAGGGAACTCCCGCGTCGTCAAGGAAAATGAGAACCATGTTTATGAGACTCCGGCGCCGCCGCCTGCCATCGCCACCAAGGCAGTAGCCAACCCGAAGAACGCCACCGCACTCGGTTCCATCGCTCTGGACGGCACTGCCTCCATTTCATTTGATGGCAAACCACTCACTTACGCCTGGACCGTTGCTCCTGGCGGCAAGAACGCAACCATCACTAGCGCAAACACAGCTACGCCCCTGCTGCAGTTCCCGGAAGGCTACGGCAATTACATCGTGCAGTTGACGGTCACGGATAGCGCCGGTAACAAGGCGACGGATACGACCGTCATCCTCTATGTTGGCCGCTAAGAGGTAGACCAAGGACACCCAAACGTAGGGCAGGTTTCCTGCATGGAAGCACCTGCCCTACAGCAGTCACCGCATATCAAAACAAAATAAATATCCGCACTTTCAACTACATCCACTAAGTTGGGAGTCAAAGTTCGCCCATCCGCGTGCTACAGCTAAAGCATGCGAAAACATACCCGCATCGCCATCTCAAACGCGGCACCCGCTGCTAACCGGGTTTCTGCGGACAACTTCACCAACCTACACAGCCGTCTGGCCGCCAAGCTGCAACCGGAGAACGCCTTCGAGCGCGAATGGGTCTTCCAAATCGCCCTCCACCAATGGCGCTTGAAACGACTGGCCCACGGTGACGCTGAAAATGTCAACCTCGGTCTCTATCGCGCCTTCCAAATCGCCAATCACGGCGCCCCAGGTAGCGGAGATGGCAACCCGGCACATAGGTCGTCTACAAACACCGTCGACACGGAAATGATTTCCGCCGGACACGAAGAAAATAACTCTCTTCGCTGACGCGACCTACGGCTTCTGCGATTGGCCAGTAAGTCGTTCACCAAGAATCAAAAATTATTCTACTTCGGAAAATCAACTATTTAGCGCAGTTTTACAACGGCATTGCTTGGTCGCAACTTGTAGCGTAGAGCCAGTAGTGGCAATTAATTATGGAGGCAGAAATGCGGAAATTGGCAGCGTTGGCGCTTATGGCTGGTAGCTTACTGGCAGCGCCGCAACTGGTAACGGTTCAGGACACTTTGTACAAAGCGGACGGGACCAAATTTAACGGGGTGGTCCTGGTGGATTGGAGATACTTTCAGACCTCGGATAACACAACTATCCCAACACAAAGTCTTGTTATTCCCGTCAAGGATGGAGCATTGCGTGTACTTTTGGCGCCAACCACCACGGCGTCAGGCGGAGCCTATTACCAGGTACGTTACAACAGCGACGGACGAGTCCTGTTCACTGAGCGATGGAGCGTGCCGCCGAGCACGACGGTACTTAGGTTGAGAGACGTACGGACATCGGCAACCAACACATTGACGCCTCCCGGAACAACCTCCATCCTGATCAGCGATGTGACGGGCTTATCGGACGAGTTGTCGGCAAGACCAATCAAAGACTCAGGGTTCGTAATTGGGCGAGTCGTCTTCTCGACGCCAGCCGGAACGATCGGTTCCGTTGTGGGATCGGCTTCAAACTGCGTTCGAGTGGACGGTTCCAGCGCGCCCTGCACTTTGAGCCTGTCATTCGTTGACGGGGAAACGCCAACGGGATCGGTGAATGGCAGCAACACGACATTTGTACTCGCCGCAACACCCATTCCGTTTACCAGTCTGGCATTGTTCCGAAACGGAATTCTATTAAAGCAGGGCCTGGATTATACGCTGAGCGGCAACACCATCTCGTTCGTGTCGTTGGGGACCCCTCAGGTAGGCGACGTGCTACAGGCTAACTATCGCGGTCAATAATGTGGCCGAAGCGAGCCGCTGGACCACATTCGTCCCAAGTACTAAGGGGTTTTCAGGTGCCGCTTAGGCTAATTCCATCGTTGATAAAACCACCAGGGTAGCCGAGAATAAAGGGGAAGGAAGAGGCATATAAAAATGATGGGCTACAAAAAAGTGCAGCGGCTCCTGAAAAAACTGGCTAGGCACGAAGAGGGTCAGGATCTGATCGAGTACGCCCTGACAGCCTCGTTCATTGCTGTTGCCGTCGCAGCTTTCTTCCCCACCTCGATCGCGCCGAACATCTGTCAAATATTTTCGAAGGTAACGTCGATCCTTACCCAGGGATCGTAATCGCTACTCCAGGTATTTCTTCAGGTCTGGATGGACCTGTGCTTGGACCTCGGGCTCGTTCAAATTGTCTTTGGAAACAAGTTTAGGGGCTAGGTTATTAATCTTCTCTACCGGTTTTCCGTCCAGAAAAGCGACGGCGGCCTTCACCGATTCATAGCCCATTTTGAATGGGTGCTGAACAACAAGTGATTCGATCACACCCAGTTTCATGTCTTCTTCCAGCGTTGGGCCGAAATCGAAACCAACCATCTTCGCCGTCGACTTGCGCGCTTTCAGGGCCAGCGCGGCACCCATCGAACTGGATTCATTCGAAGCGAATACACCATCCACTTCCGGAAACGCGGTAAGCATGTTTTCCGCGACAGTGCGCGATGGAGCAACTTCGGACATGCCGAAGCGTTTGTCGAGGATTTTGATTTCAGGGAACGACTCTTTGATCTTGTCTTCGAAGCCCTGCTCGCGGGCCATGGTGGAAGCTGCGCCCGGCTGGCAGGCAACGATGATGATTTTGCCCTTGCCTTTCAGATCGGCACCGATTCGCTCCGCGGCCATTTTACCGGCAGCGTAATTGTCAGTGGCGACCTGCGAAATGAACTTGTCCGTATCGACGGGGGAATCGAAGATGACAACAGGAATCTTCGCCGCGGCGGCGCGTTCCACCACACCAACCATCACTTTTTTGTCGATGGGGGCAAGCGCGATTGCGTCGACATGCCGGTTGATCATGGAATCGACAATCTGAATCTGGCCGTTAAAATCGGCCTCAGTGGAAGGCCCGTTCCATGCGATCTCCACACCCAGTTCTTTGGCGGCGGAGTTGGCGCCGGCGTGAACCGACTGCCAGAACAGATGCGATCGGCCTTTCGGGATTACGGCAATGACACGCTTGCCTGATTTTCCGCAGGAAGCGAGTCCGGCTGCCAACGCGGGCAGCGCTATCAAAGAACGGCGCGTGGGGTTCATGTTGTGAGTTCTACTCCGGGAATTTGGTTGGTGCTTGCATCGCCTTCAGGCTCTCGCCGTTCAGGGAACGGAGGAAAGCAACCAGATCTTTCTTTTCCTGTAGTGTCAGATTTAGTTTTTTCATATCCGCTGAGAGGTTCTTGTTGGGGACGCCGCCTTTGTCGTAGAGGTCCACCACTTCTTCCAGCGTTTTCAAACTGCCATCGTGCATGTATGGCGCTGTGCGGGCGATGTCGCGCAACGTCGGCGTTTTGAAGGCGCCAACGTCTGCCGGGTTCTTGGTGACAGCGAAGCGGCCTTCGTCAGGAGTGGGTTTGTCCATGCCGACACCGATGTTGTGATAGGCGTTCGAAGTGAAGTTGATCCCTTCGTGGCACTTGTCGCACTGGGCTTTGTTGAAGTAAATGTCGAGGCCGCGGATCTGCTCCGCGGTTAAAGCCTGCTTGTTGCCGGCTTTGTAACGGTCATACGGCGAATCGCCGCTGAGCACCGTCCGCTCAAACGTCGCGATGGCTTTGGCAAGGTGATCAATGGTGAACTCTTCGGTGCCGAAGCTCTTGGCGAACAGGGCGCGATAACCCTTCACTGCGCGCAGCTTCTTCACCACATTTTCGTGCGTCTCGCCCATCTCAATCGGATTCTGAATCGGCCCTTTGGCCTGTTCTTCCAGAGATGCGGCTCGTCCGTCCCAGAACTGATTCAGACTATAGGCGCGGTTGATAACGGTGGGGGCGCTGCGTCCGCCCTTCTGGCCCTTGATGCCGGTCGAAACCGGAGCGCAATCGGTGAAGCCCTGGCGTGGGTCATGGCAGGAAGCGCAGGAGACCGTATTGTCAGCGGAAAGCCGCCGGTCAAAATACAGCAACTTGCCCAACTCCGCCTTTTCCACGGTGTAAGGATTGTCGGCAGGCCAATTCAGCGGGAGCAAACCCAACGGCACCTTCACGTCGGCGCCATATAGAAAAACTACCGGCAGAGTGAGCGCGAGGCCCACTCCTGCCAGCCAATTTTGAAACTTCATGCTACGAAACTCCTACTTCTTGAGGAAACCCTGAACGTAAATCGCCTTCATGCCGGCGTGTGAAGAGAGGGTGCCGGAAACTTCCATGATGTGCGCGGCGTGTTCGATGGCAGCCTTGCGGAAATCGGTGAGGCCATCGCGGCGCAGGTCATGCTCTTCTTCCATCAGCATATAGAGCGCGCCGTTGGCGGTCAACAGGCCGATGGGCTGACCGGCGGTGAAGCACTTTTGACCGCAGGAGCGATGCTTCTCGCCGTGCTTGCCGATCTGCAAATAGCAGGAGAAATCCACGATTTCGCCCACCATCGTTACGGATTTCGCTTCATTCGGCTTGCCATCAACACTGGCGCCCATGGTGGTTCCAGTCCAAAGGGTTTCAGACTTTGTTCCGAGCGAACCCATAGGTTTCTCGTAGCTGCCGCCTTCCACTTTCATCTGCGGTTGCAGAATGCCGGGGCCGTTTTTCTTCTTTGCGTCCTGTGCCACCAACGCGCCCGCCAGTGCGAGTACGCAGGATGCCGTTAAAACAACTTTGATTGATTTTGTCATTGTAGAACTCCTTCCAGGTTTTCTAGCCGCGCACACTGGCGGCCGGAATCTTTTTGACCAACTGCTCCATCTCTTCGCGGCTTTCGCCACCTATAGTGAAGCAATCCACGCAATCGAGCGACAGCGCAAACTGCAGACATTCGTCCGTCTTGTTGCGTAGTTTGCCGGCGCCGAAAATCTTCATGCCGATGATGCCTTTACCCGCGGCCTTCATTTCCCGAAGCACCGAAATCACGGTTTGCGGATCGGCATCCATGGCCACGCCCGCCGGATTGATGCGCGCCAGATTCACTTGCACCCACGGCGTTTTGGCCGTAGTGCGCAGCGCTTCAATCGTGTGGTTCGAAGTGCCATGCGTGCGAACGATACCCTTTTCGCGGGCCTCGGAGATCACGTCCATCGCGCCTTTTTTCTTTTCTGGCCAGTTGCCATCCACCATGCAATGCAGCAGCAGGATGTCGATATAATCCGTGTTCATCTCCTTGCGGAAACGGTCGAGATCGGCGCGCATCTCCTGCGCGGTGCTGGCGCGGGTCTTGCTAAGAATCGTAACTTTTTCGCGCTTCACGCTCTTCAAAGCTTCGCGCAGATGAGGGTGAGTGCCATATTGGTCGGCCGCATCCCAAAACGTCAGGCCGTTATCGAAGCCGGCCCGGAAAAGGTCGGCCACGCCATGCAGCCCCAGCTTACGGGTCTGATTCGAACTGCCACCCACGCCATTGGTTCCAGTGCCCATCGCCAGACGGCTCAACTCCACGCCCATCGGCCCGAGTTTGATGCGGTCGTTCGCGTTTTTCTTCTCCGTACCGGCCAGAAGGTGATAGGGAAACGAGTTTAGAGAAACGGCGGCGGCTGCGCCTTTGAGCAATTCGCGTCGGTTCATGGATTCTCCAGGTACAGTGATTATTATCACATGGATCGGCCATCGGGTATGATGGGTTCTCATGATTCGACGCAGCATCCTCTTACTTTCTCTAGTGCCACTGGCAGGCTTCGGACAGGAACGATGGCAGGCCCGATCGATGGTGATGACGAAGATGGGCATCGTCGGCACCTCACAGACCCTGGCATCGCAAGCCGGCTCGCAGGTCCTCGCCCGCGGTGGATCTGCCGTCGACGCGGCAATCGCCGCCAATGCCGTATTGAATGTCGTTGAGCCGATGATGTGCGGCATCGGCGGCGACCTGTTCGCGATCCATCGCGATGGCAAGACCGGCAAGATCACCGGGCTCGACGGCAGCGGCTGGGCCGGCAAGGCGATGACCGTTGAGAACCTTCGCGCCAAAGGTTTTTCCAGCATGCCGACAGGCGGCATCCACACAGCAACCGTTCCTGGAGCAGTGGATGGCTGGTGGCGCATGCACAAGAAGTTTGGCAAGCTGCCGTGGGCCGACCTGTTTAAACCTGCCATCTACTATGCCGAACATGGCTTCCCGGTGACAGAGATTATTGAATACGACTGGTCGCATGGCACCTATAAGCTATCGAGCGATGACAACGCGCGTCGCATCTTCCTGCGCAACGGCCAATCACCCAATGTTGGCGAGATTTTCAAGAACCCGGAACTGGCCCGCGCACTGCGACTGATTGCCGAAGGCGGCGTAGACGCTTTCTACAAGGGACCGATCCGCACTGCGATTTTGCAGACATCCAAGCGCCTAGGCGGCCTGCTGCAGGAAAGCGATTTCTCGGAATTCCACACCGAGTGGATCGACCCGATTTCGGTCGACTATCGAGGGTGGAAGGTCTACGAAATGCCCCCCAGCGGCCAGGGCATCGCAGCCTTGATGATGCTCAACGTGATGGAGCGCTTCCCCTTGCCATCCATGGACCAGAACAGTTCCGACGCGCTGCACATTAAGATCGAAGCGCAGAAGCTCGCCTATCAGGACCTTCGCCAATACGTCGCGGATCCGCGCGTGGCCAAGGTGCCAACGGCCGGCATGATTTCGAAAAAGTACGCTGAGCAACGCGCTGCATTACTCGATCCGAAAAAAGCGAACTGCGAGCCCCAACCCGGGCAGCCTGAAACTGGCCATACTATATATCTCTCTGTGATCGACAAAGAGGGCAACATCGTTTCATGGATCCAGAGCATCTCCGACATCTGGGGCTCCGGCGTCGTGGTTGACGGCATGGGTTTCCACCTGCATGATCGCGGTGGCAACTTCACCTTCGATGCATCACACCCCAATGTGTTGAAGGCGCGCAAGCGCCCGTTCCACACCATCATTCCCGCAATCATGGAAAAAGGCTCGCAGCACATCGGCTTCGGCATCATGCGCGGCGGGAACCAGGCCCAGGCCCACGCGCAGTTTGTTTCCAACATTGTTGACCACAACATGAACATTCAGGCCGCGCTGGAAGCGCCTCGCTTCACTCGCCAATACTTGGGCGGGTGCGAAGTTTTGATAGAATCCCGTGTACCGGCCGACACGATCAAAGAGTTGAAAGACCGTGGGCATTCCATCGACCTGCGCGGCGAATATTCAGGCTTGATGGGCGGCGGACAAGCGGTGATGCTGGATGATTCGACCGGAGTTCATTTCGGCGGATCGTCACCGCGCAAAGACGGAGCGGCGATTCCAGAGCCGGACCCGTATTTCACCACAGGAGCAGAAAAGAAGAAATGATGTACCTAGCATTATTGATGGCGAGCACAATCCTCACCGCGCCCGCCATGCTGGCGGCCAAGATGTCCGCCCCGGAACTGATCGCGTTGGCAAAGAAAGATCCGCAGTCGACCGAATTCAAAACGGCGTTGACCGACACGCTGGGAGCCAAGCCGATCGCCGAACGAACCGCCATACTCGGTGAAGGAACAGACTTCATCTGGGCCGCGACAAGCTCCATCGAGCCGGCGCTGCTGATTGACGATAACCCCGGTCCAAAGATGCTTCGCCTGGAAAAGTCCGACATCTGGTTCGCCACCGGCACCATGGACACGGGCATTTCGCACACCTTTGCCTACAAGATCAACGGCATGAAAGTCGGCGGCAAGAGCGACGTCGTTGTCTACGGCCCGGACTCTTACACCAAGCCCGGCGTACCGCAAGGCAAGCTCTCAGAAAAGCTGACCCATGTGAGCAAGATCTACGACGGCATGACCAGCGAGTATTGGATCTACGTTCCCGCGCAGTACGATCCGTCGAAGCCCGCGGCGTTGATGGTATGGCAGGATGGCGCTGGCCACACGCAGCGCGACACGGGTTCGCGCACATTGAACGTCATCGACAACTTGACTCACCAGGGCAAGATTCCGGTCATGATTCAGGTCTTCATCAGCCCCGGCACGAAGGGTACGCAGCGCCTGCGCAGCGTTCAGTACGATTCGGTGAACGACACCTACCCTCGCTTCCTGCGCGATGAAGTTTTGCCCGAAGTCTATAAGAAGTACAACATCCGCAAAGACGCTTACAGCCGCGCCATCACCGGCAGTTCATCCGGCGCAATCTGCGCATTCAATGCCGCATGGTTCCAGAACGATCAGTTCAGCCGCGTGTGGTCGCGCATCGGCAGCTTCACCAGCATCCAATGGAAACCGGGCGAGTTGGATGGCGGCAACGTCTATCCCAACATGATTCGCAAACAAGCCAAGCGCAACATTCGCATTTGGCTGTCCGATGGTTCTGAAGATCTGGAAAACGATCACGGCAGTTGGCCGCTACAGAACATCCAAATGGCAAACTCGCTCAAGATGAAAAGCTATGATTTCCATTTCAACTTCGGCAACGGCACGCATAACGGAGCCCACGGCAACGCCGAAATGCCTGACGCATTGAAGTGGCTGTGGCGCGATTACGATCCGGCCAAGACCGAACAGACCTACGAGATGGAAGAGGCCGAAAAGTCCAAGCCGTATTTCCGCGTGAAGATCTACAACCGCTAATTTCCGGGAGCGCTTGATGAGCAGATTCCTGCTGCTGTTTTTGTTGCCATGCGCGGCGTTCGCCCAGCCCAAGCCCTATGCGGGCCGGGTGCTGGTGGCGATCACCGCGCATGCTGACGATTTCTCTATCTTCGCCGGTGGCACCATCGCCAAGCTGGTTGACGAAGGCTACACCGGCTATTTGATTCGCGTCACCGACGATGAAAAAGACGGCGTGCTCACCGCCGAAGAGAACAGTCTGCGCAATGGCCGAGAGGTTGTGGACGCGGCGAAAATCCTGGGCATCAAGGAAGTCTTCAGCCTCAATCTGAAGAACGACGAGATCGACCCGCACTCCGAAACCGAACTGCGCGAGAAGCTGATCCTGCTGTTCCGCCAGTTGAAGCCGTACACCATCATCACGTTCGATCCCTGGGCGGCGTATGAAGAAAACCCCGATCATCTGAAGACCGCCAAAGCAGTGGAAGACGCATGTTGGACCGCCGGAGTGCACCTGTTTCATCCCGAACAATTGCGTGCCGGCCTGAAGCCGCACTATCTTGTGGAGCGCTATTACTGGGCTCGCGGGCCACATGTGGTAAACAAGGTCGTCGACATCTCAACGACGATCGATCGCAAGATCGCCGCGGTTAAAGCACACGGCGGCATGATCCGAGATCCGCAAGTGCTGGTCGAACTTCGCGAGGCAAACAAGCAGTTGGGCGAGTTGAACAAAATGCCCTACGCCGAAATGTTCCACTTCATCGGCCTAGGCGACCCCAATGGTTACGTGCTGAAGAATGCGAGGCCGAAATGAGAGCTGCATTGTTCCTGCTCGCCACGGCTCTGCACGCAAAGACTGTGATGGTAGTGTCGCCGCATGGCGACGATTTCGTCATCCACGCAGCGGGTACCATAGCCAAATTGGCCAAGGCTGGCGACGAGGTGTATCTGGTGCGCGTCACCAACGACGAGAAAGCCGCACCCGGCGCATCGATGGAAGAGACCCGCGTGCGAGCCCGCGCTGAAGTGGACGCTGCGGCGAAGATCCTCGGCATCAAAGAAGTGGTGCATCTGAACTTCAAAGACGGCGAACTAGATCCAGTCTCTGAGACTGAGTTGCGCGCACGCTTCATCCAATTGTTCCGCACCTTCAAGCCCGACACCGTGATGACCTCCGATCCGTACACGCGCTACGACGACAACTTCGATCACCAGAAAGTTGGCCGCGCCGTGGAGGATGCGCGCTGGACCGGTGGCAACAACAAATTTCATCCGGAGATGAATCGCGCCGGACTCCCCACCCACGGCATCCCGAACATCTATTACTGGTCGCGCGGCGATCACGACGTGAATCAGCGCGAGGACGTCAGCGCATTTCTCGACCGGAAAAACAAAGCCTTCGCCGCCATGCCAACGCTGCTCGCTTCAAAGAAACCTGCCGCCATCGAGACGTTCCACGTGTGGCAGGGCAGCGGTCTGCAAGGCCCGTATGTCGAGTGGTACCGCCAACAGCTCGCCAGCGGCAAGCCCTACGCTGCGCCAAAAGGCGAAGCCCTGCGAGGCAACGCCGCTGACATGAAAGGCAAGACGCTGGTGATCGTCTCACCGCACTCCGACGACTTTTCCATCTTCGCCGGCGGTACCATCGCCATGATGGCCAAGGCCGGCTGCAAGATCATCATGATTCGCGGCACCAATGACGAAAAGGACAGCTATCTTCTCTCGCCTGCCGACACAGTAAGCACCAACGCCGCACAAGTGGAAGATGCGGCGCGCGCCGCGGGCATCAAAGAAGTGATCAGCCTCGGCTTCAAGAATGACGAGCTCGACCCCGTCTCGCACACCGAAATCCGCGGCAAGCTGATCCTGCTGTTCCGCCTGCTGAAGCCGGACGCGGTGATGACCTACGACCCATGGTCGCTGTACGAAGAAAACCCCGACCACGTGAAGTTCGCCCGCGCCACCGCCGAAGCCGCCTGGGCCGCAGGCAACGATCATTTCAATCAGGAGCACTTCGCCATCGGCCTCAAACCGCACACCGTGCGCGAACGCTACTACTTCCAACGCGGCCCCAGCGACATCAACCGCGTGTACGACATCGCACCGGTGATCGATCAAAAGCTTCGCACCGTGCGCGCCCACAAAACCATGAACCGGGCCACGGCGCTGCACTTGAAAGACAAGCTCACCGTAGCGGGCCTGCGCCTGCCGCTACTCGATAAAGAAGACCCAACGACCATCAACAAGATGATCGACATCATGATTCTGGAAGCCGCCGAAGCAAGAGGCAAGAAGTACGGATTGAAGTATGCTGAAGAGTTCCATTATGAAAACCACGAGTAATCGAAGAAATGTTTTGAAGGCTCTGGCCGTCGCGCCCGCCGCGCTGGCCCAGCAGCAGCACCAGCACGGCACAGGCGAGCTTTTGCAGATCGCCGCCGCACCCAAGCCCCAGGTCTTCATGGGCGAAGATATGAAGGCCATTGAGCGCCTGGCTGACATCATCATCCCGCGGTCCGACACGCCTGGAGCAGCCGATGCCGGAGTGCACTTCTTCATTGACTCGGCAGCGAAGCGCAATCAGGGGCTCGAAAAATCGTTGCGCGCTGGCATCGCCTGGCTCAAGAAGAACGACTTCCTGAAGCTTTCAGAAAAGGAACAGATCGCGCTCGTCACGCGCATGGTGACCGACGAGCCGCGGTTCTTCAAAACCATGAAGGACATGACCATCGACGGCTACTACGGCTCCAAAGAAGGCTTGACTAAAGAGCTGGAATGGCACGGCAACACCTTCCTCAGCGAATTCAAGGGCTGCACCCATCCGGAGCATCAGGTTTAATATGCAGATCAGAAACGCAACGCAAAGGCACGACGTAATCATCATCGGCAGCGGCGCCGCGGGCGGCATGGCGGCCTGGAATCTCACGCGCCAGGGCGTGAATGTTCTGCTACTCGATGCCGGCGAAAAGTTCTCCCGCTCGAAGTTCTGGAGCCACGTGAAACCGTGGGAAAGCCGCGAAAAAACAGCGCGCGGCGAATACCCCCCGCAGTTCAGGCTCAGCACCAAAGAACAACCCTACGACACAAAACCAGGCCAACCCTTCGACTTGGTGCGCGTGTGGGGACGCGGCGGAAAGACCAACATCTGGGGCCGTGTGTCGTTGCGTTATTCCGATGTCGACTTCGCCGGACCCGAACGCGATGGCTGGGAGATCCCATGGCCCATACGCTACAAAGACATCTCGCCTTACTACGACCGCGTAGAGCAATTGATCGGCGTATGCGGCGGCACGGACGATCAGGATTCCCTCCCCGGCAGCAAGTTCATGCTGCCCGCGCCGCCGCCTCGTTGCGGTGAGCGGCTCATGCAGAAGGCCGCAAAGAGCATCGGCGTCTCCGTCGTGGCCGGCCGCCGCGCGGTATTAACCAAGCAGCATAATGGCCACGCCCCCTGCCACTACTGCGGCGCATGCGGCCAAGGCTGCGACGTCAGCGCGTTCTTCAATTCAACAGACTATCTGCTCGAACCCGCCTTCAAAACCGGCAAGCTCACAGTGATGGACAACGCCGTGGTTGCACGGGTGTTGGTTGACGACAAGGGCCTGGCGAGCGGCGTGCAATACTTTGACCGCCGCACCAAGGAGGAGCACAAGGTGATGGGCAAGCGCGTGATCGTTGCCGCATCGTGCGTGGATTCCACACGCATACTGCTCAATTCGAAATCCACCGCGTACCCCAACGGCATTGCTAATTCATCCGATGTGATCGGCCGCTACCTCAGCGAACAGGTACGCTTCCACATGTTCGGCTTCGTGCCGGAATTGCTCGGCGGCAAAACGCAGAACGACGATGGCATCGGCGGCGAACACATCTACATGCCCCGGTTCAATCATCGCGATGGCCGCAAACGCGACTATCTGCGTGGCTTCGGCGCACAGTTCTGGAACACCGGCGCACAGGCCAATGCAAGTTTCGCCAAGGATATGCCGGGCTTCGGCTTGGATTTCAAAAAGGCAGTGAAGAAGAAATATCCGGCGCTTGTCGCCCTTCACCCCTATGGCGAAGTGATCCCGCGCAAGGACAATCGCGTCACCGTGGAAGGCACGCCAACCGACATGTTCGGCGTACCCATCGCTCGCATCGAGTATTCCATCGGCGAGAATGAACGCAAGATGGCGCTGGAAATGTACGACGTCGCCGAATCGATCCTGCGCGCCGCGAAAGCGGAGATCGTACCCTTCGAACGCGGCAAGTTGGATGTGGCCGGCAGCGCGATTCACGAACACGGCACATGCCGCATGGGCACCGATCCGAAGCGCAGTGCATTGAATGGCTTCTGCCAAAGTCACGACGTGAAGAATCTGTTTGTCGTCGACGGTGCAGCCTTCACCACTGCCTCGGAGAAGAACCCCACGCTCACCATCCTCGCGCTGGCGTGGCGATCCAGTGATTACATGGCCGCGGAAATGAAAGCAGGCCGCATATGAAGGGAACATTGCACGGCCGCAAAGCCATCGTGTTAGAGAACGGCGTGATCCGCCTCAGCGCGCTAACAGGCGGCGGCCACATCGGCGAACTGCGATTTCTAAAGGGCGACGCGGCCCACACCATCAACCCGATGCGCGTGCCTCACTACCCGACGATTGAACCGCAAGAGTACGATCCAGCCAAGCACGACGAGATCTACGGCGACGATCCGCATCGCTGGATCTCGAGCGGCTACATGGGCCACATGCTCTGCTTCCCAGCCTTCGGTCCTCCGTCATCCGAAGACGAAATCAAGAATCACTTCGGCAATCATGGCGAAGCGCCAATCGTCGAATGGAAGCAGACAGGCCTCAACAAACAGAAAGACTCAACCACGCTCAACTATGCGGCCGATCTGCCCAAAACGCAGTACCGCGTGGAACGCGCGATCACCATCGTCAACGGCGAAAGCGTCGTTTACGTGGAAGAGTCCATCGAAAACCTCGCCGAGTTCGACCGCACCATCAACTGGGTGCAGCACGCCACGTTCGGTCCACCGTTCGCCGAACCGGGCAAGACATTTCTTGACGCCAACGTAACGAAAGGGAAGGCCGGTCCGGCCAAAGGTTCGCTCAAAGCCAACAGCACCATCGCATGGCCCAAGGGCACCAACGTCAAAGGCAAAGAAATTAATCTGCGCGGCTTCTCAAAGAAACCGCATACCGGAAGCTACGCCGCGCTCCTGCACGATCAAAGCCGCGAGCAGAGCTACTTCACCATGTATCACTCCGAATATCCGGTCTTGATAGGCTACGTCTATCCCACCAGCGACAACCCATGGCTGGGCGATTGGCAGGAAAACCACTACATGGCGCACAAGCCGTGGAACTGCGAAGTGATCGCGCGCGGCATGGAGTTCGGCACCACGCCCTTTGCCGAAGGTCTGAAGAAAAGCGTCGATCGTGGATCGCTCTTCGGAGTTCCCGCCTTCCGTTGGATAGGCGGCAAACAGAAACTCACGACGCACTTCACCATCTTCCTGGCCGAAATAGAACCAGGCTTCAAGGGAGTGAAAGATGTGCGCGCGGAGGCCGGCAAGATTGTTGTCCGCCGCCGCGACGGCAAGAAAATTACTTTGGACGCGAGCCGGGCGAAATAAGCGGCGTCACAACTAATTTCCGAAACTCCACCGGGCCATGATCGCCTTGAATCACGATCGGGCCCGGAGCCGATTCATCGGGATCGCTGGCCATCGCCGTCAGGCCTTCAATCTCCCTGCGGTCAACCGTCGTCTTGCCATTCAACACAATGGTGACCTCGCGGCCAATCAATGTGAGGTCGTAGGTCTGCCACTCTCCCGCAGGCTTGCTGGCATTCATCGCCGGCTTGATGCGGCTATACAACGCACCGTTCGAATGGGAGTCCTGCTCCTTGCCGTAATCTTCCAGAATCTGCACTTCATAACGGCCACGCAGGCCGATGCCACTGTTGCTGTCATGGCCCACCTTGAATTCGGCATGCAGCGTGAAGTTCCAGAACTTCTGATCGGAGACCAGATTATTAGCGCCCTTCACATTGGCCATCGCGCCGTCTTTCACTTCCCAGCCAAGCGGCTTCCCCTTTACCAATGGCTGCCAGTTGGAAAGATCTTTGCCATTGAACAGTGCCACCGGCGTGCTCAGGTTGTGCTTGCCTTTGTGATTCTCTTTCAGCAGCGGCGCGCGATTGCCCGCAAAATCCAGATGCAACTCCGGCGCACCTTCCACATCAAACGTCCCGCTGATCTTGTCTCCTGCCACATGCGCCCGCCAGATTCCCTTCGCATTCACGCCGCCCTTATACGCGCGCTCAAACACAAACTTGAGTTCACCTTTCGAAATCGACAACTCAGGGATATCGTTCATATCGCCGCCCGCAGCGCCGACAAACCGGCCCTTCAATTTCGGAGTTCCCGCCCCAGTCACCTCAAGCCACCACGCCCGGTTGCGCGGCTCTTTGGGCGCTTTCATGTTCCATCGTCCATTGAAAGCTTCGTCGCCCGCGAACGCAGTAAGAGTGCAGAGTAGAGCCAATACAAATCGCATGATGCCAATGTATCATGCAAAGCTCCGTGTCAAACTCCGGGGAGGGGACCCCGATGAAATTTTCCGTAAGCTTGCCGCTCGTTGTGACTTCATTTTCCGCGCTGGCTGCGCCGGCCGGCATCACATGCGACTCTTGTTGCGCCGAAGGGGGAGCCTTGATGGGTGGCCGCGATGCGTATCATGCGCTTTGGATGGAATGGCAAGGGTTGCCACTTCTCATGTAGGAACTTTCTACTTTGCCCAAACCGCAAGTTTTCAATTTGTCGCGACATTGAGTTTTCGGTCCAGCCACAAAAGACCATCGGATGATACACTAAACAGTTTGCGGGTTTCACCACTCAACATAACGAACCACACCCTGACGATCACTCGTGCAGCAGATGGCGGGATCTCCACCGGATTGCAGTCGTACGAAGTAGCGCTTGAGGACCGCATGACTGTGCTTGACGCTCTGTTCCAGATCCAACGCAATCAGGATGCCTCACTTCAGTTCCGTTGCGCATGCCGTGTGGGAATGTGCGGCACATGCGCCATGACAATCAACGGTGTGCCCAGGTTGGCTTGCAAAACGGGTATTCGAACACTGGAGCCTGGAGATGTTTCCGTCGCACCGTTACAGAACCTGCCGGTGATCAAAGACCTGGTGGTCTCACTGGAACCTTTCTTTGCGCAGTGGAAGCGAATCAACCCCGCTCTACGCACGGCGGACCCGAAGAAGACCGAACTGGCAATTGTCCGGTCTGACTCGCGATATATGCAATCCGTGGAGTCCAAGCGCGACTGCATCACGTGTGGTGCGTGCTACGGAGCTTGCGGCGTCAAGTCAACCAGCGGTGAGTACCTGGGACCGGCCGCGATCAATCGCGCTTATCTGCGATTAATGGACCCGCGTGACAACGGCGTGGATGACCGTCTGCGAATTCTGAATGACGAGCGCGGCGGCATCTGGCGTTGCCACACTCAGTTCAATTGCACCGCGGTCTGCCCCAAAGGGATCACGCTCACCGATACCATCGGGAGGCTGAAGCGTGCGATGCTGTTTCCATCGCAATTCAGAAAGAAATCCTGATGGACAGGTACTCGAAGTATCGCAAACAATACACCGGACTGCTGGCACATGTGGTTCAGCGCGCCAGCGGCGTATTGCTGCTGGTTTACCTGCTGTTGCATGTGCAGACCATTCGCCAATTGAGCGCAGGCCCCGCGGCCTTCAACGCCGCGCTGGCTGCGTTCCGCCATCCGGTTTTCAAGCTCCTCGAAATCGCACTGCTGGGCACTGTGATCATCCACGCGTTCAACGGGGTACGGATCACCATTCTGGATCTGGGTGTGGGTCAGGGCGCTCAACGCAAATTGTTCTGGATTTATGCTGTGGGAATTGGGGCCGCGGTGTTTCTTCTTGGCGCGATTCCGCTGCTGTTGAGGAGATGAGCAATGCACCGTAACGCAGTTGGGTGGTATCTGCAGAGGATTACGGGTGCGGCACTGCTGATGCTGTTGGTAGCGCACTTCTGGGTGGAGCATTTCATGAGCGCCGAGTTGCGGCGTGGCGAACTAAGCTATGAGGCGATTCTGAGCCGGATTTCCAATCCGCTCTGGCAGTACATCGACATCGCATTTCTTGTGATCGCTCTCTATCATGGCTTAAACGGAGTACGGAATATCGTGCTTGATTTCAGTCGTGTGGGTCCACTGGCAGCACGTGTAATCACTGCCCTGCTGGTGGCGGTAGGCCTGTTGTGGGCGTATTGGGGAATCGATGCGTTTAGGAACCTTTCATGAACCCGCTTGCAATCGATTCGCTTGAAGCAGACATCCTGATTCTTGGCGCTGGAGGGGCGGGCATGCTGGCGGCAGTGCATGCAATGGAAGCCAGCCCGAATCTCAGAATCGTGATGGCCGTGAAGGGGCTGCTGGGGCAATCGGGCTGCACGCGCATGGTGCAGGGCGGCTACAACGCAGTGCTCAATCCGCTCGACTCGTTGGAGAAACATTTCACGGACACCATCAAAGGCGGCGCCTACATCAACAATCAGGAACTGGCGTGGAAGCTTGTGGAAGAGGCTCCGCGCCGCATCGTGGAGCTGGAAAACAAGGTGGGGTGCATGTTTGACCGTAACCCCGATGGCACAATCCACCAGAAGGCGTTCGCCGGGCAGTCCTTTGACCGCACGGTGCATAAGGGTGATCTGACGGGCATTGAAATCATGTCGAACCTGCGCGACTTTGTGTTGGAATCGAACCTTCGTGTGCTGCAGGAGACACGAGGCCTGGATCTATTGATTGAGGATGGAGTTTGCCGCGGAGCGTTGTTATTGAATACGCGCGGAGGCAGACTGATCGCAGTGCACGCCAAGGCCACACTGCTTGCCACCGGCGGAGGCGCCACCATGTACCGCATCTCTTCGCCATCGCTTGAAAAGGCCGGCGATGGAATGGCGATGGCATTTCGAGCAGGTGCGTCGTTCGTCGATATGGAGATGTTGCAGTTCCACCCTACGGGCTTGCTAGTGGGCAACTCGGCGGCGACAGGGGGTCTTCTCGAAGAGGGGCTGCGCGGCGCTGGGGCGAGACTTTTCAACGGTCTGGGCGAGCGCTACATGGAAAGGTATGATCCGGTCAAGATGGAACGCGCAACCCGGGATGTGATTTCCAGATCCAGTTATCTTGAAATCATGGCCGGCCGGGGAACTCCTGCGGGCGGCGTTCATATTGACCTCAGCCACCTGGATCACGATGTTGTGGCACGCAGTTTTCCGGGAATGGTGGAACGCTGCCGCGACTTCGGCTTCGATCTGGTGCATGACCGCGTGGAAGTATCGCCAAGCGCACATTTCCAAATGGGAGGAGTTACGATTGATACCGAATGCCGGACAAGCGTGGAAGGACTATTCGCCGCGGGCGAGGACGCGGGAGGAGTGCATGGGGCGAACCGGCTGGGCGGCAATGGCGTTGCCGACTCCATCGTATTCGGTGGGCGAGCGGGCGATAGCATGGCGGCGTTCGTGCTCAACCGCGAACCGCAGCTCCGTTCCCAGGCGGCGATTGACTCCATCGCTGCGAAGTGGCTGCCGGGCCCGGGCACAGCGAATGTCTTTACGCTTCGACGGGAACTGGAAAATCTGATGTGGGACAACGTAGGCGTGGTACGCAGCGGAGGAAAACTGGCGGAAGCAGCAGATCAACTGCAGCAGCTTCGTGACCGTGCCGGCCATGTCCGCATTTCGGGCGGCCCTGCTTCCAACGCAGAATGGAATGAGGCGATGAATTGCGTGAATTTATGTACCGTTGGCGAGATGGTAGCCAGCAGTGCATTATTGAGAACAGAAAGCCGCGGCGCACACTACCGCGAGGACTTCCCGGCCCCGGATGGCGCATGGCTGAAGAACATATTCCTCACTCCCGCCAGCGGCGCGATACAATTCGAGACCAGGGAGGTGGCGTTTCCCCGCCTCAAGCCGGAAGATGGCAAATGACGATGCAGACCATATACGACACGATTGAGACAGTCGCGCGCGACCTTTACTGGAAGGCGCTCAAGGATATTCCCGCCGATGTCCGGGCCGCCCTTGGGCGTGCATTGGAGACAGAGCGAAAAGACGGCAACGCGACGGCCGGCGAAGTGATGTTCACCATCATCCGCAATGTGCAGACCGCCGATGAGCAGGACACACTGGTTTGCCAGGACACGGGCTTGGCGGTGTATAAACTGCTGGTTGGTTCAAAGCTCACGCTGGATCTGGCTGAAGTAAAAGCGCGTGTGCGCCGCGGATGCGAGCGCGCAACCGCGGAGTACCCTCTGCGATCGAACTCAGTCCATCCGCTGACGCGCAAGAACACCGGCACCAATACCGGCGAGGGGTTGCCCATCATCAAGATGGACTTTGTGGCTGGCTCCAGCACGTTGGAAATCCACATGGCGCCGAAGGGGTCGGGCTCAGAGAACATGAGCTTTTTGCGCATGCTGAATCCATCGGAAGGGATGAAAGGCATCAAGAAGTTCGTGCTGCAATGCATTTTCGAATCGGGTGCGCGGCCCTGTCCGCCGATGATCGTTGGCGTCGGCATTGGCGGGACTTCCGATGTGGCGATGCAATTGGCGAAGGAAGCGAGTACGTTTCGCGAGATCGGATCCTCGAGCTTGGATCCTGACATGGCCAGGTTGGAAGCGGAGTTACTGGAAAAGATCAACATGACGGGCATCGGCCCACAAGGCCTGGGGGGCAGCACCACTGCACTGGCCGTGCATATCGAGTGGGCGCACACCCATATCAGCCAATGCCCGGTCGCTGTCAACGTACAATGCTGGCGGGGGGAGAGGGCATCGGCTACAATCACCGCCGACGGAAAGGCAACCTACCATGGCGCATCATAACCTGCAAACACCGCTCAGCGAATCAGACATTCGCAAATTGAAGCTGGAGGACACGGTCTCAATCAACGGCACAATCTTCGGCATCCGGGATGCAACGCAGATCCGTATCTTCGACGAAGGCATCGCGCCACCGGCTGATCTGAGTGGTGGCGTCTGTCTGCACACGGCTCCGGGAGTGCGAAAACGCGCCGATGGAAGCTATGAGAAGCTTTCGATTGGCACCACAACCAGCACGCGCATGGACCGGTTTGCTCCAGGCTTAATTGAGACCTACGGCGTGCGCGCCATCGTTGGAAAAGCCGGCCTGCTTGAGGCGAGTATCGAGTCAATGCGTAACAATGGAGCAGCATATCTGGCGATTACCGGGGGCGCGGCCGCGCGTGAGACCATGCAGATCGAGGAGATCGAACAGGTGTGGTGGGAAGATCTGATGCCGGAGTGCCTCTGGAAATTCCGGGTGAAAGACTTTGGGCCGCTGATTGTTGCGATCGATTCGTACGGCAACAGCCTGTACCGGAATATCCAGAAACGAGCCGCGGAGCGAATCGCGGCATTGGAGTTCTAGCCAAAAATATTTGAAATTTTTGGCAGCCGTCAGCGATCAGCAGTCAGCCTACAGCTTTGGCATGAGCGCGGTGAGCATGCGTCACCAGTTCCTCATAACCGGCTGCATCACTCCCGTTCAAGTCCATGTCAAGGGGCTGATGGCAAGCCCCTCGCGGATGGGCGCCAATCGTTGTTTGTTTGGAAGTCGACGCCTTCGACCTTGAAACTCCAGGGGGGTACGAGCGAACGTAACGTCAACGTAACATCGTTACGCCCGTTCCAATTGTTGAAGTATTTCTGTTTACGATTTGAGCCGTAAGAATCTAATTCCAGGTCAGGTAGTCGCGGACAAATGCTACGGTGTCTTTCACGATAGCATCGTAAAACTGACGGCCCTTTTCAGCCGTGGCGAGATCCGGATGGCCTACTACGCCGCTGCCGGAAATCTCATGGAACTCATTCACTGAGTAGACAGGTTTCGCGAGTTGCATATCGGCCTTGCGAAAAGGCGATGCAAAAGCGGGGCCGTCACGGCGCGCAAGTTCCATGCGGACGCGGTCTGGATGCAGGTGCAGCATGAGCGAGGTCTCCATTTCGCAGGCGTGGCCGAGGCCACCTTGCTCTGATTCCCGGATGGCGCGAATGCTCTGTGCCGCGAGCATCCAATAGGCGGCGTAGACAGCATGCACGCCGGCGCGCCCGTTGAGTTCGGTCTTCACTTCGCGCAGTGCGGCACGGACCGGAATGTCATTGCCACCATGTCCGTTTAGCAGAAAGATGCGTGTTGCGCCCATCGAAAAGATGGACCGGCAGAGGTCTTGAATCAGGCCCATGTAGTGAAGTTGCGGGACGTCGAGCGTACCGGGGAAGTGCATGTGGTGAGTAGAGTGTCCCGTCCAAAGGCACGGCAAGAGCAACACCTGCGAAGGCAAGGCCTGCTCTACGCCAAGGGCGATGGCTGAGACCAGGTCCGTATCGGTAGTAAGCGGAAGATGCGGCCCATGCTGTTCGAATGATCCGAGTGGAAGCAAGGCTGCCATATCTGACAGCGGCAGGCTGCGCACTTCCGGAGATGTCATGTTGGCGAGGATCATTGGTTCAGGATATCAACTTCATGCGCCTGTTCCGTCGTGCGAAAATGATAACTTGATTTTCGATTTCCATGCTCATTGTGGCGAGAGCTTTTTTCGCCACCGCGAATATCGGGTCGATCCGGCTGCGCTGGTTGCGGAGATGGATGCCCACGGGGTGGCGCGCGCGGTGATTGGCGCCTCGGGCGAATTCGCCGCCCTGCGCAATCGCGAAGGCAACGACGAAGTAGCGGCGTTGGCGGCGGGCTATTCAGATCGCTTTGTTGGATTCGCTACGGTGAACCCGTGGTGGCGCTCGCAAGGAGTGGATGAGTTGCGGCGGGCGCATGAAGTGCATGGCTTCCGCGGCCTGATCCTTCATCCGATCCTGCAGGGTTTCGAAGCCAATGACCCACTGGCATTCCCTCTGGTAGAAGCCGCGTTGCAGTTGCACATGATTGTCTATGTAACAGGTGGCGCGCCGTACTTGGCCATGCCGTATAAAATTGCGGACTTAGCCGGACGCTATCCGGAAGGCCGCTTCGTGATGGGACACGCCGGCTGGGATTTTCACTTTGACGTTGGGTACTGTCTGGAGGCTTGCCCGAATCTTTGGGTTGAAACCTCACGCAACGGCCTGGCGAATATGGAATCGCTGGTGAACCGTTTCGGCCCCAGACGCATTCTATTCGGATCGGATTATCCGTTTAGCGGTTACGCGGGCGAACTCGCGAAGATCCGGCTGTTGCCGGGTTTGGACGATGTGGGCAGGCAACTCATTCTGGGTGAAAATGCGAAGGAGTTGCTTGGCCTATGATCGTCGACGCGCATGTCCACCTGATGAACGACGCCACCGGCTGGTACGCTTACAAGAAAAGCTCCGGTGGATCCGATGCCGCCGCATGGAGCGCGGAGGCGACCGTCCGCCTGCTCGACGATTCCGGCATCGACCAGTGCTTCCTTTTTACGTTGGGCGGGCTTTATGGCTTCAACGATTGGCGTGCTGCCAACGACGAGGTTTGGCGCGCGGCCGAAGCCTATCCGGAACGGATGATCCCGTTCTGCACGGCTTACCCCAATCAGGACCCGAAGGAGGCGCAGGTAGAGGTGCGGCGCTGCCTGGACCGCGGCTTCAGGGGAGTGAAGTTTCATCCCTGGCTGCAATCGTTCCCTGCTAATAGCGCTTATTTGTACCCTGTGTTGGAACTGTGTGCCGAGAGACGCACGCCAGTAATCTTCCACACCGGCACACCGCCATATTCGCAGCCGTTTCAAGTGATGGAGCAGGCGCGCCGTTTTCCGGACGTGCCGTTTATCATCGGACACTTCGGAAAGATCATGTCTCTGGACGCGATCCGGTCTGCTGAGATATGCCCCAACGTTTACCTGGAAACGAGCGGGGCGCAGGTGTGCGATCTACAGATGGCGGTAGAGCGCATCGGGTACGACCGTATTCTGTACGGGACGGATCTGCCTATCGGCGGCGCACCATCCGCGCACTGGAATGTAGTTAAGATCAAGTCGGCAGTGCCCGATCCAGTAGCGCTGCAAGCCATTCTCGGGGGAAACGCAGTTCGTTTGATGGCGGCCAGGCTATAGCGACTGGACTTGCACGAACCTCTCCGCACGCGGTGTTATGCGAATCGGGTTACGTAGAGGACGCCCGTAGCCGTCGAAGGCGATTTCCATGACGTCGCCATTTTCCATGCGGATGCCATCGCCCGAGCTAAACGCGGCAGCGCCGAAGAAGTGGACGTGGATGTCGCCCGGGCGGCGATGCTGCTCGTAGCGGAAATGATGATGTTCCAGATTGGCTAGCGAGTGACACATGTTCTGCTCGCCGCTCAGAAATGTCCGTTCCCAAATGATCGATTCCCCGCGCTTGATGCATGCCCGGCCCTGGAGGGAATCGAAAAGGCCATTGTTGACAAGTTCGGGTCCGAGCGAACAGCCGCGCAACTTGGAGTGCGCGAGGTACAAGTAGTTCAGTTTTTCGACTTCGTGATCGGAGAATTCGTTGGAGGCAGTCAAGCCCAAGCGGCGCGGTGCTCCATCCGGACCGATAATGTAGACGCCCGCGATCTCAGCTTCATCACCGCCATCGCCTGCATACTCGGGCACATCCAGTGGTTCATCCTGCGCGCGCAAAATGTCTCCATCTCCCTTATAGAACCATTCTGGAGCGGCGCCGACGCGGCCTGGAGCTGGTTTTCCGCCCTCAACGCCCCACTGATACATCTTCATGCTGTCCGTGACGGTAACAACGCCAGTGTGCATGCTGTCACGCGTCTGGGCGCTTTTCAAATGGCTCAAGCCGGTTCCAGTGATCAAACACCTTGAAGGCGATGACGGATGATCGATGGGGGGCAACAAGCGCCAGGCGGAAGTTCCAGCATAGACTTCATCGTAATCGAGCGTGCGGCTCCCGGTGGAGCGATCCACGGCCTCACGCAACGAAATGCCGGCTGCGCAAGCCTGCCATGCGAGATCGTAGACGCTGCTGGGGCCGTCGACGAGCAGCAGGCGCGAGCCATCGACGCGGGCTACGGCGCGTCCGGAATCCGAGTGGCGAAGTTGAACAAAATGTGTCTGTAGTTGCATGTGCTGATTTGCGGTAAATTTCAATGCTATCATTTCGTGTCATGCGTGGTTGTTTGACGAAAGTGGATCCAGCATGAAACAGCCCTTGAAATTCGAACATCACGGAGCATGGCCGCCGGCAGCCCGGCACGCCATGGTGGCCTCGGCGGACAGCCATGCCACGGCGGCTGGCGTTGCGGTTCTTCACGATGGTGGCAATGTGGTCGATGCAACCATCGCGGCAGCTTTTGCCCTCTGTGTAACACAGCCCGGAATGTGCGGCCTGGGCGGTGGCGGTCATCTGTTGGTTCACCGGGCGGAAGGCAGAACACTCTGCCTTGACTTCCGCGAATGTGCTCCGCTTTCGGCTTCGCAGGATATGTTTGCCGGGTTCAACGCGGATGCAAGCTTGATTGGATGGTTATCCGCGGCAACGCCCGGTACAGTGAATGGACTGGCCACTGCACATCGCCTTGAAGGATCGCTGCCATGGGACCGTCTGCTCGAACCGGCTATCGTTCTTGCGCGCGAGGGTCACGAGGTGACTTCGATGCGGGCCAGCATGATGGCCGGCAGCGAGGCACTGCGGAGAGATGAAGAATCCCGGCGAATCCTGCTTTCCGGGGAGCGCATTTTGCTGCAGCCTGACCTCGCGCGCACATTAAGCAGGTTAGCGGAACAGGGACCAGAAGAGTTTTATCAGGGTGAGACCGCGCGCCGATTGCACCAGGCAATGGCGGCACACGGCGGCTTGATAACCAGCAATGATCTGCGTTTGTATCAGACAGCGGAACGTGCGCCGCTGATACGGCCGTTTAATGGCTTCCAGGTAATGACAATGCCGCCTTCGAGCGCCGGCGGCATTGGATTGCTGCAGACGTTGGGCATGCTCGAACAAACTTCCTACGCGGATGACGGACCTGGTTCAGCGAAGTTCCTCCATTATGTCGCTGAGGCGCTGCGCCGCGCGTTTGCCGACCGCTCGAGTGTCATCGGCGATCCAGATTTTGCGGAGGTTCCGCTGCATCTGCTGGACCCCGAACGCTTGCGCAAAGCGGGTGAAGCGATTGATCCTGACCGGGCAGGATGCAGCACCTTCCCCAATAGCCTGCAGCCAATCCGTGAAGGTTCCTGCACCACGCATGTTTCCGCTCTCGATCATCACGGAAATGCCTGTGCACTCACATTCACGCTCAACGGAATGTACGGCAGTGGAGTCACGGTCCCCGGGCTTGGTTTTCTGCTAAATAACAACATGGACAATTTCGCAGTGCGCCCGGGCACGCCGAATCAATACGGCGTCGTCCAGGGAAAGGTGAATTCCATCGCTCCGGGCAAGCGGCCGGTCTCTTCAATGACGCCTGTGATTGCCTGCCGGAACGGAAGGGCCGCGATGGTGGCGGGGACTCCTGGCGGGCCCACCATCGTAAGCACCATGGCGCAGGTGATGCTATATCTAATGCGGTTCGGGCTGAATCCGCAGGATGCCATCAATGCACCTCGCGTACATCACCAATGGCTTCCGGATACGTTATTTGCTGAGCAGATGCTATCGCCGGATACCGTGCGTGCGCTCGCCGCGCGGGGCCACAAGATCGAGATTAAGGCATCGATCAATGACGCGAACGCAATCGTGTGCAAGGATGGCAGATTACAGGGTGCATCCGATTGCCGCAGAGAGGGCCTGGCCGAAGGAATATGATTCGTCTCAAACTTAGCTTTCCCGCCACTGGCGAATCCGCAATAGCGGAGTTGCTGGAAAAGGACGCGCCGGAAGTTTGTGCCTATATAGTGAGTTTGCTGCCGCTTGAAGGCAACGCGATTCACGGCATGTACTCCGGCGCTGAAGTATTCCAAATGATTGATGATCCGCAAGCCGCCGCGGCTGAGAATCTGGTTTCCCTGCCGCTGCCCGGCGAGTTGCTGTACTTTTACGATCCTGGGGCGAGCGCGACTGGCCGTAAAGGCGCTGTCGGCGAAGTGTGTCTGGTATACGGGCGTGGTGTCAGCCTGAAAGCGCATGAAGGAATACCAACGAGGGCCAGTTTGTTTGCGCGTATTCCCGGGGATTGGAAATATGATTGGGTGCCCTTCGCGCAAGCCTGCCGCCGCTGCCGGTGGGAAGGCCCGCAGAAGTTGAGAATTGAAGAACTGGTGGAGGAATAGGCAATGAAGATCTGGGCCTGGATTGCATTATCTTGTGCGCTGCCTGCGGCGGCCGCCGACCTGACAGGCATCACCTCCGATGCGGCGAAGGGCCGGGCTTTCAAAGACCGTTATGTTGCATTGACCGAGTCATGGCTGCAGGGAATCGAATACACGCCAACCGAAGCAGCCGCCATGCGCGCCGGCAAGCAGGTTGAAGCCGAAATGACAAAGGGGCTGGACGATCCGCTGGCGAAACGAATCATCGCCTCGGGGGAACCCTCGGCCAAAGCTCTGGAGGCGGCGTACCCAGCCAAGATCCTGGACCGCACGGTGTTGGGAACCTACTCCTCGCCGAACGAACCATTGGGAAAGTTCAACGATGAATTTTCGATTTACTGGAACGGCGCCATCGCCTGCAATCTCATCAAAGGGAAGCTCACTGACAGCCTGGGTGCGACCGGAGTGCTGCCGCTGGCGCATAACACAATTGTTGAATTTCGAGTGGGGCCCGCAAGGGAACTTCCAGGACGAGTGCGGCGCAACTACTCCAATCTTGGATATGAACGCGGCTATCTGCCGATAGTGATCGCATCGTACGAAACAGGAGGCATGCGATATCGCGAAATTGCATTTGCAGATCAGCCCGAACGCGAGACAGGCGGTTGGGACATTGCGTTCGTGGAGTTTGAAATCACTAACGTCTCAAACCAGTCTCGTCCGGCGGTGCTCTCTGTCCGTACCATGCGTAACGACGGGGCGGCGGTTACATATCAGGCGGGCCTGGTGCGCAACGACGAGGGTGCAGTGTTGATGGCGGCTACAACCGGCGGAAGTTTCGACGCAAAAAATGGCACACTCGACTACCGTTTCGATCTTCCTCCAACCGCCACGAGGAAACTTCTGTTCAAGGTTCCCTACCTTCCTGATGCCAAGGGCCTGGTGCAGGCGCCAACGCTTGCCGGGTTCGACAATGCGCACGGAAAAGTGGCGGCACACTGGCAGTCATTGATCGATCACGGCGCAAGCATCGAAGTCCCCGAGCCTCGAATCAACGACATTTGGCGGGCGCTGCTGCTGCAAAATTACGTACTGGCGGATGGTCCGCGCTTCACCTATGGCTCCGGCTTGCGATACAACGATTCAACGTACCCCTACGAAAACGGCTTCGCCTCGCACGTCTTTGCTATGTACGGCCATACTGATTACGCCAACGCCTTGCAGAATGAAATACCCCGAATTTCCGTAACGCGCGAGGGCGCCGGCCGCAAGTATCAAAACCGGCGCGCCATGGTACTGCACCATCTGTTGGAGAACTACCGCTTGAGCGGGAAGACCAGTATCTTCGAGCAATGGAAAAACGACTTCTATCGTGTGGCGGAAGAGATCATTGCCGACCGGCGCTCCACCATGGTGGAGGTGAACGGAGAGAAGCCGCTCTACTATGGAATCCTGCCTCCGGACAAACCAGGAGTCGATGTGCAGGCCAGCACGCAGAAGGTTTACGTGCTGGCGCACAGCATCACCAATTGCCAGGGACTGCAGGACTTTGGGCAGTTCCTGACCATGACCGGGATTGACAGTGAGCGAGGGGCGGTCTATTTGAAGGAAGCCGCCGAATTCCGCGCCAGCCTGATGACGGCCATGAGGGGCGCGGCGATCCGGTTGCCGGACCGGTCGCCCTTTGTCGACCTGCAGACGTTGTTCTTCAAGCAGACACCGGATTACGGGCCGGAGCCTTACGATGACCTTGCCCTCGGGCGTCTACAGGGAACCTATTTTCATTACTGGGTCGACATGCAATTGCATTTTAATTTCTTCAATCCAGATGACGACGTTGCGCAATGGTTGACCGATTACGTTCAGCAGAGAAACGGTTTCGTCCTGGGATTGACGCGGGCACGCGCGCAAACCGGCCGCGCGGGTTGGATCAACAATGTTTACGATGCCGGCTATTACAACTTCCGTTTACGGCAGGGAAAGATCGAGGAGTTCCTGCTGGGCCTGTATACGAAATTCGCTTTGGGCATGTCGCGTTATACGTACGTGGCTTCAGAGGGTTCGCCCTTTATTGGCTATAACACGGAGAATGGCGGGTTCGTCGGAGCTGACTATTCCTTTCCCAATTCCGCCGCAAACGCAGAGACATTGCTGATGCTGCGCAATGCACTCGTATTGGAAGAATTGAAAGACAATGTGGAGACCGGCAAGCTCAGTCTGTTGCGCGGAGCGCCGCGGGCGTGGCTTGAACCAGGCAAGCGGATCGCGATCAGCAAAATGCGCACTTACTTCGGCCCCATTACATACTCCGTGCAAGGTTCTAACGGCCGGGCCAGGGCGGAGATCGAAGCACTTACTGGCGGCTGGAAAACTCTGGATATTCATTTCCGGCGTGCGCTCCAGGCCGTCCTCGTAAATGGTAAGCCGCATTCCGCCTTCGATAGCGAAGGTACGGTAACGATTCCGCACAGCAGCGGCAGGATCACCGTCGAAGCGGTATACCGATGAGCGGCGGCGAACGGGTTGCGCTCTCACCGTTTGAGATCGCCATATTCGCAGGCTATTTGCTGCTCACGCTGTTTCTAGGCTTCTGGGTTGCCCGCAAAGGCCGCGGCACGGCTCGCGACTATTTCATGGGCGATGGCAAGCTGCCGTGGTATGTGGTTGGCACATCGATGGTGGCGACCGCTGTCAGCAGCGATCACTTTATCGCACAGGTGGGCGCAGGTTACACGCATGGCATTGTTATTGCGGCATTCGGCTGGAACGCGTGGATCGTCTACTCGCTGCTTATCTGGATCTTTCTGCCTTATTACATGCGCACGGGGCTTTACACGATGCCCGAGTTTCTGGAACGGCGCTACAACTCCGCCGCACGCTATATCTTCGCCGTATTCTGCGTGGTTGGCTACCTGTTCTCACTGATCGCGGGGCCACTGTACGCGGGCGGGCTTGCGCTGGAAAGCATGTTTGGCGTGGACATCGTATGGGCGATCATCTTTCTGGGGGTCTTAACGGGCGCATACACAATTTACGGCGGCTTGAAATCGGCCGCGTGGACCGACTTCATGCAGATCGCCGTGCTGCTGGTTGGCGGCATTCTGGTGCCGGTGATCGGCTTGTGGAAGGTAGGCGGACTGGGAGCATTGGCGCATGAGTTCCCACAAAAATTCCAGGTCTTCCACGGCCCCAGTAATCAGATGTTTCCCGCTACTGGCGTGTTCACCAGTTTTCTTAGCGTGGGTATTTGGTACAACTGCACCAGCCAGCACATCGTACAACGCTGCCTGGCTGCAAAGGACGAATGGAATGCGCGCATGGGCGTAATATCCGCCGGATTTCTGCATGTGGTGATGCCTTTCCTTTTTGTGCTGCCCGGCATCATAGCGTTCAAACTATTTCCCAATTTGCAGAGGCCCGATCACGCCTATATTTTGCTGGTTCAAGCGCTGGTTCCCGCTGGTCTGCGCGGCCTGATTCTGGCGGCGATCTCCGCTGCACTGATGTCGCACCTGTCTGCGCTGCTCAACTCCACTTCCACCATCCTGACCATGGACTTGTACCGCCCGCTGGTCCGGCCCCATGCCCGCGAACGCGAACTGGTTTTATTCGGGCAATGGAGCGGAGCCCTGACGATGGCCGCCGGTATTCTTATCGCCCTGTGGTTCAGCAGTTCGCACAGCCTGCTGTTCGTGCTGATCCAGGAAGGCTTCGCCTACATTGCACCGCCGTTTGCCGTGATCTTCACCACCGGCCTGCTTTGGCGGCGCGCCAACGGAAAGGCTGCGCTAACCACGATTTTCGCAGGCTTCGCCTTCACGCTGTTCCTGCAATTCTATCTGTTCCGAAACGTCTCATGGCTGATACCTTACGCGAACTATCTGCACCGCGCGGTTATTTCCTGGGCCTTCTGCATGGTGGTGCAGATCACAGTATCGCTACTTACAGCTCCACCCGATAAGGCCAGAACCGAAGGCATCATCTGGAGCGCAAGCTACGCTGCGCTACCGGCAGCCGATCAGGCACGTTATGGCGGATGGCGCGACCTGCGCCTGTGGTGGGTGATTTTCATCGGCACAGTATTAAGCATCTACAGTTACTTCCTGTGGTTCCGGTTCCAGCATCCGGAGATTCCATGACAGAAGGCGTGGAAATCACCTCATCAATGGGCGTTATCGCCACCGGGCCGGCGGACGCAGCGCGCGTTGGCGCACGTATCTTTGAACTTGGCGGCAATGCGGCGGACGCTACTGCTGCGGCGGCTCTGGCCTGTGCCGTCCTGGAGCCTCAGGCTGTGGATCTTGGGGGGTACGTGCTGGCCGCCGCGGTGATGGAAGGCACAAGCGGCAAAGTCTGGTCCCTTGACGCTAACGCCGTCGCTCCGGCCGCATCGCGCGAAGATATGTACAAGATTCTTCCGGTGCGCGAAAGCACGCCCGGAATCAACGAGCTTGAATACCAATGCTCGGTGGAGGGCGACGCGAACGTGTACGGGCCGCTCTCAGTGGCCGTGCCCGGCTTTATGGGAGGAGTGGGCACATTGTGGCAGCGTTGGGGGAGTTTGCCCTGGAGGCAGATCGTTGCGCCCGCCCTCCAGTTGCTTGCGGAAGGCGTAGACTACGCGTTAGTCAGCAGCGCGGCAGACTTCAAGCGGGCGGTGATTAACGGGTTTCCTTCCACCGCCGCAATCTTGCCCGAAGGCGCCACGGGAAGGTGGAAGAGAGAGGACCTTGTCCGCACCCTCAACCGGCTGGCCGAAGCGGGATGGCGCGATTTTTACGAAGGCGAAATCGGCCACTGCATTGCGGATTTCGTCGCTGAACAGGGCGGGGTCCTGACGCGCGAGGACATGGCTTCCTTCACGCCACGCATCAGCGATGCGTACGAAGGCAGCTATCTGGATGCGCGGCTCTATACCGCTATTCCGCCCAACGGCGGGTACAGCGTGCTGGAGGCAATGCGCGATCTGGAGAGATCCGGTCTCCCAGCGGAATCGGATGCGCGCTACTGGCTGGAAATCGCCGGCGTCTTGCGGAGAATGTGGTCACGGCGCCTGGGTGTCATGCCGCCCGCAACATCTTCGCCCTATGGCACGATTCACATCGCCTCTGCCGATCGCGCAGGCAATCTGGCAAGCGCCACCATTTCGCAAGGCGGGCTATTCGGTTCCTGTTTGGCTGTGCCGGGAACAGGCATCATTCTTGCCCATGGAATGTGCCGCTTCGATCCAAGGCCAGGACTGGAAAATTCGCCGGGGGGAAAGAAGCGCCCACTGAACAATGTTTGTCCAATGATTATTCGCATGCCGGGCCGCGATGTGGCGCTGGGGGCGAGGGGCGGAAGACGGATTGTGAGCGTTGCAGTACAATTGGTGGAACGCGTGGTTCGTCAGGGCGCGACGGTTCGAGATGCAGCTACCAGGCCGCGCATCCACACCATAACTGGCGACCCGGTTGAAATCTCCGCTGATTTCGAATCCCACGTGCGTGATTCTCTCGCCCAAGCAGGCCATCACCTCACCGTTCCCAATGAAGTAGCAGGCGCCGCCCACGGCGCAGAGATACTTTCAGGCGGGAATATTCTCCGCGGCGGTGGGAACACTTGGGCAGTTGGAGTATAGTATTACAATCTACGTCGAAGGCAGGGGGACTACATGAAGACCTTGGCAATAGCGATCGCATTGATTCTTACAGCGCACCCAGTCGTCGCTCAAACCGGCACCGAAGGCTCTATTCTGGGGAATGTAAAGGACGCCTCGGGTGCAGCGCTGCCGGCTGCCGTTATCACAATAACCAACACCGGAACCGGCATCAGCCAATCGGCGGCGGCAGGCAGGGATGGGTACTTCCAGGTGCTTGCACTCCCTCCCGGTACTTACTCCGTCTCGATTGCCGCAGCGGGTTTTTCAAGCTGGCGCATGAAGGGAATGGAACTGGTGGCGGGCGAACAAAAACGCATCCAACCGGCACTTACACCAGGAGATGTGAAACAGGAAGTGACGGTTACCGGCGCGGGCGAAGTTGTGCAGACGGAACGGGCATCCATAGAAATGTCGATCCAACAGCAGCAGATTCGCGATCTGCCGCTGAACGGCCGCGATCCGCTGCAAATGGTGAACCTTGTTCCGGGCCTGCGTTATCTGGGAGTGACCACCGCCAACGTGCAGGGAAGACAAATGCAAGGCATGGGGCAGCACAACGATGCCACCCAGTTCACGATCGACGGATTGTCGGCCAATGACCCGAGCACCGAAACCGGCATGGGTTTTCCCAACCTCGATTCTGTTGCCGAGTTCCGGGTGCAGACCTCGAACTTCAGCGCGGAAAACGGGCGCAATCCGCTGCAGGTTACCATGGTCACCAAGTCTGGAACCAATGAATATCATGGTTCGCTGTGGGAGTTTCTTCGCAACGATAAACTCGATGCGCGAAACACCTTTCTGCCGGTCAAGGACACGTTGCGGCGCAATCAATTCGGGGCGGGCGGCGGCGGACACATTGTCCGCAACAAAACATTTTTCTACGCGAGCCTGGAAGATCTGCGCGTACGGCGGCAGGGAGGATTCAACTCCCTTACGATTGATCCGGCCTTCCTGAAGGGCGACTTTACCTCCCTGCTCCCCAAGACGCCCATCACTGATCCCACTACAGGCAAAGCATTCACCGGCAATCTGATTCCTGAGTCACGCTTTTCCAACGCGTCGAAGTTCTTCTTCCCATATATTTTGCTGCCGAACTCGCCGAACAACCGCTTTCAGGCACTGGCTCCGCTGCCTGACAACGGGACCAATTTCATGTTGCGTCTGGATCAACAATTCACGGCAAAGCAGAAGGCCTATGTCCGCTGGATCCGCGTGGCTGACGAGCAGGACACGGTTGGCTATAAGCCGGATGTAGTCAACAACGGAAATTTGATTCAGCACAACACGGCAATGAACTATGACTGGACCATATCGCCGAAAGTGCTCTTCTCCGTATCCGGCGGATTCCTCTGGTCGAACTACGGGCAGGTGTCGCCGCTGGTGGGAAAGCAGAACCTGACCGAGCAGGCAGGCATTCAAGGTTTCGCAACGGCGCAGAGGCCGACGGCCATTGGCCTGCCGACCGTCGCATTCAGCGGCTATGCCGGCTTTGGATGGGCCACGCAAGTTCCATCGTCCTTCAAGCGCGAAGTGATCAACGGCCGCGCCGGATTCAATATCATCCTCGGCAAACATACCATCGTCACCGGCCTGGAATATCTGGATAACAGGACCGACACGGCGCACTCGTCCACGAATCCGCGCGGTAATTTCACCTTCAACAGCCAGTACACGGGGAATGGCTTCTCCGATTACTTATTGGGGCTGGTGCAATCCGCCGCGGCTAATGTTCCATTGGCTTCGTTTGGCATCGCCCATTCCCCTTATTCGGGCCTGTATGTGGACGACAGTTGGCGCATTCTCCCGAACTTATCGGTAAACGCCGGTTTGCGCTGGGATTACTGGTGGGAAAAAGCTTTTGTACGCGGCGCGGGAACCACGTTCGATGTCAAGACCGGCAAAGCAGTGGCAGGCGAGAACAGCGCCGGACAGGTAGACCTGACGTCGCAACCGGTGGCTCCCTTCTATGGAGCGGCTACGAAGGATCTATGGATAACGGCGACGCAGGCGGGAATGCCGAGAGGTCTGTTTAATGCCTCCGGCTATTTTTCGCCGCGACTGGGCGCTGCATGGCGTCCTACAGGGAAGGATGATTGGGTGGTTCGCGGCGGCTACGGCATCTTTGCAGCCAGCTACAATGGGAACGTAACCGGATCATCGATCATCGGCCCGCCCTACTGGGCCAGCCAGAGCATCACCTTTGCAAAAGCTTCCAACCAACGTTGGGAAACGGCATTCCCTGCCGATCCGGGGGCATTTGTGGCGCCCTCGATTGCGGCCGCTGTGGTGGACATCAAACCGATGAAGATTCACGAATTCAACGTGTCGATCCAACGCACGTTGCCATGGCTGCAATCGGCGGTGACCATATCTTACATCGGCAGCCGCGGATGGGACCTGACAGCATTCCCCAAGACCAACACAGCCCCACCGGGTAACTATACCAACCTCCAGGCGGCTCTGCCGTACCCCCGGTTCGGAACCATCAACCTGTATGAGAGCATCGGCAAGGAGTGGTTCAACGGAATGCAGGTCAAGATGGAGAAGCGATTCTCGAAAGGGCTGAGCTACCTGTTCTCCTACGCACTCAATCGGGATATTTCCCTGTACGGATCGGACACTACCGCAGCTCCCACTCTTTATGCGCCGGCAAACTATGACCGCGGGACTTCTCCCAACGAACGGCGTCATATTCTGTCCGTTAGCGGATCGTATGAGATTCCCTTCGGGCGAGGTCACAAACTTGGTGGCGGAATGCCGCGGGTGCTTAACGCGATCGCAGGCGGATGGCAGCTTTCCAGCATCTATCGCTTCGTCTCAGGGGCGCCGCTCACACTCAGCGTAAACGGCGCCACGCTCGGCAACGGAGTGAACGCAAGGCCCGACATCGTGGGAGATTGGCATCTGGCGAATCCTGCGCCGAATCTGTGGTTCAATCCTGACGCATTCGCAAAGCCACCCAATTACAAATTCGGAAACTCCGCGCCTGGTGTAGTTGTTGGCCCGGCGTCTCACGTGCTCGACACGGGCTTCATGAAGAACTTCAGCTTCAGCGAAAAGCGTTATTTGCAATTCCGCTGGGAAATGTTCAATGCGATGAACGAAGTGAATCTGGGCAATCCAGTAACGACGCTTGGCGTGAATACGATTGGCCAGATAACCTCCGCCGGCGAGTCGCGCCAAATGCAGGTGGGCTTGAAGCTGGTTTTCTAGCGTGAAGATCGACTCCATCGAATGCATTCCGGTGCGGGTTCCTATCCGGCCGGAGGTAGCCATCAGAGCCAAGGGCGGGACGCATTCCGTCTCGCCTTTTCTACTGTTAAAGGTACACACCAACGAAGGCATCGTAGGCTTGGGAGAAGTTTCGGCGACCCCCCGCTGGAGCGGCGAAGACCAGGTAACCGCGGAGCATTTTATCCGGACCATTCTCGGGCCGGCCATCATCGGCGAGGATCCGCGGAACGTGGAACTGCTCAGTTCGCGGATGCGCGCATCGATCGCAGGAAATGCCTTTACACGCGCCGCGCTTGAGATGGCGCTTTGGGATATTTGCGGTAAGGCGAAGGGGGTCCCGGTTTATGAGTTGCTCGGGGGGGCTGTTCGGGAAAGCGTCACCACGAAATGGTCGATTTCCGGCGTCGAGCCGGAACGTGCAGCCGGGATTGCACGCTGGGCGGCGGAGCAGGGTTTCCGCACGGTAAAGGTTAAGGTTGGGATCAACCCGGCAGAGGATGTAGCCCGCGTGCGAGCTGTGCGCGGCGAACTGGGAGAGAGCTTCCGCATTGGTGTCGACGCAAATGGTGCATGGACCCCGGAGCTGGCTGTAGAGATGATCGAAAGGCTCTGCGAGTTCGGCATCTACTTTGCCGAGCAGCCGGTTCCTCCCGGCGATATGGCCTGGCTGGCGGAGGTTAGGCGAAGAGTGAAGATCCCTGTGCTGGCAGATGAAAGCGTTTATAGCCCAACGGACGCGCGTGCGATTGTGCGTGAAGGCGCCGCCGATGCGATTTCTGTTTATATCGGCAAAGCTGCGGGTATTGGGCCGGCGGTGCAGATTTCGGCGATCGCGCAGGCCGCGCACTTGGGCTGTACGGTGGGAAGCAACCTGGAACTTGGCGTTGGAACAGCGGCGATGCTCCACCTCGCGGTGGCGTCTTCGGGAATTACGCCGGAGGAGTTTCCGTGCGATATCATCGGTCCGCTCTACTATTGCGATGAACTGTTACAGGAGCCACTGGATCTTAGCAATGGCCGCGCTATCGCGCCGAAAGGGCCGGGGCTGGGTGTCGAGCTCGACGAAGCCAAAGTGCGTCTTTACCGTGTCGACTGACTACATGGCCGTCCAGCCGCCATCTACCGGTATGGCCGCACCTGTGATGTACGACGCGGCGTCGGAGGCCAGGAACAATGCGGCGGCGGCAACCTCGTGCGGTTGTCCCGTGCGTCCAAGAAACGTCTTCGAAATCTGGCGCTGGTGCAGTTCGTCGCCCGCTTTCGGCGAGATACGGGTGGTGATGGCGCCGGGGCAAATCGCATTAACCCGGATGTTTTGCAGGCCGTAATCGTAAGCGGCGCTGCGCGTGAATCCGACAATCGCGTGCTTGATGCTGGTGTATGCCGCGGAATTGCGGCCACCAACAAGTCCCTGAACGGATGCGATGTTGATGATGGATCCGCCCGCCTGGCGTTGCATGTATGGCAGCACCGCGGCCGTGTAGCGCTGCGTCCCAAGCAAAGAAACCTGGAAGCACCGTTCCCACTCTTCGTCTGCTGCTTCCAGCGCTGCATGCCCAGGCCCTAGCCATGCAGCATTGTTGCAGAGCACGTCAATCCGGCCGCTGATCGTGGCCGCTGCCTCAACTACAGCTGCAATATCACGAGCCGATCCTGCATCTGCACGCACGAATTGGATTCCCGGTGCGTCATCCATTTCGATATCCGCCACCACTACATGTGCACCGGCCTTGGCAAATGTTTCGGCGATGGCTCGTCCGATTCCATGGACTCCGCCTGTGACGATTGCGACTTTCCCTGAGAGTGTCATCGTTGATTAGCCAGCAGCTTTCCCGCGCGTCCCACTTTCGCGCGTGTGATGGTAGTGCGGCCCAGATTGGCAGCGTAGAGATATCCTTCGTGAAAGGCGATGTTAGTCGGACGGCTGAGCAGTATCGCCCAACGGTCCCAGGCAAAGAGGTTCACGCTGCCGTTTGGCGCGATGCGGTGAATGTCATCAGACGCATAGCAGGAAGCAAACAGTTCACCGTCCGCATCGAGCGCCAACCCATCCGGCATGCGCCCCACAGCCTGTGCAAACAGTTCCGCTTTGCCGCTGCTGGTGTCAATCCGCAAGACCCGGTCGTAATCGCTTTCCACCATGAATAGCGTACGCGCATCCTCACTCAGCGCCAGTCCATTGGCGAAACCGAATGGACCAGCGAGGATCTCTCCATGGCCGTGGGCGTCGAAACGCAGCAGATAGCCATTGCCACGCTGCCACTGGCCGGAGTCGGTTACATAATAGTTTCCCGCCTGGTCAAAGACGCCATAATTGGGACAGATCATCGGATTGCCTTTTGCCCCGCGCGCGAAGACCCTCCAGTCGCCGGATCGCGCAACACTTACGACTCCGTGCTTGGGATTGCAGACGAACAACTCGCTATCGTCGGGGGACCAGGCGACTCCGCCGCAGAAACCGCCTAAGTCAGCGGTCTGCCGCACCTCGCCACGCGGTGTGATTGAATAAATTTGCCCGGCCTCTCCACCCGCCCATATGCTCCCCGCGCGATCGAATGCCAGACACTCCGGATGGTCGAGACCATTTGCAAAGATCTCAAACTGCGCACGGGGGACTTCCGGTTCGGTCATTTGTTTATCATCGCCTTTCGGTTTCGCCATTTTTCAGGACTGATTCGTGAGTTACATGACCTTCCAGCATGGACGTCGCACTTGTCTCGACCACGCCGGGCATGAGGTCGCAGTTTGCGCGGCGGTTCTTTGTATGATACGCCGCTTGGGAGGCGCTGTGGGCTTAGATGACCCCAAGAGGTGGGAGACTGCGCAGGGCGTAGGGTCAAAATGCCCGAATGCACTGATGGGCCATGTTTGATTTATGATGCCGTATGGGCCAATCGCGCTGTCAGCGGCAATAATAAGTCGAAACGATGTCGATACTCCTGGACCCATTCCTGTTTTGCGAAAGTGACGCTACCGCGTGTGGAAACTGGAGCGCATCGATTGAGCACCACCAGCAAGACGGGCGACGATTCGTTCCCGCTGATCGAAATCGGGCAGTACACCGTCACAGTGGAATCGCCCGGCTTCAAAACCAAGATCAAAACCGGAATCCGCGTCGACTTTACGCTACCGGTGGGCCAGGTGATGGACAAACCGAGCATCTCGGAATTGCCGATGAACGGCCGCAACCTGGCGTGATTGGCGGTGCTCACGCCAGGCGTTTTCTTTGGCAGCCGGCAGGGATCCGGTTTCAGTGGCGGGGACGGCGGCTTCGCCGGCGGTAAGATCATCGCGCTGGTAGGCAACGGCCAGCGGGAATTGAACCAGCAGGTGACCATTGACGGGGTCATCGCCACCGGCTCCCAGGTGAATGCCGCAAACCTCGCCCTATCGATCGATTCCGTGCAAGAGTTGAAAGTGCAGACCGGTTCGCACTCCGACGAATATGGCCAGAACAACGGCGCCATCGTGCAGATCGCCATGAAGACCGGCACAAATCAGTTTCACGGCACGTTGTTCGAACTGCTGCGCAACAACAAGACGGCGGCCAAGGACTACGTCCTCAATTTCCAGATTCCTACAACTCTTACGCCTCCAATAGTTCCGTCATGCCGGACGGCTCGCGCGTGGGCGAGATCCTCGCGCTGTTGCAGCCGACGCGCAGCCACTTGTTTGGGATAAAGTTGTATTTTTGAAGTGGAGGCTTATGAATCGGAGACGCTTTCTCGGCTCGGTGCTGGCGGGTACTGCAGCCGGCGGTTTTGGGATCGCGCCTGCCGTGGCCGCGATCCCCAGGATGAAGATCCGGCGCATCCGCTACTATCAGCCAAAGCGCTTCAATCCGACGATTAACCAGAGCACGCGCGTGGTGGTGGTGGATACCGACGCCGGCATTACGGGCATCGGCGAGGGCGGCTCGAAGGACATGATGGAGCAATGCGCCAGCATGCTCATCGGTGAAGATCCGTCGCGCATTGACCACCTCTGGCAGGCGATGTACCGTGGCTGGTTCTATCCGCCGGGGCGTGAGAAACTGCACGCGCTGGGCGGACTGGACATTGCGCTGTGGGACATCAAAGGCAAAGCGCTCGGAGTGCCAGTGTACCAATTGCTCGGCGGGCTTTCGCGCGAGCACATCGAATGCTACTCGGGCGGCGTGACGACGCAGGGCAGCATCAAGGAGCGCGCGCAGGCGGTGATGGAAGCCGGCTTCCGGGCGTTCCGGACTGCGGTGGATTCGCCGTGGAGCGCGCAGCCGGGCGGACCGCCGAGCGGCGTCTTCCGGCCACATCAGGTGATCGACGAGGAATTGGAAAAGTGCAGGCAGATCAGGGAGGGCGTAGGGCGGAATGGCGATTGGCTAAACGACGTCCACACGCGGCTCGACCTGGCCGACGCAATCCGCCTCTGCACGCTGCTCGAACCGCTGGCGCCGTACGAGATCGAAGACCCGCTGCGTTCAGAGAACAAAGCCGCGCTCAAGGATCTGCGGTCGCACGTCAAGGTTCCGCTGGCGGTGGGGGAGCAGTTCGGCGACCGCTGGGACACCAATGAACTGATCGAGCAGCGCGTGATCGATTACACGCGCGTGACGCTGCCGAACACCGGCGGCATCACGGAATTCATGAAGATCGCGACGCTGTGCGAAACACACTACGTCGGCATGATCCCGCATGCCTGCGGCCCTATCGCGCTTGCCGCACTTACGCACACACTAGGAGCGTTCCCAGGACCGGTGCTGATGGAATGCGGGCGTGATCCGTCGGTCCCCTATCTGAAACAGGGGGCGGATTTCCGCAAGGGTAAGTTGTGGCCGAGGGAGTCGCCGGGGATCGGCGTGGAGTTCGACCCGGCTGGCTGCGACCTGCTAAGCGACATCACGGAGCGCTCGACGCCCATTCCACTTTTTCGGAGGCCCGATGGCTCGATTACAAATTGGTAGTTGCTGCTGGCTGTCGATCACGCTAGCTTCCGCGGCCGCTGTTCCGGCCGCAATTTTCCAGGACCACATGGTGCTGCAGCGCGACAAGCCGGTCCCCGTGTGGGGAACCGCGCTGCCGGGCGAGCGGGTGACGGTACGCTTCGCGGGCCGCACGCAGACGGCGGTCAGCGACGCGCAGGGCAAGTGGATGGTGCGTCTCTCCGCCATGCGCGCCAACGCGAAACCCGCGGATCTCAAGGTCAACGATGTCACTGTTAAAGATGTGCTGGTAGGTGAAGTATGGCTCGCCGCCGGCCAATCGAATATGGAGATGGGGATCGGCGTCTGCAACGTGCCGGATGACATTGCGCGCGCCGAGTTCCCGGGCATCCGGCTGTTCACGGTGCCGCGCGACATCGCCGACCGGCCGCGCGAGAGCTTTGCCGCCGACGTCGCATGGAAACGATGTTCGCCGGAATCGTTGGTGGAAGGGGGCTGGGGCGGTTTCAGCGCCGCGGGTTACTTCTTTGGCCGCATGCTTCATGATCGGCTCAAGATCCCGATTGGCATTATCAATATGAATTGGGGTGGAACGGCGGCCGAACCGTGGACCAGCGTGGAAGCGTTGCAGGCAGTGCCGGTGCTGCGGCCAGCGCTGGAAAAGTCCCTCGCCCGCTTGCAGAGCGCGAGAGAGAACGCCTCGGCGAATGCGGCCGCGCGCCAGGCGTGGTGGAGCGCCAAGGACCCAGGGGCCGCCCAATGGGCCGATCCTTCCTTCGATGACACCGCTTGGCAGCCCGTGACGCTGCCGGCCGAATTCAATCAGATGGGGCTGGGGAAGTTCGATGGCATCGTCTGGTTCCGCCGCAGTTTTGAGTTGCCGTCCGGTTGGGCAGGCAAGGACCTGGAACTGAGCCTGGGGCCGATCGACGATTGCGACATCACTTATGTCAACGGAGAGAAGGTGGGCGAAGGACTGCACCGTTTCCTGGATCGTCATTATCGTGTGCCAGTAAGTGTGTTGCGAACTAGCCGCAACGTGATTGCCATCCGGACCCTCGATAGCGGCGGATTCGGCGGCGTCTACGGACTGCCGCGGCAACTCAGTCTGAAGCCAACCGGGGAGCCAGCCACCGCCGCGGTTTCTCTCGCAGGCGAGTGGCGCTATAAGTTGGGAGCGCCGATCACCGAGCTGAGACCGCTGCCGCCGGGGATGCCGCGCGAGCCGAATGAGTCCGGAACACTCTACAACGCCATGGTTGCGCCCATCGTGCCACTCGCCATCCGAGGCGCCATCTGGTATCAGGGGGAGTCCAACGCGGGCCGAGCCGGGCAGTACCGCGAGTTGCTCACCGCAATGATTAAAGACTGGCGGATGCGATTCGGCCAACCGGACTTTCCGTTCCTGATCGTGCAATTGGCCAACTATTCGAAGGCCGTGACGCAGCCCGGCGAATCAAACTGGGCGGAACTCCGCGAGGCGCAAAGCCAGGTTGCTGAAACAGTGCCGAACACGGGTATGGCTGTGGCGATCGATATCGGCGAGGCGGCGGATATTCACCCCAAGAACAAGAAAGAGGCCGGGCGCCGCCTCGCATTGGTCGCACTGGCGAAGGTCTACGGCAAGCGACTGGATTACTCCAGCCCCGTGTTCCAATCCATGAGTGTGGAGGGCTCAACGATCCGTGTTCGTTTCTCGCACAGCGCCGGAGGGCTGGTGGCAAAGGGCGGTAAGTTGCAGCAATTCGCGATTGCCGGAAGTGACGGGAAGTTTGTGTGGGCGGACGCGCGGATCGAACGCGGCACCGTGGTGGTTTCCAGTTCGGGTATACCGCATCCGGTTGCGGTGCGCTACGGCTGGGCACATAATCCGGAGGGCGCGAATCTTTACAACAAGGCCGGGTTGCCGGCGAGTCCTTTCCGTGCCTCCGCTATTCGAGAGTGACCTGGTTTCTCCGTAGGCCTACACCGCTCCGTCAGTCATTTTGTTTTCGTTACTGCCCGCGAATGCCACATCTTTTCGAACGGGATCGGTTGGAACCCGGGAATGTTCTCGAAGACGGCTGAATCGGGGCGCAGTGCGAAGTTGCCAGCCGCCTCATCGACGAAGCCGGGGGCGATGTCGAGTTCCACGTTATGGTGGCGATAGTCCTTGTCGGAGTAACGGCTGGCGCCGACCCCATCGTTGTTGCCGATCAGTGCGTTGTTGAAGACGCGATTGAGTAGCGGTGTATTCGGGTCTTTGTTCACTACCACGCCTAGATACGTTTTCAGGAAATCCGGGTAGCGCGTGGAGTAGGGCGGACTGGTCACATCGACGTCTTCGCGCAGCATCCTGCGATTGCTCTCGAATGTCCTGATGGTTTTCTCGAAGTCAGCACCGTCTTTGACGGAGGCGCCGTTGTTGTCGATGAACAGGTTGTTGGAGATCACGTGGTCGTGGCCTTCTGTGACACCAATAACATTACGGCCGAAGCCCTTCACGGTGCGGCCGCTGTTGCGGTAGAAGACGTTGCCGTAGACGGTAACGCCGGCGGTGCTGTTATCGAGATAGAGCGTGCAGGTTTGCGGGTTGTGGTCGGGACTGTTGCGGCCATTGTGGTGGACGTAGTTGAAGCGGAACTGATTGCCGAGCATGCTCGGGTTCTGGCGGGTTTCGATCGCGCCGCCATCCTGCGACGCGGCGAGTCCGCGGCTGATCTCGTTGTATTCGATGATGTGATCGTTACCTAGGAAATAAAGCAGGCCACCGTAGTTATCGTGCAGGTAGTTGCCTTCCACGCGGTTGCCCACTCCATCAACAACCACAGCTTCCGCATACATGTGGATGCGGCGATCGGTGCGGTAGATCTCGCTGTTGCGGACAAAGTTTTCGGCAGGCGTGAGCGTCTTGCGATCACCACCGCCGAGCAACACTCCCCCGATGCCAGTGTCGTGAATTGTACAGCCATCGATGCCGTTGCGCTTGCCGCCCTGACGGTCCCACGCCGTCGCGCCGGGCATGCGACTGGGCAACCGCTCCATGCCGGTGCAGAGCACGTGGCGGTAAGATCCCGGCAGACGGCGCAGTGGCTTGCCGGGGCCCGCGGCCTTCACTTCGGGTGGTGGGGGGCCACCGCTTTGAGCGGCCCATTCTCCGGCGAGACCAGTGTCCCAGCCTTGACCAATCTGCACGCCGGCGATGCCGGTGTTGCGGATGACGCACTTCTCAATCACATTGTCCTCGCCTCGTTCGATATAGACGCCGGTTGTGCGAGTTGCTTCGAGTGTCAGTCCGCGAATCCGAATGTGCGAAGAGCCCTCCATGGCGACCAGCACATCGTTCAGGATCGAAACGATCACTTCTGATTTGTCGGAGAAGCCTTCTGGCGGATAGAGGGTGAGGCTGCCGGTCTTGCGGTCGAGATAATACTCTCCAGGAACATCAATCTCTTCTGGCAGATTTGTGAAATAGAACAGCCTCGTCATGTCTTTGTACGTGGGCCAGAGGCGCAGCGGAACGGCAATAGTGACGGCACCGGTCTTCGCGTCGACGGCGCTAATCTTCTGGCGCGTGGTTGCGTAGGCACGGACCAGACCGCCGACGACATAGCCATCTTCGAGCGCTCCCCACTCGCGGATGTGTTCCAGCGCCTGCTTTGGGAAGAGCGCCGGCATGTCTCCATCGCCGCGATATCCCCACAAGGTGGTGGGCACGTCCTTCAAGACGAACGTGGAATACTGTTTCGGATTCCCCGTCTCGTCCTTTTCGATCTGTTGCGACGCGCTCTCGACCAGGCCGAGAAACGGCGCGGCATCGTTGCGATTGGGCCAGCGCGCCAGCGTTGCGGCCTGGGAGTCAATGAAGAGTTCCAACGGCGCTGGAAGGTAATGAGTGCTGGATCCGAAGTCGACCGCGTGCATCGGACGGTGCTCGCCGTAGTCTGTGATTCCAAGCGCTTTTAAATCGGCTTGCAATAGGTGACGCCGCGCGGCGCGGGCGATGACGCGATCGAGAAACGCGGGGTCGGTCACAGGACGGAACGCCGACGCGGGGATGACACGCCCACCAACCAATCGCGGCGTCTCATCGCCCCATGCCGCATAGACGACCGGCGCACCTGGTTGACCGGAATCGCGAGCATCGAGTTCAAAGGCGCGGGTGCGCGGATAGATTCCGCCACGCAGCCACACTCTCGCGCCACCGCGCGCCGGAAGCGCGCGCACTGCATCGCGGGCACGTTCGAGAGTGGCGAAGGGCCGCGCTTTGGTCCCTGGTGCGCGGTCGTCACCGGCTGGCGCGACCCAGAATTCCGCGGCGTGCAGCGCGGTCAACGCTTGAAGCAGGACAACTGCGAGAATCCGCTTCATGGGCGTATGCCTGCATGCTCAGCAAAGAACCGATTTCGCATGCCGTCAAACTCGCGTCTTCTGTTGTGGCCAAGCAGTGGCACGAGATCTACAGTCTTGGGACCGGCGAGCAAACTATAGATAGAAAGTGCGGTCATTGGCGGCACCGCCGTGTCAATCAGGCCGATGCTCATCAACACTGGCACTTTGACGAATCGCGCGAAGTTGCAAGTGTCGTAGTAAGCGGTGGCCTCAATGATCTTCGGATCCGGACGCCCGTCTTTACCGAGGATGAGCTTGTTGGGAGCGGCGTCGGGCCGATCATGCAGCAGTCCGGTGTGCTCACCGAGGGCGGGCGCGATGGCCACAGTCGCGGTGATTCGCGGATCGAGTGCGGCGGCGATGAGCGCGAGTCCGCCGCCCTGGCTGCCGCCGTAGGAGACGACCGATTTGCGATCCCAATCGGGGCGCGAAACCAGGTAGTTCACCGCTTGCACTATGCCGAGGAACACTTGCCGGTAGAAATAAGTGATGCGGTCCTCGCGGCCGATATACGGATATCCCACGATGGTCTGCCACTTCTTCAGGTCCTCCGCAGTTCGCACCATGGGCAGGTCGTGGATGCTGAGATCGAGTGCAAGGAAGCCCATCGCGGCATACTCGATGGCCTTTCTGAAATCGTCCGGATGAAGCCCCATGCCCGGCAGCGAGATGAGCACGGGCAGTGATTTCGCGCCCTTCGGCTTCGCCAGGTAACCATGCACGCGCAGTCCCCTGATGTTGGCGACGCTGAGCTCATACACCTCGACGTTGGAGTTCGGCTGTTCCACCGGCTCCAGTTTCGGGTCGATGGGTACCTTCGCCAGCTCGGCCTTCTGCGCTTTCCAGAAGGCCTCGAAATCGGCAGGCAGTTTCGCCGTCGCCTCGATGCGGTAAGGGTCAAAGGCCGCGCCGGCAATACCTTCGCCCAACAGCGTGTTCGCGAAGCCGGAGGTGGCTTTGAATTGAAGGACGCCGGGCTGATCGAGCGTGCCTTCAACGGTCGCAGTGCCGGATTGTAGAGAGACGATTCCCTGCCCCAGCCGCTTGGCGCCGTCCAGAGTCAACGTCCACGAGAGTTCCGTAATTTTGACTGGCGCATTCGGCGCGAGACTGACACGGAACATCACTCTCTGGCCTGGCTTGTAGATGGCGCCGGGCCGGTCCGTTTCGACCTTGATCCACGAGTTCGCCTGCGCCGCCGCCACGCCCACGGAGACCAGGTCGCTCGACACCGTTACGGGACGGTCATCGGAGGCGACCGCAAACCAGTCGGCAGCTTCGGCTGGCAGCTTCGCTTCGAACTGAGTGTCACCGGACTTTGAAGCGGGCTGTGCAATCCATTCGCGCTTCATCACGTCGGCGTTGGTCTTGGCCCAATAGAACTCCACTTTGGTGAGCGGACGTGGCGATGTGATGTTGACGCGGGCGAGAAGCCGGTCGCTGGTGCGCTGCACCGTGACTTTGGGAAGTGGCTGGCCCAGACCCTTCAAGTGGTATTCGAAATAGGGAATTTCCATCGAAAGCCATGTGCCCTTGGTAGGCGAAACGGTCCCGCCCGGCAGCGGCGCTTTGTGGTTCGCATTCGGCGCATAGAGGTGGTTCTTCTCGCCAGGAATCGCATCGAGTGTAGCCTGCACCGCGCGCGGCCAGTAGAAGAAATCGTTCGCGGCGCCGGCCGTGAAGAAGGCCGCCTTGATGCCCGGCGCACGGCGGCCCGCGTCCAGATCGCGCAGCCAGCGTGCACGGTCTTCTTCGGTCATCTTGGCCATTGTGGAATCGCGCTGCGCCGTGAGTTCATAGAAGCCGCAGCCATAGACCGCAAACGCCGCGCGCACTTGATCGCCGGCCAGCCCCGCCACCATCGTGGTCATGTAGCCGCCCCATGAAATGCCTACAACGCCGATGCGCGCTGTATTCACTTCAGGCTGTGCGCGCAACAGGTAGAGCGACTTCATGGCGGCCAGAACACCATCGAAGATCACGCTCGCGCTCGCATCGGGGTTGGCTTGCCAGCGCTCTTCGCCATACTTCAAGGCGCTCCATTTGCCTCTGGTGTCGACCAGCTTTTTCGGCTCGGCGATGCCGGGCAGATCGGGCGCAACAGCCACGTAACCGCGCTGTGCCCAGGCGATCGCTTTGTCCACTTCAGCGCTGCCTCCGCCGCCGTGCAGCACCAACATGCCGGGATACTTGCCCGGTGCAGCGGGTTTTGCGATGACGGCGAAGATCTCCGATTCGTCGCGCGAGCGGAACACGACACGACGCAGAGTGATTCCCTCGGACACTGCGCCCGCAAGCGGAAGTTCGCGCAGGATCTCCGGCGAACGGCCATCGAGATAGGGCTTGAGCGGATCGACGGATGCGGGCTTGCGTGCGTGTTTTTCAATGAAGTCCACGACGGGGGCCGGATCGGCAAGGCCGTGCGGATGGTGTCCCTCGCCCGGATGCGAGATCAGAACGAACTCGCCGCCCAGCTTTTTGTACTGTTGCTCCATGCGCGCGCCGTTATCGGCATAAGGAACAGCATCGTCCGTCTCGCCGGCGATATAGACAATGGCGACTTTGGCGGCGATTAGCTTGGGAGCGAGGTCCACTGGGTTTTGATCGTAGGCCAGCGCCTCAGCTTCGGAGTTGAAGTGATAGAGCGGAAGGAGGCTCGCCCAATCGCGCGGGCTACCTTTGCCATTTCCGATCTTGCCGCCCGGCCAGCTCTTGAAATCGCACACTGCCTTGTCCATATACAGTGCGGTGACTCTGCCGGGATTCGCGGCGGCCCAACGCGCCATCGGCAGGCCTTCGCGGCTCACTCCCATTAGCGCTGTCTGTTTGGCGAGGCCGTACTTCTCCGTCATGTCACGATAGACGGCGTCCCATTTGACGACTACATCCGGCGCGCCGAACGTGTTTCCCAATCCGAACGCGACGATGTGGAAGCCGCGCTTCACAAGCTCCAACTCCGTGCGCGTCATGTAAGCGACAGGCGCGCTGTCAGGGTTATAGAGCGATTGCGCGAGTACCCACGGACGGCCGGGAGCCGGGTTTGCCGGAACCAGCACCTTGGCCACGTCTTTGCCGAATGGCACCGAATACAAAGCCACACCGTGGAAGTCGGCCTTCTCGCCGGGGAACGGTTCGGCGGAGTGGAGCGGGCTCAGCATCAGGAGGCTGAGTGTAAGTAGAGTCATGTTCATTTTGTTTTTAGGTTTACACGAATGCCGTAAGCGAACTGGCACGGTCTCTTCGATGGTAGTTGAACGATCAAGCCTTCTGCTGTTTGGCGCCACGCCAGTTTCTCGCTGGAACCGAACAGACTGACGGCTGTCACTTTGCCTGCCTTCGAGGCCAACGAGCGAATCGTTGTCTCCCCGCGCTCGTCAGCGCGCGGACCTCCTTCGCGTTGCGCACGGCTTGCCCATTCACGCGCTGGATCTGATCCTCGCTCCGCAATCCAAACACCTGGGCTGTGGAATGCAGCGGGGCATCGGCCACCAGCAACGCGTTGGAATCGTCCTTCAGCGTCGCGCCCAGCCAAGCGGCCTGCGGCGCCAATGCCGCCGCCCAGAAACCAATGATTATTCGCCGCACGTTGTCCTCAAAAGTATAGCTTCAGCCCGAGTTGGATCTTTCTGGCGCCGCTGATGTTGACCAGATTACTAAACTGCGCGGAGATATTGTTCGCGGTGACAGCAGGGACCGCACCGGGTTGAAGCCCGGAATAGTTCAAGCCGGTGTACAACGTGAATGTATTAAAGTTGGTCGCGAAGACGGCATGATTCAATGCGCCGTAGAGTTCGGCACGGAACATAAGCTTGATCTGTTCGTGGATTGGGAATTCTTTCAATATCGCCATGTTGAAGTTCTGGACTTGGGGCATGCGCAGGTAATCCATTACGCGCGGGGCGTTGCCCTGGCTGAACGCCGCGGGCGCGGAAAAGAACGCCGGGTTGATGTACGGGCACACGCCGGTAACAGGGTTGTCGCAGTTGGCCTTCCAGTTCGGAAGAATCGGATTGACTCCCGGGTTGACGTTCGGACGGAGCTGCGCGAATTGGTTGCAGGAGTAGCAATTCGGGTTGTCGGGCAAGCCGGCCGTCGTGCCGGCAATGACCGAGAACGGAAAGCCGCTGCGCCGCTCAAAATTGCCGCTCAGCTTCCAACGTCCGATAATCAGATCGATCGGACGCGGCACGCCGTTGAGGAAGTGCTTGCCCCGGCCCAATGGCACATCCCAGTTGAAGTTCATGCGGAAAGTGTGCGGAACGTCGTAGGTGGAGACAGATTTTTCCAGGCCGTGCGAATTGCTCGGGCTCTGCGGTCCGCCGAAACCCCAACCCTGCAGCGCTGTACTGCAAAACTGCCCCATGCAAGATACGTCGTCCATGGCTTTCATCCAGACGTAGTTGACGTTGAATTGTATGCCGCCGGAGAAGCGCTTGGTGAGGTTGGCCTGCAGCGCGTTGTAGCGCGCGTCATAGCCTTGCGACAGCGGATCGTAGATATCGCCGAAAGTAGAGAGCGGGCGCAAGGCGTTGGTCCGGGTGACATTGATCACCTGGCCGTTTGAGCCAAGAATGCCCTGCGGATTGGGCACTTGTTGGTTCATATTGAGGCCGGATTGAAACTGCCTGATGTATTCGGGCAGGTTCACGCTGTTGAAGATCGACGCCGGCCCAAACATGTTCGTGCTCTTGTTGCCGACATAGTTGAGTTCCAGCCCCATCGTGTTGCCAAACTGAAATCCGAGCCCGAAGTTCCACTGCTGGACGTAGGGAATCTTGACGTTCGGATTCAAATAGAAGAGCTGTGCGACGGTGTTCAAGTTGATGAACTTACCATCCGTGGGAGTTGTGACCGCAACGTTCGGCAGCACCAGCGGCGCGAAGTCCATCTGCACCTGGCCGCCATTTGCCGCGCCGTTGTTGGCGAGCGAACCTGGTTGCGGGCTAAGATTCGGAACCGCGCTGCTCAACAACCCGTTGGTCGGCACGTGATTGATCGCGTAGGCCGCGCGCATCACGTGCAGCCCGGGGATGAGTTTCGGCAGACGGAAGGCAAAGCCGATGCGGGGCTCCCAATTGTTATACTTGGTGGGCCAGAGATGGGAGGGCGCGCCCCCGAGGCCGCCTAATTGCACATAGCCCTGCTGCTGCGCGCCGCTCGGCAATTTGATCGGTTCGTTGACGAACGGTCCCTGCCAGTGGTGCTTTTCACTGCGTGGAACTTCGACCTGATAGCGGAGGCCTACGTTGATAGTCAAACGCGAAGTCACTCTCCAGTCGTCCTGGAGAAACCCCGCGACGTATTTCCAGCGGTACTGATAGGGGATGATCGTCGGTGAGATCAGAATGGAGTTTGGGTAGCCGAGCAACATAGAGGCGAACGTGGAGCCCGTGGTTGCATTCGGGACCCCGAGAACGGCGCCTGTATTTCCGGAGCCGATATTGGTAGCGGTCCAGTTGAACTGCCACGTTCCACCCAGGTTCGTCAGGTCGGTCAGGTTCTGCTGTGGCGCCTGCCAGTTGGCGCCGATTTTCAGATTGTGTTTGCCTTTGGCCCAGCTAAGCGTGTCCGACAGTTCCGAGAAGTTGTCGATCTCGTGAGTGCCTATACTGCTGCCGAAAACCTGCACGTTGGGGTCGCCGGGGTTATTGACGAACGGCACACCTTGATTGAGGTAGGACGGGAATCCGAATTTCTGAAAGCCGTTGACGCCGAGTTGCTCGTCGGTTTGGGTGCGTGCGTTCCAGGAGCGGTTGAAGCCGTAGCGGAACTCATTCACCTTGTTTGTGCCCCAGGTATAAGTGTCGCTGAACGTGGAGTTTGTTCCCGTGTTATGGTCCACAGGCACCCATTCGATATAGCCGCCGAAGTTGAACCGAATTCCCTTGGTGGGAACTTGCGCGAAACGTGCGGCGATGCGGTGGTTGTTGGTGATGACATGGTCAATGCGAAACAGATAGCGATCATCGTAATTGTGCACGCTGCGAAAGACCGTGTAATTCTGTCCCAGGCCGTTGAGTGGAATGTTCGGCAGCGGTTGTTCATTGAGCAGCTTCTGGCCGATGGGCGAAATCAAAGACGCGGGAATGATGTTGCCTGGAAATTGCGGGTAGCCGGTGGAAGGCTGTGAGATCGGCTTGTTGCTCAACGGGTCGAAATGCTGGAAGATGAACATCCGCTGATTGGTGAGCGTGTTGTAGACGGAGTTGGAAAAGTCGCCACGGCGTTCGGCCGCGGTGGCCACACGCGCATAGGCCTGCGATTGCGTGTACTGCCGCAGGGGCTCGTAGTTGGCGAAAAAGAATGTTCGATTGCGGCCATTGTAGAGCCCGGGGATTACTACGGGGCCACCTACATCCACGCCGCCTCGCCAATACCGGAGCACGCCCTTCTTGTTGTACTTGATCCACGGCGAGGCGTTCAGAATATCGTTCTGCGAGAACGAAAACACCGTGGCAGACCAGCTTTCGCGCATCGCCCGCCCCTGGTCAGGACGGGCGATGCACTTGTCCCCTTAGAACGTAATACGCGCTCCGAATTGAATGTTGCGCGCCGGCTGAGAACTACTTATAGCTCCAAACGTCGAGTTATTAGTAGTTACATCCGGATTATTAAAGTTCGGATGGTTCAGAATGTTGAAGGCATCGGCCTGAACGCGCAGCGCCCAGCCTTCATGGATTTTGAACACCTTTCGCAACGACAGGTCGTAGTTCTGCCAGCCGGGCCCGGTAATGATGCCCACGCCGGCATTTCCTAACGCCGTAGCGGGCGGAATCGTGAAGGCCGCCGTATTGAACCACTTGTTGATAGTTCTTATATCGGACGGCAGCGTTGTCTCCCCGCCGATGTATTGCGCGCGGCGCGTGTTGGGAATGTAGTTGCTGCCAACCGGTGTCAGACGCTGGCCAGTCTGCGTGCGTCCAACGCCGCTCATCTCCCAACCGCCAAATGCCGCGCCAAGAACGCCCTTGGTCTTCGTCATGAACGGTAACCGGTAGGTGAAGGTGGCTACAAACAGGTGGCGGCGGTCGTAGTTGGTCGGACCGTAGTTGAAGTGGCGATTGTCGAACTCAATCGCATCGGTGGTCGAGTTATAGTTGCCAGGGGTGTCTGCCAGGGCGTGCGACCATGTGTAGTTGACGGTGTAAAGCAGATTTCCACGGCGGCGGGTAAGCCTCGTCTGGAGAGCATTGTAGTTCGAGTTGGAATCACTCTTAAAGAAGCTGATTGTTGTGTAGCCCTTGTACGGCAACAGTGAATTCGTCGCCAGCCGCTGAGCCGACGGCAAATTCTGATTATTTACGAACTGGTCAAACGACGGCATATTGATGTTCGGCGAACGCAGCAGGTGGTGACCAACGTTACCCGCATAGGTAAGTTCCAACAACATCGCCAACGGAAGTTCGCGTTGGATGCCGAAGTTGAAGGTATCGACGACTGGAACCTTCAGATTCGGATCGATCGCCGAGATCCCGCCTTGAGGAGCAGCGGCCGGTGCGGAACCGCCGCCAGGGTTCGACAGATTTCCATACTGATATTGCACCTGCGGGGTGAACGGCGGCAACTTGGTCTGCGAAAACACCAAGTTCCCTTCGGGCCGGTCATGGTAGGTGCCGAATCCGCCTCGAACGCTCAGCTTGCTATCGCGGAAGGGAGCCCAGGCAAAGCTGAACCGGGGCATGAATAGATTCTGCGTTTCATAGAGTCCGCGTGGGCCGCCAGCCGGAATCCCAAGCAGATTATCGGCGTTGGCGACGCGGCTCTTTTGATCGGTAGGAATACCATCGCCCACCGTGATCAAGCCGTTGTAAGGATTTCCGGAGTTCGCCACGATCTGGCCTGCAATTGTCATTTGAACGGCCTTCTTGGGGTCATAAAGCCACGGCACAAAGTTTGCCATGTTATTGGCCACGGTGTAAGTGGGCACATAGTGGCTGAAACGCATGCCCACTTCTATGCTTAGGTTCCTCTTCAAGTGCCATGAGTCCTGGACAAATCCCTCATATTGAGAGAAGCGGAACTGCCCGACAGGATCGTTGGCAGCCTCGGTGTAAGTCTGGAAATTTCCAGGCAGCACATCTGAAAGTGAATAGTTCGTGGTGTTGGGGACGCCGCTGCTGTTGAAGGCGACCAGCCCGTTGTAATACGAGGTCGCGTTCTGATCTTTGCGATTCCGCACCAGCAGGATTCCAGTCTTGAACGTGTGCTGCCGAACGGTGTACGTCACATTGTCGGAAATGCTGATGTCGGTAGTCGGCGATTTCAAAAATACGTGGTCTGCTGAATATACGGTCGCAAAACCGCTCACAGTGAAATCAGGCATGCCTTCCGGATATTCGCCATTGCCGCCAAACAGGCGCGGGAATTTGAAGCCATACGTATCACGCTTCCACAGATCGCCCTGCATGTAGGTACGCTGCCCGTTCCACGACGAGCTGATACGGGCTTCGTTGATCACGTGCGGATTGACAATGTACACATACCCGAACTGCGGACCGTAACCAGGACGGTGGCGCTGCGTGGGGCTGTTTGGCAGCGAGGACGACCCAAAAGTGCCGAAGGGATCGATTGTGTTGTAGTTGTCGTGCAGGTAGCGGAAGTAAATACTGTGGTTATCGCTCAACCGGTAGTCCACACGAGCGATATCTTCACGCCAGTTAAAAGGATTATACGCCTGATAGGTAGCATTGTTGCCCACCGGCGTGTTGGTGTACAAGCTGGCCATCGTGCTCATTTTGGCGTAGACCGCCATGACCGCCTTGCCATCCACTGTCATCATGCTCGCCGGAAAGATCTTGCCAGGCAGCGGCACTTTGGTGCCAGGTGAGTAGATTGTCGTAGTTGTGCGGTCAGAAAAATCGCCCTGCGTTTCCGCCAGCGTCGGCAGCGTCTGCCGCGAAGGATTGGTGAAGTGGTGAATCGATTTCCATTCTTCGCCGGCCAGGAAGAACAGCTTGCCCTTCTTTAGTCCCTTGAACGCAATCGGTCCATTCAGACTCCAGCCATAGTCATTAAAGCGAAGAACCGGCTTGATAGGCGCGAAGAAATCTTTCGCGTCCAATGCGTCGTTGCGTATGGTCTCAAACAGGCTGCCGTGAAACTGGTTGCCGCCGCTCTTGGTCACTACGTTGATGCTGGCGCCTGAGTTGCGTCCGAATTCCGCCGAAAAGGCCGAAGTTTGAATGCGTACTTGTTGAATGAAATCCACGCCGACGTTATTGATCTGGCTGCCGTTGCTACCGGAGTCAAGATTCGATCCGCCGTCCACCGCCAGATGATTCGTGTCGGTGCGGTTGCCATTGATCGATTGGTTGGTAACGCTGAGGCTGGTGGTCATCGCCATTTGATCCAACGACATCATGGCCACGCCGGGCATGAGTGTTACTAACTCCAGATAATTTCTGCCGTTCAACGCGAGATCCGCGACCTGCTCGGAATCAATTGTGTGCGCCAATTCGCCGGATACTGTGTTGACGGTTTCGCCAACCACTTCGGTGACAGTGACGCTCTGATTCACGCCGCCGACTTCCAATTTGAAATCCGCAGTGATGCGGCCGCTGTCTGGCAATTCATAGCCCTTTTGGATTGCGGGGCGGAAGCCTTCCGCCTTGGATTCCACGTTATAGGTTCCAACCGGAAGGTTGGTAACCACGTAGAAGCCCTTCGGATCGGAGGCTGCTTTCCAGATCAACTTTGTGGCCTGGTTGGTGATGGTTATCTGAACATTCGGGATGGACAGGCCGGATGTATCCGTGATGTTTCCAGAGATGCGTCCATTCGCGTCCTGAGCAAATAGGGGAATGGAAAGAGAGATTAAAAAAAGGCATGAAGAGGCAACTGAGGCTTTCATTGAGACTCCTTAGACAGATTAAACTAGACCCTTTCGCGTGTGAGCGCGAACTTTGTAGTATCAGTGTAACGCGTTCAAGTAGTCATGAAAAGGGCTTTATTGCCGGTCGGCGCCAAAGCAATAGAGCGCGTCAGAACCACGCGCAAAGATGCGCCCGCCGGAGAGCGCAGGGGTGGCAAAGAACCCGTCGCCGAGGTCATTCACATGAATAACCTCCCATTGGCGGCAGCGTCGAAGTCGCCGGCAACGCCTATCAACAGAACATCCAGATGGCAGCCGAAGGGCAGCGGGTACGCTCCTTTTTCATTGGCGTGAAGCGAGACGGCCGAGCGCTGGTTGTGGCCCCGGCGGCAGTGCAAAAAATCCATCGGCTGGAGGATTTGAAAGGGAAGCTGATTGGCGTATCGTCTCCAGGATCTTCCAATCATCAGTGGGTGAATTACTTGATGGCTGCTCACGGAATCAAACCAACCGACTTCAGCGCCGTGGGAATCGGAATCGGTGCAACCGCGGTCGCGGCGGTGGAAAGCGGTCGCATCGACGCGGCGGGGCTTTCGGGGGGCGATCATTTCCATCTCCTCAAGAGGCATCCCGATCTGACGATCCTGGTGGATGCCAGCACTGCTCAAAACATGCAGGAGATTTACGGAGGCGATGTCTACGCCGGCGGAGCCTTGTCGGCAAAGCAGGAATGGCTCGATCGCAATCCCGACACGGCACGGCGCCTGGGGCGCGCAATGCAACGCACGCTGCAGTGGATCGCAACACATAAACCAGAGGAGATTCGCGAGAGACTGCCGGAGGGGAATCGGTCGCAGGATGCGGCGGTGGACGTGCAGATCATCCGCTGGAGCCTGCCTGCGTTCACAATCGATGGCAGGATGCCCAGCGGGGCACCTGAGGCGATGAAGCGATTTCTGGATGCGAGCATCGAAAAAGTCCGCGATGCGAAGATCGATTTGGCCTCAACCTGGACTAACGAATTTCTCCCTGACCCCAAATAGCCGGAAACTTCTGCACGAGCCCGCCTCCAGCCTGAACAATCTTCTCCATATCATCCAGCTCCGAAGCCAGGAAATCGGTGAAGTTCTCCACGCCTGTCTCGGTCACCACGACCACATCTTCGTAGCGGATGTACAGGGTCTCGCCGGGAACCCGCAACTGCGGATCGATCGAAAATACATGTCCCGGCTTCAGCGGACCATCGTTGTATGTCCCGTCATCGTGAACGGTCAAGCCAACAGGATGCGAGAAGACGCCTCCGCCGCGCTCCACCAGTTCGCGCGCCGCAGCCTCATAGACGGGCTTTGAGAATTTGGTACGTGCAAACACAGGCTCCATCGCCGTCTTCGCCTCGTCCATAATCTGTTTGGCGGTAACGCCCGGACGGATGCGCTTGATGATGGCGTTGCGATACTCCAGCACAAACTGCAGCAACTCGCGCTGTTGCGGAGAATACTTCCCGCTGACGGGCCACATGCGCGTAACATCGCTGGTGTAATAGCGGTAATCCGGCGCGAAATCCATCAGCACCAGCTGGCCGGTATCGAGCTTCGACATGTTGCGGTAGTAGTGTCCGTTCCAGATGTTCGCCGTTCCGGCTGCGGTGATGGATCGATAGCCCTCCAACCGCGCGCCGTTGACGAGAAAGACATAGCGCGCCGCAGCGTCGAGTTCATATTCCGTCATGCCGGACTTCGTACTCTTCATCGCTTCCAGAATTCCCTGCCCCGCGATCTGCGAAGCGCGCCGGATCAAGGCGATCTCACGCGGACTTTTCACGCTACGCAGTTCATCGAGCACCGGAGTCAGGTCGGACAGTTTTGCCCGTGGAAAGCGCGTGGCCAGCATGGACGCGAACTGCATCTCACGCGGAATCCGGCCATCCCAGGCATCGTTGAGGATCGCGTTGTTGGCCGCTTGCAGTTCATAGCGGCTCTGCGCCGGGCCTTCACCGGGCGAGAACAGCGTATAGATGGTGAGGGCCGCCTGAGGCCGGCCGGCGGCGAGGTTCAGCCAATTGCCTGTTCGCATGACCTCTGTCTGCTGCACCTCATCGACACCTGTAAGCGCCTTGAGTTGGGCAGCGTCCTCAGCCGATAGGACGCGGCCTTCGTTCGCTTCCAGACGCGGGTTGCGCGGCGGCGCGAATAGCGTGGCTTTGCGCGAACGCCCATCCAGTAGCAGGTAGGAATGCGGCGTCTCCAACCCGCACAGATAGTAAAACTCGTTGGTCTGCCGCGGCATGTTGAAGCCCGGCGTCATGGAGACACCCTGCACCACGGCCACCGCCTGGTTGCCGATCTTGTCGTAGATCTTCGCCCAGCGCGCCTTGAACTCCGCGGCTGGAAAATCGGATTGATACCACGGCTGGGATTGTGCCTGCAGTGTGAGGGTTGCCAGTGCGGCGATTACAAGATGGCGCATGTTATTCATCCTATCGCGGCGTGGACTGGAAACTCGCATCCATCAAAACCTTCATGGCGGGATCGAGCCTGACCTCATCGGGCGCCTTCCCCGCGGAAAATGTGAAGCTCTGACGGCGATGTGTCAATTCGATCTTCTCCACCCGATCGCCGATCGCAATCTCAAGCGGCAGACGGAAGTCCGACGATTGTTCCAGCACAACCACCACCATCCTCGAAGCCGCGTCCCAATTCCAGGAGCCCTTCACCGCGGGCGATCCCGCGCGATTCAGCCACTGATCGAAGAACCACCCAAGCTTCAGGCCGGATGCCTCCTCCATTACCTTTTGGAAGTCCGCCGTCGTGGCGTTCGCGTTCCGATACCGGCCATAGTAGTCGCGAATTCCTTTCCAGAAGGCCTCGTCGCCCATCATGCTGCGCAACATATGCAGCGTCCAGCCGCCCTTTTGATAGATCAGCGGCTGCAGCACGCGCTTCATGTCCGCGAGATTGTCGTGCCGCACCTTCCAGTCAGGGTTCTTCTTTTCCATCTCGAAGACCTTCGCCCGGCTATCCTTAAGTCCAGCGGCAAAGGCATCGCGCCCCTGCCAGTGCTCGATGAACAGCAGCGTGAAGTACGTCGCGAAGCCCTCGCTGAGCCACACGTCGTCCCAATCCGCTTCTGTCACTGCGTTGCCAAACCATTGGTGTGCGATCTCGTGTGCGATGAGCCCGGTCCCGGGCCGCTCGAGCACGTTGCTCTCTCCATAGAAGATTGCGCTGGCGTGTTCGGTGCCGCCCTTGAAGCCGGCCGCCACCACATTGGCGAGCTTCTCGTAACTATAGGGGCCGATATGTTCGCTGAAGAACTCCATCGCCGCGCGGGAAACCGGTTCGAACCACGGCGGTCCGGCATCGCGGTCCTGACGGTAGACCCAGGTCTCAAGCGGGACGCCCTTCACTTCTCCGGCATGATGAACGGAAAACTCCGCGATGCCAATGGCATTGAGCCATGAGGCGATGGGGACGGATTGCTTCCAGTGGGTCAACCGGAATCCGTTGCCCAGATCGGTCACTTCCTGCAGCAGGCCGTTGGCGATCACCTGATACTGCGCAGGCGCAGTGACGAGGAACTCGCTGGTCGCTTTGTCGTAAGGATGATCGATCATCGGCAGCCAATGGCGGGCGTTGTTGGGCCAGTTTTCACTGAAGAAGACGCGGTCTTTGTATTTGTTTTTGATGATGCGAAGTCCGCCCGCGGGCTCTCCTTGGTAGCGGACGGTGAACGTGCGCCGTTCGCCCTTCTTTGAGGGGGCCGTCGCGATCCGCAGGTGTCCGTCCGAGTGGGTGTAGGTTCCGGGAGATACTCCGGTGACAGTCATGCCTGTCAGATCGAAGACGACTTCGCCGATGTTGTCTTCCAGGAAGCGGACGTCAATTGCGGCCTCGCCTTGCAGTTCATTGGAGGCGTCAGTGAACGAGAGCCTGAACGTGTAGTGAAGCACATCCACGCCTGCTTGCCGCGGATAGGTGTCCGCCAACATTGTCGCGACCGCCAGGAAGGCAAAGAGAATTCGCATGATTCATACAGCTTCGCACAGCCGGAGAATTCTTGGCGCTGGCGCAATGGAATTTCGTCGCGCCCAACCATACTCGTGACATGGTTCAGCGACGATCCAGGCTTCAATCCAACCGAGTCGCATTCCAATGTCGCTTACATTGCATTGATGAGGCGAGCTTCCGATTTGGTGAGCGAGTCATTGGGGCATTGCGTTGGAGGGCAATTGGGGTCAGACAGCCAATTTTCGGCCGAA